>NZ_CAMTTE010000001.1:2016284-2330068 GCF_947077775.1 Salinibacter pepae
GGACGAGTCGTCCGACGCTCAGCTCACCGTGTTCGTGTCGAACCAACACACGGAGCGCATCCGTCTGGGGCGGTTCGACGAGGGCGACCGGGTGGAAGTGACGGGCATCATCAGTCAGTACGATCTTTCCTACCAGATCCTCCCCCGCGGCGAAGACGACCTGGCCCACGTCGGGCAGGCGTGGACCTACCTGCGCTGGGCCCTGCTGGGCGTCGGAGGGCTTGGCGTGGTCTCGGTTGCGGTGATCCTGTTCCTACGGTCCGCCGTGCGGCGCCGAACCCGAGAGTTGACCCGGCGGGAGGCGGAGCTGAAGGACCGGCAGATGAAAGTGGAGGCCCTCTACTCGGCGACCGATCACCTGCTCCGGGCTGCCAGTCGCACGGAGGTCGCGGAGGCCCTCATTGACCTCGTCCGGGAGGTGCTGGGCTATCGGGGCGTGTCGGTGCGCTTCGCCGAGGACGGGGCCCTGAAGGCGTTCGACGTGTCGGCGGCTACCTTCACGTTCATGCCCGAGCGGCCGGATTTTAACATTGAGGGGGACAGTGCCGTCGCGGAGGTATACCGGAGCGGCAACACGCTCGCGGTTGACGACGTGGAGGAGGCGGAGGCGGGCGACCCGGCTGCGCACGGCGACCTGCGATCGGTCGTGGTGGTCCCGATCGGCGCGCACGGCACCTTCGCGGTGGCGTCGCCGGAGCCCGGCGCGATCAGTGGGTTCGACACGCACCTGATTGAGGTGCTCGGAAGCTACGCCACGGCGACGCTCGACCGACTCGACCGGGAGGAGGCCCTGCGTGCGGCGAAGGATGAGGCGGAGCGGGCCCGAACGGAGGCGGAGGTGGCGCGGGATCAGGCCGAGGAGGCGGCCCGGCTGAAGTCGGCCTTCCTGGCGAACATGAGCCACGAAATCCGCACGCCCCTCACCTCGATCATCGGGTTTGCCGAGGCCCTCGGCGACGAGGTCGGCGCCGGGGACGGCAATACCGGTCGGTTTGCCGGGCTCATCGAGCGGAGCGGGCGCCGCCTGCTCGACACGCTCGACGGGGTGTTGAACCTCTCAAAACTGGAGGCGGGGCAGATGGGGCTCGAAACGGAGCCGGTCGACCTGGTCAGGAAGGCGCGCCGCGCCGCCGAGGAGCTGCGGCCGCAGGCGACAGAGAAGGGGCTGGGGCTGACGGTCGAGACGGGCCGCCCGGAGGTGTGGGCCCGCGCCGATGCGGGCAGCGTGCAGATCGTGCTACAGAACCTGGTCTCCAACGCCATCAAGTACACCGAGGAGGGAGGCGTCTACGTCCGGGTGTTTTGGGCGGACGGCTGGGCGGTCTTGGAGGTTGAGGACACCGGGATTGGGATGGACCCGGCGCTGGCCGACGATCTGTTCAAGCCGTTCCGGCAGGCGTCGGAGGGCCTCGGCCGGGCCTACGAGGGCAGCGGCGTGGGGCTGGCGGTGACCCAGAAGGCGACGGAGGAGATGGGGGGGCAGGTCGACGTCGAGACGGCGAAAGGGGCCGGCAGCTGCTTCACCGTGCGGCTTCCCAAGGCCACGTCGCCGGAGGCCGAAGTGGCCGAGGGCGGGACGACCGAATCGATGGGGGAGGCGTAGGACCTCCCATGCCGAGCATGGTCCCGCCCATCGGTTCTGCGCCGCGCGCGGCCCAAGCCTACTCGCGGTCCACCTCGGCGCCGGTAACCTCGAAGCGCGCCCCGCCGTCGCGCCCCTCCGTCAGGGCGAGGGCCCATCCGTGGGCGTCCACGATGGTCTTCACGATGCTCAGGCCGAGCCCCGTGCCCTCCTCGTCCGACGAGTACCCGGCCTTGAGCACCTCCTCCTGCTGATCGGACGGGATGCCCGGGCCGTCGTCCTCCACGAAGAACCCGTCGTCGAGCGCGCCGATCCGGAGGGTTACGTCCTCGCCTCCGTGCTCGATGGCGTTGCGGAACAGGTTTTCCAGAAGCCGCTGGAGGCGGTTTGCGTCGGCGCGCACACGGGGGGGGTCGTCGGCCACGAGGCCGGCCTCCGGCACGTCGACGCGCTCCCAGCACGACGCAATCAGGGAGGCAAGGTCACAGTATTCTAGGTCCTCGTCGCTGAGTTTTTGCCCGCCCCAGGTAATTGCCAGCAGGTCCTCGATGATCTCGTCCATCCGCTCCAGGGCCCGGTCGATGGCCGAAAGGTGGCTCAGGTCCTCCGTGTCCTTCACGAGCTCGAGGCGGCCCTTCGCCACGTTGAGTGGGTTTCGGAGGTCGTGGGCCACGAGGCCGGCGAAGTTATCGAGCCGTTCGTTCTGGCGCTCAAGCTGCTCGGTGGCGCGGCGGTGCTCGAGCTCGTAGCTCGCCCACCGGGACATCAGCTCCACGAAGGTCCGCTCCCGCTCCGTGAACGCGGTGGGGCGGGCGCCGGAGGCCGCGAAGCACAGCGTGCCGTAGAGCGTCCCGTCGACCAGGATTTGCGAGCCGATGTAGGTGCCCAACCCGAATTTCTCGTGGGCCGGGTCGCTCGTCCAGCCCGCAGCCGCGGCGTCCTGCACGGCCAGCAGGGTCCCCTCCTCCACCGTCTTTCGGCAGTACGATTCGGAGAGGGGGCACGACTTGCCGGGTTGGAGCAACGGGTGGTCCCCCGTCGCCTGGAGGATGTGCTGCGTGCCGTCCGAGATGCGGGTCAAAAACCCGTACGGGAGGTCCAGGTACGCGCACCCGAGCTCAATGAGGCGGCGCACCTTGTCGTCGAAGGAGGCGTTTCGGTCGGCGGTGATGCGGTACATCGACCGCAGGGCGTCCTGCTCGTCGCGCAGCGTCTGCTCCCGTTCCTTCTGCTCGGTGATGTCGGTGTAGATCGCATACCCTTCCGGCGTCTCGCTATCGGAAAACAGCACCGAGTTGAGCCGGAAGTGCCGGCGCCCTTTGTTCGTTTCGCGGATCACTTCGGCCTGCACACTGCCCTCCTCCACGGCCCGTCGGGTGAGCGTCTCGGCCTGGGAGAGCCGTTCGTCGGGGGCGAGAAGCGCATCGAGGTCGTGGCCGACCACCTCGCTCCGGGATACGCCGAAGGCCTCCTCGAACGCCACGTTGGCGCCACGGGCGATGGCGGCCCCGCCCTGTACCTCGTAGTGCACCACCGGGCTCGGCAGGCCCGTGTACAGCGCCGCCAGCCGGTCGCGTTCGAGCCGGAGCGTTTCGTCCTGGGCCGTAGACAGGGGCGCCATCCGCGCAATGCCCACGACGCAGTTTGGCGGCCCCACGTCGCCGGACAGCGGCCGCGCAGTGAACGTACACGGGCGGGGGGGGCCTTCGCGAGGAAGAAGCGCAACCTCCGCCGGTGCGGTGTCGCGCCCCGCCCGCACGGCACCGAGGGCCTGTTCGACGGCCGCGGCGTCGCCCTTCCCGAACAGTTCCGGCAGGCTTTTTCCGCGGAGGGCAGCGGCCGAGTGCCCGGTGGCCTGTTGGAGGGGAGCGTTGCCCCACGCGAGTGTGTTCTGCGGGCCGAACACAAACACCGGATCGGGCATGGCCGCCAGCACGGCGTCCGCGAAGTCGGACTGTTCGGGCAGAGGTGGGGGGGGCTCCGCGCCTGTATGGTCGTCGGGCGGGGGGCCGCCCTGCGTCTCGCTTGCGGGCATTGCGGTGCGGGCTGGAGCAAAAGGGAGACGTGAAGCGCGCCGCCCGGCAGGCGGTCAGCGAGCGCTTCACTTTGGGGCTTCACGTTCGTTTTGTATTGGTGTCCTACTACGACTCTCCCAGGCCAACGATTCGGCCAGCGCGAAGGCCCTGGGCAAAGTATAGAGAACAGCAAGATTAGTGCCAGGTTCGGGACGCAACGGGGGCGTGGCGGGCGGCCCGCAACAGGCCGGGGCGACACTACGCCGCGGTGCCGTTTTCGTGCTCCTGGATGCGGGTGAGCGAGGCCTCCAGTGCGTCGCGGTGGATCACCTCGCCGGTGTTGGGCTGCACCTGTCCAAATTCGAGCACACCGGTCGGGCACGTCTCCACGCACGCCGAGCACCGGACGCACTCCGGGTCGTCCATCGGCGTGCCCGTCTGGGCGTACGCCATCACGTCGATGCCCTGGTGGCAGACGCTCGTGCACTGGTTGCACGAGATGCACTTCTTCTTGTCCGCCAGGATGCGGAAGCGGCTGAACCGGTGGTAGATGTGCATAATCGCCGCCAGGGGACAGAAAAAGCGGCACCAGAAGCGCCCGCTGAGCCAGAAGTACACCCCGAAGCCCACCATGCCGGCCAGCAGAATGTCCACCACCCAGCTGTAGCCCAGGCCGAGGCCCCCGCCGTAGAGGACGGCCCGGTAGGCCTCCGCCGCCCCGCTGCCCGGCCAGATCCACCCGCCGATGCGCAGGACCAGCAGCGCAAACGCCACCCCCATGATGACCTGCCCCGCCAGGTTGAGCTTATTCCAGCCGGGGCCGTGCGGCATCTTCTCGCGGTGCTGGTCGCCGAGGGTCTCGGCCAGGGCGCCGCAGGTGCAGATCCAGCCGCAGTAGGCCCCCTTCCCCCAGAAGTAGATCATCCCGGGGATCAGCACGAAGGTCTGCACGAAGCAGATGGCGAGCCACCACCAGAGCGGGTCGGTGGTGAACACGTTCCAGATGAAGAGGGGCCAGGCCAAGATAAAGCCGTAGGCCCGCCAGTACTGGCGCCCGTGGACCGCGTACTCGCTGGTGGGGAAGAGGGCGTCGAGGACGCCGGTGGGCAGGAGGCCGTTCGCCCCGAGGTAGGGAAGGACGAATTCCGGAAGGATGAAGAGCGGCAGCACCTGAATGCCCATCAGGGTAAGGGTCTGCACCTTGATGTAGGGCGTTTTGCGCCGCCGGATGCGTTTGACCCCGAAGACGACCACGAGCGCCGAGTAGGCGAACGTGTAGTAGAAGCCCGGCTTCTGCATCGACGTCAGCAGAATGTCGAGCGCGCCCGTTCCGCTCGTGTCGGGGGACCAGCCGAACGGGAAGAACCCGGTGGCCTGCGCCCACTGGCCCACCCAGCCGCCGTCCTTCCAGCTGTAGACGGCCACCATGAAGAAAAAGAAGGCCGCAAACGCCGTGATGCGGTCCCAGCGCAGGTCTTTGAGCCAGGCGAGCCCCGAGAGCGCCTCGTTCAGCGAGTCGGGCACCTCGCCCCAGTCGTTGCGCAGCTCGATGCCGGAGCGGCGGAAGAAGTCGAGCGGCGCCTCCCGCCCGACCGTCGCGAAGACGTGGTCCGCGTCGACCGTCTCCGTATCGCCGTTTTCGTCGGAGAGGACGACCTCGGCCTCACGGATCTCCTCCACGTCGGTCGGCATCTTGAGGGTGAGGCTGCCCTCGCCCTCGTGGTACGTGGCCCGCTCGTAGAGGCGCTCCACGTTCGTCTCCTTCGGCCGCACGAACTCGTCGCGCCGGTACGAGAGGGTGACGTCCGCCCCCGCCTCCGTGAGCGCAGTGGCCGCTTCCGCCGCCGAGTCGCCCCCGCCGATGACCAGGGCCCGGTCGCCGCGGCACCGCGTGGGGTCGTGCAGGCGGTGCTGCACGTGGTCCTTGTCCTCGCCGGGCACGTCCAGGCTTCGGAAGTTGCCGCTCCGCCCGATGGCCACGATCACGCGCTGGCCCCGGATGCGATCCCCATCGGTCGTGACCACCGCGTGGCCCTCGGGGGCCGGGTCGATCCGGTGGGCCGTCGCGTGCCGCACCGGAAGGTCCTTTGTCTGGGCCTCCAACTCGTCAACGAGCGCCTCTTTCACCTGCGCGGTCACCTCGAGGTCGCTCGCCGGCGTCATTGCCTCCGGGTAGGTGTAGATCGGCTTGCCGGCCTGAAAGTCCTTGATCGTCGCAAACCGGCGCTGCGACTCCAGGACGCAGAAAGAGAGCCCGCTCGTTCGGGCCTCCCGGGCGGCGGCCATGCCGCTGGCCCCCGCGCCGATGATGACCACGTCGTACGGCCCGTCCGCGCCCGTCGGCTCCACGGGGTCGATGCCCCGCGTGAGCAGGTCCCGCACGGCCCGCGCGCCGCCGTCGACCGAGAATTTGAGGAGGGGGACCCCAGCCAGGTCGCCCACGACGTACACCCCGTCGACGTTGGTGCGAAAGTGGTCGTCGACCTTGGGAAGTTTTTCGGGCGTGCCGGCGGGCCACTGCAGGTGGAGCCAGTTGGCGTAGCGGGCGAGCGCGTCGAGCATGGGAGCTACAGAACGGTAGGGCGAAGGCCAAGGCGGGAGAAGCGTCCGTGGACCCCAAGCACGTGGACCCCAAACATGTGGTCGGGGCCTACCGGCCGGCGTTACGGGGCCGACCCAGTGTGCAAACACACGGACAAGTCTGTGCGAAGTGCCCGTGAGGCCCATGCGCGCCCGACGCCGTGTTTCGGGGGCCGCCACAGGGGGCTCATCCATGGGGGCCGAAGGTCAAAATAGGGGAGACCGAGGACGTCGGCTCGCGTCCCTGTGCCCAGCCGGACGAACCGCGGGGCGCGGGCGGCGCTACGAGACAAACCACCGCCGGCTCACCTGGATGCCGACCGCGAGCACAGTGCCCCACAGAAGGTGCGCCAGCAGGCTGTTCGGATTGAGGTTCGGGACCGGGGTCGCGATGCCGACGAGGTTAAGCCAGATCGGCATCACGAGTCCCGCCGCCACGAGCCATAGCACGGCCCCCCACACGGCCCCCACACCGGCCGTCCCGATCCAGGTTGTCCGCCACCACCGCGGCAGAAGGGTGAGGAGGCCGGCGTAGATGAGGGCAAAGACGAGACTGTGAAACTCGTGGGTCAGGACGCCGACGACGAGGCTCTTTGTGCCGTAGAGCGCGCCGATGACCGGCACGACGCCGGTGGTGACGTGCATGTACACCCCCATGACCACGCCCGCGATCAGCCCTGACAGGGCGGTGGCCCCGAGCCGGGCCGGCGCGACGCCCAGGAGGGGTGAATCTGCCGGGGCGGCGGACGCGCCTTCGGCGGACTCGGGGACGCGTTCGAGGGCGATCGACACGGTGGTTCCCGCGTCGGTCGCCTCTGTGTGGACGGATCCCCGAACCGTGTGGACGAACAGCCGCACGAGATACAACCCGAGCCCCGCCGTAGGGGCCCCCTGTTCCGAGATGGTCGTGCCGGTCTCCAGTGCTTCCCGGTTCTTGTCCGGCAGCCCGGGCCCCTCGTCGGACACAGAGATCGTCGCGGTGTCGGGGGTCGTGTCGAGGGCGACGGCCACGCGGGGGCCTCCACGCCGGCGTGCTCGGCCCCGTTTTTGAGCAACTGCCCCACCACGTCCGCCAGCCGGTGATTCGCGTACGCCGATAGGTCGGAGGGAAGCGATTGGGCCACGAATGTCGCGTCGGGGTGTCTCTCTCGTGCCTGCTGGAGGGCCGTCTCGACGGCTTCCGGGACGTCCACCGGCTGCCGCTCGGCCCCGGCGCCCGGCTCGGCGAGGTCGTGCACGCTTCCCATGACGGCCTCGATGGACTCGGCCTTTTCCAGAATGGCGTCCACCGACTCCAGTCCCGTGTCCGCACCGTCCCGCAGGAGCGGGGCGCTGCCTTTGATTACCGTGACGGCGTTCATCACCCGGTCGTGTAGCAGGCGATTCAGGATGACGAGCCGATTCTGACGGTTCAGGAGTTTGCGCTGGGCGGCTTTGGTTTGGGCGGCGTACACGCCGGTGAGGGCCCCGCCCACGCTGCCCCCGATCAGCACATTCGAGAAGATGCCGATCGTCCGGACGTCTTCGGCGAAGGAGGACGGGCCTCCGTAGACGGTCGCCACGATGAGCAGGCCGATCACGCCGGCCCCGAGCACCGTCCACTGCGCAATGGTGCGCACGTACCACGTCTCGAACGAGCCGATGGCGAGGGCCACACCGCACACCGACAACGACAGCCCGAGGACGAGGGGGACGATGCCCCCCACCACAAACGCCGTCGACGCCTCCGCGTGGGCGAACGTGATGGTGTAGCGGGTCATCACAAACCCCAAAAGTGCGATGACCAGCCCGCTAGGGGTGAATGTCCGATGCATGCTCTTGTGCGTGTGGCAGAAGACAACAGAAGCAACGACGCGGAACGTGTCTAGGCGACGCGGGGCCGGGGCGCAACCGATTCGTGCCACGTCCGGCTGCGCCCCGCTGCGTGCTGGTCGGAAAGAGAGGCCGCACACCGAACGAGGGGGGCGGTGTTGGCGGCCGGGCGACCGCGGCCTCGTTCCGGTGCTCTGGAGGCCCTCCGACCGGTGCCGACGAGGCATCTCTCCGTTCCGCTCGCCTCTGGTTATCGGCGGTCGGGGTGCGTGCCTTCAATGCGGCCCTGGGTCCGACGGGGGCCGTTCGAGGGGGCACACGCGGGCGACCGGGGGACGAATTCCGTTGACGGAGGCACCGAAGGGGCGAGAACACTCGGCGTGCGACCCTCCCCGATTCGGGGGCTTCCGGTGTGAACTCCGCCCGGTGCGTAACGCTGCCCTAAAAAAGCGCCCTAAGCACAGCCGTAGAGGGCTGCTCACCTCGCGTCTTCTCCGATGACCGATTCTCCGTCCGTGCAGCATCGATTGGTTTTCGCACTGGGTCTGGTGGGACTCTGGGTCGTTTCCGTTGCGCCGGGGGCGCGAGCGCAGTCGTCCCTCCCCCCGAACGCGCCGCCGGCCCTCCAGCAGTTCGACACGGCGTACTCGAAGCACAATATCGACCTCTCGACGCTGGTGTCGGGCGGGCCGCCGAAGGACGGCATCCCGTCGGTGGACGCCCCCGTCTTCGTATCGGTGCGGGAGGCGAGCAGGTGGGTGGCGCCGGAAGAGCCGGTGATCCTACTCGAACACAAGGGCACGGCCCGGGCCTATCCGCTTCAGATCCTCACGCACCACGAGATCGTGAACGACCGGATTGCGGGCACGCCGGTGGCCGTCACCTTCTGTCCGCTCTGCTACAGCGCCCTCGTGTTCGAGCGCACGCTCGACGGCGCGCCGGTCGAGCTTGGCGTTTCCGGCCTGCTCCGCAACTCGGACCTCGTGATGTACGACCGCAAGACCGAAACGCTATGGCAGCAGCTCACGGGGAAAGCGATCGTCGGCGACCTTGCGGGCCGGACGCTGACGCAGATTCCGTCGCAGATCGTCTCCTTCCGCCAGTTCAGCACCACCCATCCGGACGGAGCGGTGCTCTCGCGCGACACGGGGCACGACCGACCGTACGGCCGCAATCCGTACGCCGGCTACGACGACATCGACAATAAGCCCTTCGCCTACCGGGGCCCCACGGACGACCGCCTGCCCCCGATGGCGAAGGTCGTGGCCGTCACCATCGGCGACCGCTACAAGGCCTACCCGCACTCGAAAACCGAAAAGAAGCGTGTCCTTCACGACACGGTCGCCGGCCGGCCGCTGGCCGTGTTTCACGCCCCTGGCGCCGTCTCTGCGCTCGACGCGGCCGAGATCGCGGAGTCGAAAGAGACCGGCTCCACCGGCGTCTTCGACCGCCGCGTGGACGGGCGCACGCTCGCCTTCTCCTACGTGGACGATGGGCGCTTCGAGGACGAGGACACCGGAAGCACGTGGACGGTGACCGGCAGGGCGGTGGAGGGCCCGCTGGAGGGGACCCAGCTCGACCGCGTCCAGCACGGCGACTACTTCGCCTTCGCCTGGTTTGCCTTCCGTCCCGACGCTGCACTCTATGGGGCCGGAGGAAGCTCGTAGGCGTGTGTCTCCCCATCCCCGCGCACGGACTTTTGCAATCACCGACGCGTTTCCATGATGCCTCCTCGATCCACAGCTTGGCTGTCCATTGGAGTGCTCGCCGGCGTCCTCGTGCTCACGGGCTGCGACGTGGGAAGCGTCAGTGACAGTGGGGATGGGAACTCGGGCTTCAACCTCGACAGCTGTACCATTCCGACCGACCGGCTCGTGGACGGGGGCGTTCCTCGAGACGGAATTCCCTCCCTCGACGAATTTACGTCCGGAGACGATCGACTCGTCGAAAAAGACGCGAGTAGTGCCGGCTACCTCGAAGACGACACCCGCACGGGGTTCGAGTTTGCCGCCCGCGAGCTGGTGCAGGTGATCCCGACGGTGGGGTGGAGCGTGGGGCCGGGGGCCGTGCAGCTTGGGGCCCGCCTCCCGGTCCACGGCCAGTCGACCCGCTCGGGCCGTCTCCCCGCAAGCCCGACGGCTACCCTCGGGTATTTTCTGTCGTGGGACGACCCGCTCTGGAAATAACGACTGCGGGAGCGCTTCCATCTTAGACGGGCGTCCGGCGGGTGTTACGATTGACTGAAGAGGCCCCCGCACGCGGCCGAAAACTTGGAGCCGTCGCGGTCGCCCTGTACCTTGGGCACGTCCTCACCGTCTGTTCACATTCCCCGATTCATCATGCCCCGCTGGGACGACCTTGACCTTGAGACGGAGGGCACCGGCATCTCTACGCCCCTGAGCCGCCAGGTGAACCTGGTGGGCAGCATGCTTGGGCACATCGCGGAGGAGCAGGGCGGGACGGCCCTTTTCGGGCACGTCGAGGGGCTGCGCGCGCTCTGCAAGGCGGCGGAGCGGGAGGACGCCCCGGAGAAGCGGGAGGAGGCCGCGGAGCGGATCGCAACGCTCGACCAGGACACCCTGGAGCGGCTGCTGCACGTCTACACGACCTTCTTCCACCTCGTCAACCAGGCAGAGCAGCAGGAGATCATCCGCATCAACCGCGAGCGCGCCCGCCAGTCTGGCCCGTCGGCGTGGCCGCTGGGGCCGGGCGACGAGAACGGCTCGTCCGACGAGGCGGAGCCGCGCCCGCAGTCGATCGACGCGGCGGTGGCGGACCTGAAGGCGGAGGGCCACACGGCCGATGAGGTGGTGGCCTTCTTCCGGCAGCTCGACATTCAGCCCACCCTCACGGCCCACCCCACGGAGGCGCGCCGCCGTTCGGTGCTGCGCAAGGAGCAGCACATCGCCGACCTGCTCTCGACCCTGCGCCGCCCGGACGCCACGCCGGACGAGCGGGCCGAGACGCTGGACCGCCTCTACAGCCAGGTCGCGTTCCTCCTGGGCACCGATGAAGTGCGGGCCGAGCGGCCCACGGTGCGGGAGGAGGTGAAGCAGGGCCACCACTTCCTGCACGGATCCATCTGGGACACCATTCCTGCGATCCACCGCGACGTGCAGCAGGCCCTGCGCCGCCACTACGACACCACGGCCGAGCTGCCGGCCTTCCTGCAGTACCGCTCCTGGATCGGCAGCGACCGGGACGGCAACCCCAACGTGACGGCCGACGTGACGCGCTGGACCGTGGCCCGCCAGCGCCGCACCACGCTGGAGCACTACCTCGACGAGATCGACGAGCTGCGCGACGACCTGAGCATCTCCACGCGCCAGCTCACCGTGTCGGACGCGCTGCGGGCGTCGTTGGACGCGGACGCCGAGGCGATCGACCTGCCCGACGACGTGGAGCGTCGGTACCAGCGCGAGCCGTACCGCCTCAAGCTCTGCTACATTGAGAAACGCCTCCGCGGCCTGCTCGACCGGATCGACGCGACCGACGTGGCGGCGATGGCGGGCGCCTACACCGCCGACGACCTGCTCGCCGACCTCGACCTCATCGCCGAGAGCCTCCAGGGGCACGGCTTCGAGGACGCGGCGCAGAGCGGGCCGCTCCACCGCCTCCGCGCGCTGGTGAAAACGTTCGGGTTTCACCTTGCCGCCCTCGACGTGCGCCAGCACAGCGGGGTCCACGAGGACACGGTGGCCGCGTTGCTGGACGCGGGCGGCGTGGTGGACGATTACGGCGCCCTCTCTGAAGAGGACAAGCTGGCGGTGCTGTCCGAGGAGCTCCAGAACCCGCGTCCGCTGGTGAGCCGCCACGCGGGCCTGCCCCCCGACGCGGCGGAGCTGATGGAGGTGTTCGGCGTGATCCGGGCGATGCACGCGGTCGATCCCGACATCGTGGGCAGCTACGTGGTGAGCATGACCCACACCGTGAGCGACCTGTTGGAGCCAATGCTGCTGGCGAAGGAGGCGGGGCTCGGGGCGGTGGTCGACGGCAGCTACCGGTGCCCGCTCGACGTGGTGCCGCTCTTCGAGACGATCGAGGACCTCGACGCCGCCGACGACCGGATGGAGACGCTCTTTACGCACCCGGTGTACGCCGCGCAGCTGGAGGGGCGCGACGGCTTCCAGGAGATCATGCTGGGCTACTCCGACAGCAACAAGGACGGCGGCTACTGGATGGCCAACTGGGCGCTCCACAAGGCCATCCACGCGCTCGGGGTGGTGTGTGACGAACACGACGTGGACCTGCGTCTCTTCCACGGGCGCGGCGGCACCGTGGGGCGGGGCGGCGGCCACACCTCGCAGGCCATTCGGGCGCTCCCCCCCGTCGTGCACAACGGGCGCATCCGGATGACCGAGCAGGGCGAGATTATCTCGTTCCGCTACGCCCTGCCCGACATCGCGCGGCGCCACGTGGAGCAGATCGTGAACGCGACCCTCACGGCCACGGCCCGCGCCCAGAACACGTCGTCCGCGGAGTCCCCCTTGCTGGCCGACAAGGTGTCGATGGAGTCCGACGTGGTGGCCCTCATGGACCGCCTCGCCGAGGAGGGCATGGCCGCCTACCGCGAATTCATCGACGACCCCGAGGGGTGGCAGTGGTACACCGCGGCCACGCCCATCGAACACATCAGCCGCCTGCCCATCGCCTCGCGGCCCGTCTCCCGCGCCTCCGAGGGGGAGCAGGTCGAGTTCGAGAACCTGCGCGCCATTCCGTGGGTGTTCGCGTGGACGCAGACGCGCTACATCGCGCCGGGCTGGTACGGCACCGGCCAGGGCCTCGGCACCCTCCTGGAGGACGAGCCCGACGCCCGCGACACGCTGAAAGACCTGTACGAGCACTGGCCCTTCTTCCGGACCGTCCTCGACAGCGCCCAGCGCGAGATGGCCCGCGCGCCTCCCGATTGCCGAGCGGTACGACGCCCTCGCCGACGTGGACACGTCGTTTCACGCCCCCATCGTGGACGACTACGAGCGGGCCGAGGAGGCCATCCTCCAAATCACCGGTCAGGACGCCCTCTTTGACGGCAACCCGGTCCTCAAGAAGTCGATCGAGCTCCGCAACCCGTACACCGATGTGCTCAATCTCCTCCAGATTGAGCTCCTGAAACGCTACCGGGCCCGCACGGACGAAACGGAGCAGGAGACGCTCCGCGAGGCCATCTTCCTCAGCATCAACGGCGTCGCCGCCGCCATGCAGAGCACGGGTTGATTCCGGCTGCCGTCGTCAAGGGAGCAGTCGCGGGATGGAGGTTGCCGCCTTGGGTTGAAGGCCTCGCCTGCACGGGTGGGAGAAAGGGCGAGTGGGAGAGCGAAGGCGTGGGAGCACGGGAGTGGAGGGCACTGAGCTCCCAAGTAGGACCCCCTCTTCTCCCTTCCCTTTCCCTCTTCTCCCTTCCCCCTACCGGCGTACGCTTTGAGCACGGAACAAGTGCGCGGCCCCCGATCTACAAGCGGCCCATTTTCTTCGCCCATCGTCCGGCGTGCCATGGCCGATCCCGAATCGACGCCCGACACTGGTGCTGCTTCGCCCGTCCGGTACGGGACGGACGCGTTTGAGCGGGCCCTCCAGGCCCTCCACAGTGGCGAAGACGAGCCGTCTACGGCCCGCATTCTCTTCCACGGCGGCACGCGGGAGACGCGCCAGCAGGCCCTTGCGGCCCTCACCCGCCACACCACTGCCAATCTGCACCAGTTTCGGGTGCCGTCCCTGCTGAACGAGCAGCGCATGCAGACCCAGAACGCCCTGCGCAAGGCCTTCGACCACGCGGCCGAAGAGTCGGCGCTGCTCTACTTCGACGCCGCGGACGCCCTCTTCACGCACTCGCACGTCGACACGCCCGACGACGACGCGGAGCGGGCCGTCCCCTCCACCGTCGAGTACTTCTTTGATCGCGTGCTGGCCTACGGGCACGCGGTCGTGATCGCCCTCCAGACGCAGCGTCATGCGGACTGGGCGGAGGAGCACGTCCATCTCGTCGTCCGCTTCGAGTAGGAATGAGCGCAGTCCGGGGCGGCGGCGTGCACCCTCCCCTACGCGTCCGTTTCGTCCGGCGCTGGCCGGGGCAGGCGTACGACAAAGCGGCTGCCCACCCCTTTTTCGGTGTCGACGTCGATCGTGCCTTCCATCTGTGCGACGGCCTGTTTGGTGACGGCCAGTCCCAGGCCCGTTCCTTCGTACTCCCGTCCTTTGCCCTCCGAGGCCTGCTTGAACGCTTCGAAGAGGGTCGAAACCGCCGCCGGATCCATCCCCTGTCCGGTGTCCTCCACCTCCAGGACCGCCCGGTCCTCGGCCCTGCGGGCTCGGATCCAGACCCGTCCCCCGTCGCCGGTGTACTTGACCGCGTTCGACACCAGATTGCGCAGCACGATGCGCAGCGCGCCCTCGTCGGCCCGCGCCCAGAGGGGACCCGAGGGCACGTCCACCCGCAGGTCGATGCCGGCCTTTTCGGCCTGTTGTTCGAAGAGGGCCCCCGTCTCCGCAGCCTGCTCGGCCACGTTGAGCGGGGCACGGGCGAGCTCCATCTCCTCGGCCTCCAGCTTCGACAGGTTCAACACCGCGTCGAGCGTCTCGAGCAGGCGCCGTCCCCCCTTCTCAATGAGGCCCGCAAATCGGGACACGGTGGGGGCCGCTCCGCTCACCTCGTCCCCGATCGCCTCCGCGAATCCGATGATCGAGGTCAGGGGCGTGCGGATCTCGTGGCTCATGTTGGCCAGGAAGGCCGACTTCATTTCGTTGACCTGCTCGGCGGTCTCCTTCGCCTCACGCAGCTTTTGCTCCCGGCCCAGGCGGTCGAGCACCACAGCGGCGTAGGTCACCAGCATCTCGACGAGGCGCAGGTCAAATGGTTCGAACTCATTGCGTGACGCCTGTCCCATGAATACGATGCCGTGCTCGCCCATGGGCGTGCAGGCCATCGAGCGCAGGTCGCCGTACGCCACGTCGTTGTCGAGGGCCTCCACATCCTGAACCACCACCGTTTCCCCGGACTGGTACGCCCGGGCGCCGATGCTGTCCCCCTCAGCCGAGAGCGACTGGATCGTTGGCATCTGGCGGGGGGACGCGATCGTGCCTTCGACCGGGACGAGCCGGCCGTCCTCCGCGAAGTCGACGCCCGCCAGGGGATAGTCGAACACATCCCGGAGTACGTCCTGGATGCGGGTCGCGACCGCGGCGGGGGTGTCGGCCCCCAGAAGGCGGCGCGTGGCCTCGTAGAGCGATTCCAGCTTTTGCTGCCGGTCCCGCAGCGTCCGGGCCTGCTCTTTCTGCTCGGTGATGTCGGTGATGGCCCCGTCGTAGTACAGCACCTCGCCGTTTTTGTCGCGAACCGTGGTGGCGCTGGCGAGGCCGGTGAACGTTGATCCGTCTCTGCGCTCAAACACGACCTCCACCGCGTCTATGTGGCCCTTCTCTTTTGTGATGCGTCGAGTTTCCTGTCGGGCCTCGGGGGTGGCGTACAACTGAACCGGGTCAATCTGGAGGAGCGCCTCGACGCTCTCGTATCCGAACATCTCCACGAAGGCGTGATTGACGTACACAAGCCCTTCATTGGGCGTCGACCGGTAGATCCCGTCCGAGACGTTCTCGGTGATCGAGCGGAGCTGCTTCTCTCGTTCACGGAGGGCCTGCTCCATCTCCTTCTGCTCGGTGATGTCCCGAAACACCGTCTGCCCGGCCCTCTCCCCGTCAAACTCGATGGGGACCGTGTAGGTCTCGATGACGCGACGGGCTCCATCCACCCCGACGATCTCGAGTTCGCGGGGCGGAGTTGACGCCCGCTCCTGATAGACCGTCCGGAGGCGATTCTCGATGAGGTCCTGTTGCGTCCCGTCCGAGACCACGAATTCTTGGAGGGAGCGGCCAATCACGTCTTCGGGGGCCTCCGCCCCCACGATGGCGGCCCCCGCCGGGTTGACGTACCGAATCTCCCCGTCCACGGCGATGTGGAGCCCATCCTGGAGTTTCTCGACGAGGCGCCGCCACCGCTCGCGGCTCTGCCGGAGGCGTTTCTCCTGTCGCTTCCAGTCGGTGATGTTGGTGACGGCCCCGTCGTAGTACTGCACCGCCCCGTCGGGCCCCCGAACGGTCGTGGCGCTCAGCAGGCCCGTGAAGGTCGTCCCGTCCGTGCGCCGAAATTCGATCTTCGCCCCGTCGATCCCACCGTGCCGGTTGGACCGCCGAAGGACATCCGCCCGCCGACTCGAATCGGCGTAGAACTCAACCGGATCGGCCTCCAAAACCTTGTCGACGCTCTCGTACCCGAGCATGCCGGCGAGGGCCTCGTTGGCGTACACGAGGCCGTCGCCGGGCGTCGAGCGGTAGATGCCGTCCGAGATGTTTTCGGTAATGGACCCGAGCAGGGCGTCGCGGGCCTGGAGGGCCTCTTCGGTCTTCCGCTTTTCCTTCCGGAGTTGGCGCTCCTGTCTCTTGCGGTCGGTAATGTCGCGGCCCTCGGGAATCAGCATCGTAACCGACCCGTCCCCATCGGTAACCGGACGGATCGAGAAGTCGATCGTCCGCGTCTCGTCGGCCCCCTGGACGTCCGCCTCGTACCGCACAAACTCGCCCTCGGCTGCCTGTTCGACGGCGGCCCGGAGTTTCTGCTGCGTCTCTGGGCCCGTCTGCCACCAGTGCGTGTCCCAGAACGGCATTCCGACGACCTCCTCCCGCTCCAGCCCGCCAAACTCGAGGGCCGTGTCGTTGGCTTCAACGAGAATGCCGTCGGGCGTTAGCAGGCCGGTGAACTGATAGGTATGGTTGAAGATGGCCTCGTACTGCTGTCGGGCCCGGTCCCACGCGTCGGCCTGGCGGTGCAGCTCCAACTCGTTGACGAGCATCTCGGCAAGGCCCTCGAGCCGGTCGACGTCCGCGGGCGGCGGAGATTGGGCCTCGGTGTCCAGGACGCACAGCGATCCAATCCGGTGGCCCTGCGGGCCTACCAACGGGGCGCCGGCGTAGAAGTGAATCCCAGGGTCCCCCGCGACCCATGGGTGATCCGCGAGCCGGTCGTCGCGTGTGGCGTCCGTGACGACCGTCGCCCCGGGCGACCGCAGCGCCCGCGTGCAGAGGCGCGCCTTGGTCCCGTCGCCCTCGTCCTGGAGGCCCGCCTCCCGAAGCCCGTCGGCAACCACGACCCGCGGCTGCCCGTTTGCGTGGAGGGTGCCGATCCCCATTGGGGCCGCGAAGAGGCGGGTGGCGAGGTCCAGAACACGGCCAAGGGAGCGCTTGGGATCCACATCGGCCCCCGGATCGGCATAGACCGCCGCGGGCGCGTCTGTGTCTGGACCTCGGTCGGCGGGCTCTGAAAACGGGGGACGGGAGGACTGAGCGTTGGGAGGCTGGTCTGACTCCATGATGGAGCGTGCGCGAGAGCGTGCGTGGGCGAAACGAGGGCCGTTAGGCCCTTCGGGGCCAGGCCCGCCAAAGTGTCGAAGCCGACCGAATGCAGTGTACGTTCTAGACGAAAGAAACGACAAATTCCTCTTCTTTCAAAGCAGCAAGATCTGTTCCGAGGCGGGGTGCTGTGCCCGATTGCGGCACATCCCCGGGCCGCCCGTCTGCGTGCGCGACGTCGACCCGCTCTCCGAAGCGGGCGGGGCCCGAGTGCGGGCGGGAGGGCGGCGGCCCGCTCCATGTTGCTGCGCGCGGTACGCGGTTGGCCTTTCTCCACTCCATCTCCGAGCGGCCCCGTCGCGTGCGACGTCCTGAACTTCCGCAGTAAGCCGCGCACCACCGGTGAGTCATCTTGCCGAGGTCAGTTGGAGGAAAAGAGAAATCGGTTGCCCGTTTGGGTGTACGCTGTCGTCCCCGGCCTCTCCAAGAGGGGCACGACCGTAGAGTATTTCGAGTAGAAAGATGGAGGAGACACGGCGTCCAGTCATTTCGCACAAACAGCCCTCGCCCGCCAATGTCGCTCGTCCAGTCGTGGAGGTTGGGGGGCATGCTCATTCTGATGTCCTTGGGGGGCTGCACGGAGCCTCCGGACGGGGACGCCCCCGCGGCGGCCGACTCCATTGCTGCCGCGGCGCCCGGAACGGACGTGATCGTAGCGCCGCTCGACGCATCCGGGGACACGCTCCGCATGGGCAGGCCGACGCCCGCCACCACGCGGCCCGGCTACGACAACCAGCCGGCCTTTCTGCCGGACGGAAGTGGGCTCGTGTGGACGGCCATCCACGACGGACAGGCGGACGTGTACCGCAAGATTGAGGACGAAGGAGGTCCCGCGCCGGTGACCGACACCCCCGAGAGCGAGTTTTCCCCCACGCCCCGGCCCGGCGGCGCCCTGACGCTCGTCCGCGTCGAGGCCGACGGGCGGCAGCGCCTCTGGCGGTACCGGGCCGACGGCACCCCGGACGCTCCCGTTCTGCCCGACGCCGATTCGGTGGGCTACCACGCCTGGCTCGACAGCAGCCGCGTGGCGCTGTTCGTCCTCGGCGCCCCGCCGACGCTCCACGTAGCCAACGTGACGAGCGGCACCGACACGGTCGTGGCCCGCCGCATCGGCCGGTCGCTCCAGTCGGTGCCCGGACGGGCGGACGTGAGCTTCGTCCAGGTGGGGCCCGACTCGTCGGTTGCGATCCACCGGCTCGACGGCGCCTCCCTCACCACGCGTCGGCTGACGGAGGCGCCCACGAATGCCCCGACCGGCGACCACGCCTGGACGCCGGGTGGACACCTCCTGATGACGACCGAAGACTCACTCGTGGCGTGGCGCCGCGGCAGGGCAGACTGGCGCCCGGTGGCTGCGCTGGACACGGTGGACGCCTCGCGTCTCGCCGTGTCCCCGTCCGGCGACCGGCTGGCGATAGTGGTTGCAGAGTAGGGAGGCGGGGCGCGGGGCCGAAGAGAGGTTCTATCCGGGCCGCGTGTGCCCGACGCGATTGCCGGCGTTTCCGGAGACCGACGGTGCTAGGGCCCGGACGGAATCCCCTCATCGCCTACGTGTGCCCCTGTCGGCGGGCCAGGTCCGGCGGCCCGATAAGTCAGGGCGCAACTCCACACGAAGTCAGCCGTAGGGGCGACCTGACACGCACGCCGCTTCCGTCACCAGAAGATCCCGCGTCCATGCGAAGCAAAGGCGCCATTACCCTCGTCGTCCTCGTGGTTGTCCTCGGCTTCGTCGGCTGCGGGGCCACGAGCTCGTACAACAGCCTCGTCCAGAGCGACGAGCAGGTGCGGGAGGCGTGGTCCAACCTGCAGGCGACCTACCAGCGGCGGGCCGACCTCATCCCCAACCTCGTAGAGACGGTGCAGGGCGCCGCCGACTTTGAGCAGGAGACGCTGCAGTCGGTGACGGAGGCGCGGGCGAAGGCCACCTCCGTCCAGGTGAGCGCCGAGGACCTCGACAACCCCCAGCGGCTCCGCCAATTCCAGGAGGCCCAGTCGGCCCTCGGCAAGTCGCTCGGGCGGCTGCTGGCCGTCTCCGAGAACTACCCGAAGCTGCAGGCCACGCAGAGCTTTAGCGACCTGCAGGCCCAGCTGGAGGGCACGGAGAACCGCATCACGGTGGCGCGGCGCGACTACAACAGCACCGTGCGCCGGTACAACACGCAGGTGCGCTCCTTCCCGACCGTGGTGTTCGCGGGCCTCATGGGCTTTGCGCCGAAAACGCCATTCGAGGCGGAGGCGGGGGCCGAGCAGGCGCCGGACGTGGATTTTAACAGTGACTCGTGAAGCATGAAACGTGAGGCCGAAGGGGATCCGCACCCGTGGGTCGAGTTCGGCATCACGCCGTCACGTCTCGCGGGGCCCTGAGCACAACGTTTCGCCCGAGACTTCTCACCCGGTTCGATTTGGCCTGTGCCGTCTCGTTCCCGCAACATTCTGCTTCTCCTCGCCGCGCTCGGGCTGCTTGCCGCGGCGTGGGCGTCGCCGGCCGTGGCGCAGCGCTACGACTTTCCGCCGAAGCCGAGCGGGCCGGTGCTGGACCAGGGCAACATGCTCTCCGGCGGGGAGGAGCGGGCGCTCGCCCGCAAGCTGGCGGCGTACGCGGACACCTCGTCGACCGCCGTGGTGGTGGCGACCCTCTCCTCCCTCAACGGCGCGCCCGTGGACGACTACGCCATCTCACTGGGGCGCGACTGGGGCGTGGGGCAGGAAGGCAAGGACAACGGCGTGGTGGTGCTCGTCTCGAAGAACGACCGCAAGATGTTCATCGCCACGGGCTACGGCGTGGAGGGGGCCCTCCCGGACGCCATCGCCAACCGGATTGTGGAGCGCGTCATCACCCCCGCGTTCCGGAACGGGGACTTCTACGCCGGGCTCGATCGGGGCACCGACGCCATCATCCGGGCCACCGCGGGGGAGTACACCGCCACGGAGGAGGCCGTTGCGTCCTCCTCCGACGACGGCGGGGTCTCGACGACGCTCATCTACATCTTCCTGATCTTTGCCTACTTCATCGGCAGCTCGCTCTGGCGCGGGGGCGGGGGCAACAAGAAAGGAGCGAAGACGTCCACCCGCCGCCGCGGCGACCTGCCGATCTTCATCTGGGGCGGCGGGGGCTCGCACGGCGGCGGGGGCTTCGGAGGGGGCGGCAGCGTTGGCGGCGGGGGCGGCTTCGGCGGCTTTGGGGGCGGGAGCTTCGGCGGGGGCGGCGCCGGGGGATCATGGTGAGGTGGGAACCGTGATCCGTGACCTCTTTCCCTCACGCGTCACTCTTCACGCGTCCCGCCGCCCTCCACCCGGCCGTCCGGTTGGGAAGCGCTACATTCGACACACGTCACCGCACAGCTTTGACCATGAGTGCCGACCGCCTGGAGCAACTGAAAACCTTCCACGAGGAAGACCCCGAGGACCCGTTCACGCGATACGCCCTCGCGCAGGAGCACCTGAAGCACGACAACGCCTCGCGGGCCCTTGCCCTGTTTGAGGAGCTCGTGGAGACGGACCCCGACTACGTGGGCACGTACTACCACCTCGGCAAGCTCTACGAGCGCCTCGACCGCACCGACGATGCGATCGACACGTACGCGCAGGGCATCGAGGTGGCCCGCGAGGAGGGCACCCAGAAAGACCTGTCGGAGCTCCAGGACGCGAAGCTGAAGGCCGAAGGCGTTGGATTCGACTGACCGTCCCGCCCGCCGATGCGCACCGCCGTTCTCACGTTGGGCGTTCTACTGACCCTGGCCGGCACGGCGCCGGCCGGCCACGCCCAGGCCCCGTCCGACTCGACCTACACAGTGCAGTCCGGCGACACGCTGTACAGCATCGCCCAGCGAGCGGGCGTGTCGGTGGCGGCCCTGCAGCGGTGGAATGACCTGGAGGGCACGGCGCTGCAGATTGGGCAGACGCTCCGCCTCCGGCCGCCCCGACCCGAGGACAGAACAGAAGCATCCGCCGACACGACCGAGGCCCGGCCGGATTCTACCGCCGCGGACTCGCCTCTCCCAGACACTGCCGTTTCCGACACTGCCGTTTCCGACACTGCCGTTTCCGACACTGCCGTTTCCGACACCGTCGTCGCGGACACCACTGTCTCGGACACGGTGGCCATGGGCACTTCCGATCCAGACAGCCCCGCGGTGGACTCCGTGACGGCCCCGCCGGTGTACGGGCGGCACGTGGCGGCGGACGGCGACACGTTTGTGACCCTCGCGCTTCGCCTCGGCACCACGGCGGACACGCTTTCCGCCCTGAACGACCGCACGGCGGCCCCCCTCGCGGCGGGAGAGACGCTCCGGCTTCCCAAGCGGTTTGCCCCGCCGGCCCACGTGGTGGCGTCGGGGGAGACCCTCTACAGCATTGCGGGAGAGTACGGGGTGAGCGCCCGGGCCCTCCGGACGGCCAACGGCCTCGACACGACCGCGCTGGAGCCGGGGCGACGCCTTCGCCTGCCGGGCCGGACGGCCCCTGAGGTGCCGCCCCCGGCGACTGGGCCGCGCCCGACTCGACGGGGGCCGTCGCCGTCTACCCGGACGCGTTCGCCGGGCGCCTCACGGCCAGCGGCACGCCGTACGATCCCGACGCCCTCGTGGTGAGTCATCCGTCGCTCCCGTACGACTCCGTCGTGCTCCTCTCCCGCCCGGATGTAGGCCGCCACACCTTTGCCCGCGTCCTCGACCGCGGGCCGATCGAGGCGGGGACGCTGCTCGACGTGTCGGCGGCCGTGGCGGACCGGCTCGGCATCGACGCCGACGCGACGCCGACCGTGGCGCTGCGAGTCGTGTGGGTGGAGGGGCGTCCGGAATGAGTCGTGAAACGTGAAGCGTGATCTGCGACGTAAGGGAGTAATTTACGTATCACTCCTCACGTGTCACGCGTTTAGCCCTATACCCTCGGCTCCTCGTTCGCCTTCCTGTCGTCTATGCCTTGTCGCACCGCCGCCTGGCACACGTACCACCGGGCCACCCGCTCGGCCACGTACGGCTTCCTCAGCGCCCTGCCGCTCTTTGTGCTCTACGAGACGACGATTGTGCTCGTGAACCTCGACGCCACCCGCCCGGTGCGGGTCGAGGCGGGCGTGTGGATCAAGGAGCTGCTCATGATGACCGGGGCGTCCGGCGGGCTGGGCCTCGCGCTCCTGGTGGCGGGCGGGGGCCTTGCCGCGTACCTGCTGGACCGAGACCGCGACATTCCGCTGCGGTCGCGCTACTTTGTCGGGCTTATGGGCGAGAGCGCGGCGTACGCGGTCGGCGTGGCCCTCGTCGTCTCGTCGGCCGTCGGGGCCCTCTTCGCCGCGATCCCGCCCGCCGACGGGGCGCTCTGGACGCAGCTGGCCCTCTCCATCGGCGCGGGCCTCTACGAAGAGCTGGTCTTCCGGGTGCTGCTCGTGGGGGGGCTGGCCGCCCTCCTCGGGACGCTCATGGAATCGTCCCCCGCGGCCTACGTCCTCGCGGCCGGGGTCGGGGCCGCGCTGTTTAGCCTCGCCCACTACGTCGGGCCCCTGGGCGACCCATTTGCGCTGCCGTCGTTTGCCTTTCGGTTCCTCTTCGGCCTGGCCCTCAACGCCCTCTTCCTCGCCCGCGGCTTCGGCATTGCCGCCTGGACCCACGCGCTCTACGACGTGATGGTGGTGACGGGAATGCTTGGGTAGCGCGTATTGCGTGGTGCGTATTGCGTGATCAATGACGAAACCGCTCCGCGATACGAAACACGCAATACGCTTTACAAGAACGTCTGACATCCCGGCAGGGGTGAGGACCGCGGCACGGCCCTTGTGCATATAAAAAATGGAGTTCAACCAGCCACCAACGCTCCCATAGCGATCCAGATCTAGTATGAACACCTTTCGCACCACCGCGCTCATGGCGGTCATGATCGTGCTCTTTGCCCTCATCGGGCAGGCACTCGGGGGCACGGGCGGCATGCTGCTCGCCTTCCTGATTGCCGTGGGCATGAACGGCGTCAGCTACTGGTACAGCAGCTCCATCGTGCTCCGCATGTACGGGGCCGAAGAGGTGAGCCGCGCCGAGGCGCCGGAGCTGCACGACCTCGTGGATCGCCTGCGCCGGCGGGCCGACCTGCCGATGCCGAAGGTCTGCATCATCCCGCAGGACCAGCCCAACGCCTTCGCCACCGGCCGCAACCCCGACAACGCCGTGGTGGCGGTCACAAAGGGCATTATGGACGTGCTCGACCGTGACGAGTTGGCGGGCGTGATTGCTCACGAGCTGGCCCACATCAAGAACCGCGACATGCTGACGTCCACCGTCGCCGCGACGCTGGCCGGGGCGATCACGATGCTGTCCCGGTTCGCCCTCTTCTTCGGCGGCCGCGACAACAATTTCCTCGTGTCGCTCCTCATGATGATCCTCGCCCCGATGGCGGCGATGCTCATCCAGTCGGCGATCTCTCGCAGCCGCGAGTACGCCGCCGACCGGGAGGGGGCCGAGATCGCGAAAAACCCCCTCGGCCTCGCCAGCGCCCTGCGCAGCATGGAGCGGGCCGCGGAGCACCGGTCCATGCCGGCCAATCAGACGACCTCGCACATGTTCATCGTAAACCCCTTCAGCGGCGGCCTGAGTGGCATCAAGCGGCTCTTCTCCACCCACCCGCCCACGGAGGAGCGCATCGCCCGCCTCGAAGAAATGGCCGGTCGCGCCCAGTGAACCCATGATTCAGAACCGACTCGCCGTATTTGGGGGCGGGCTCTTCGCGTTCTTCCTGGCCGCGGGCGCCCTGCTCCTGTACCTCTTTGGCACGGACACGTACACCGTCGACGGCCGCGTGGCCGGCATCCAGAACGAGGGGCGCACCCTCGTGGTGGAGCACGAAGAGATTCCCGGGTACATGCCACCGATGATTATGCCCCTGCCGGTGGCGGACTCCAGCATGACCGCCCCGCTGGAAAAGGGGGATGCAATCCAGTTCCGCCTCGCCGTGGGCGACAGCGCGAGCATCATCGCCGTCCGCACCTTGCCGGACACGGCAGTGGCCCGAAATCCGGCCCGCACGACCACGCCGATCAAGTCGGCCGCCGACGGGGGGACGCAGATGCTCCAGCAAGGGGACCGCGTCCCCGCGGGCCTCACGCTCACGGACCAGACCGGCGAGTCCCTTCAGATCGGTGACTACCGCGGGCAGACGCTCGTCCTGACCTTCATCTACACCCGGTGCCCACTGCCGACCTACTGCCCCCTCATGTCGAAGCAGTTTGCCGCCCTGCAGCCGCAGCTCCGTGAGCAGCATGGAGAGGAGGCCCAACTGCTGTCGATCAGCTTCGACCCGGCCTACGACACGCCGCAGGTGCTCCGCGAGTACGCGTCGAAGTACACGGATCGGCTCGACACCTGGACCTTCGCCACCGGCGATTCGAGCCAGGTCGAACGGGCCACCGGCCTCTTCGGCGTGCACGCCCAGAAGACGGGCAGCGAGGAGATCACCCACAACCTCACGACGGCCCTGATTGGGCCGGAGGGGCACGTGCGGCGCCTCTGGCGCGGCAACGACTGGACGCCAGAGGACGTGCGGCAGGCCGTCGCCCAGGTGGCCGAGGCGTCCTGATCAGCCCCCGGACGCGCCGATCCAGCCCTCATTGAGCGAGACGCACCGAGACGCACTGAGGCAACCCCCCTGAAACTCCCTCTTTTGTTCTACTTATGAACAAGTGCTCATGTCTTCATAAACAGGAGGTGGGGCCGGAAGGCGATGGCCCTGTCGCTCATTGTCATGCCCGATCACGCCCGGCTCGATCTCCCCGTCGTTCTTCCACACGTCCCCGACGCGACGGACGCGTGCGTTGATCGCCTCATGGACCGCCTCCGTGGGCAACCGGGCGTAAGCAGGGCCCACGTGGTCCCCGCCACGAACGGCGCCCCGGACCGACTCTGCGTGCACTACGACCCCGACACGATTGCGCGCCCTCGCATCCGGCAGCGCGCGGAGAGTGTCGGCGCGGAGCTGACCGACCAGTACGGGCACCTCGTCTGGAGCGTCGAGGGGATTTCGCGTCCCCGGCGCGCCCGGACCATCGCCAATCGGCTGCGCCAACTCAATGGCGTGGTGGAGGCGGAGGCGCGTGCCGCCGAGCAGGTCCGCGTGGAGTACGACCGATCGGTCACTGACGATGATGAAATTTGTGACATGCTGCGGTCGCTGGATGTGCACGTGTGCGATGGTGTGCTCGACGCACGACGGTTTTCTGGAGGGCCAGGGGCGGAACCGGATGCCGATGCCCGTGAGGACGAAGGACATGCCCACGACCATGGCGGCATCTTTGGGGAAAGAACGGAGCTGCTTTTCGCACTCCTTGCCGGGGCGTGTGTGGCCGTCGGGTTCGGGCTCTCGTTCGCAGGTGCTGTGCCTGGCGGCATCTCAGTCGGACTGTACATCGGGGGGTACGTCTTCGGCGGCTACCACACCGTGCGGGAGGCGATCGACACGCTCCGGGACGGTGAGTTCGAGGTGGATTTTCTTATGCTCGTGGCCGCGGGAGGGGCGGCGGTGCTTGGGAAGTGGCTGGAGGGGGCGTTTCTTCTGTTTCTCTTTTCGCTGGGCCACGCGCTGGAGCACTACGCGATGCGCCGGGCGCGCCGGGCCATCGAGTCGCTGGCGGACCTGGCCCCAGACACCGCGCTCGTCCGCCGCGACGGAGAAAAGCGAGAGGTTTCCGTCGATCAGCTGCGGGGGGGAGACACAGTCATCGTGAAGCCGAACGAGCGCATTCCGGCGGACGGATTCGTTACCCAGGGCGAGAGCGCCGTCAACCAGGCCCCGGTGACTGGCGAGAGCGTGCCGGTGGACAAGACGCCCGTCGAAACCACGGCGGCCGTGCGGGACCCGACGACCCTAGACGCGGCCCACCGCGTTTACGCCGGCACGATCAACGGCAGCGGCGTGCTGGAGGTGCGCGTCACGACGCGGGCCGACGAGACGACAATTGCGCAGGTCGTGCAGATGGTCACGGAGGCGGAAGCGGAGAAGTCCCCCACTGAACGCTTCACCGATCGCTTTGAGCGAATCTTCGTCCCGTCGGTCCTCGGGCTCGTGGGGCTGCTCCTCTTCGCCTGGGTGCCCCTCGGCGAGCCCTTCGCCGACAGCTTCTACCGCGCCATGGCCGTGCTCGTGGCCGCCAGCCCGTGCGCCCTCGCCATCGCCACGCCGAGCGCCGTGCTGAGTGCCCTGGCCCGGGCGGGCCAAGGGGGCGTGCTCGTGAAGGGCGGCGGCCCGCTCGAACACCTCGGCCGGCTCGGCGCCGTCGCGTTCGACAAGACGGGCACCCTCACGGAGGGGGCGCCGCGCGTCACGGACGTGCGTCCCCACAACGAAACGTCCGAAGAAGACCTTCTCCGGGCGGCCGTCGCCGCCGAACGGCTCAGCGACCACCCGCTGGCGGAGGCGGTGGTCCAGTACGGGGACGAACACCTCGAGGGCCGCCCGCCCGAAGACGCGGCGGAAATGAAGAGCATCACGGGCCGGGGCGTCCGGGCCTCTGTTGACGGGCGTCCCGTGCACGTCGGGAGCGCGGCGCTCTTCGACGAGATCGACGCGCCGCCGCTCCCGGACCCGCTCCGCGACGAGGTGGAGGCGCTGGAAGCCGATGGGCGAACGACGATGATTGTCCGTCGCGGGGACACCTACCTCGGCGTAGTGGGCCTCGCCGATGCGCCCCGCCCGGAGGCCGCGGGCGTGGTGGAGCGGCTCCGCCGCGCGGGCATCCGTCGGATGATCATGCTCTCGGGCGACAACCAGCGCGTCGTGGGCGCGGTGGCCGAACGGCTGGGGCTCGACGAGGCCCGGGGCGACCTGCTGCCCGGCGACAAGGTGGACACCGTGCGGGCGCTCCGGCAGGACGAAGACGTGGCCATGGTGGGCGATGGGGTGAACGACGCGCCCGCCATGGCGAACGCCACCGTGGGCGTTGCGATGGGGGCGGCGGGATCGGACGCGGCCCTGGAGACCGCCGATGTGGCCCTGATGGCCGATGATCTGTCCCAGCTGCCGTTCGCGGTGGGGCTCAGCCGACAGACCCGCCGCGTTATCGCGCAGAACCTGTGGATTGCGCTCGGCATGGTGGCGGTGCTGGTGCCCGCTACGATCGCGGGGCTCTCCATCGGCCCGGCCGTGGTGCTGCACGAAGGGTCGACGCTGCTCGTCGTGGGCAATGCGCTGCGGCTGCTTCGGTACGACGCGTAATGGCCGCAACGGAACTGGACTGGACCCCTCGTCCTATGAGGCACCGTCTGCGAAGGGACATCCAGTTTTTGCTCGGCCGTTTTCCCCGCCATAGACCCACGCCCATGTCCGGCAATCCCACCTCCGACGCCCCCGCCGACGCGCACGACGGGACCTGTGGAACGGAGGCAGCGCTTTCGGCGTCGCTGCCCACGGCCGCGGTCACCGACGCGACCGTCCGCCTCCTCAAAGGCTTTGCCGACCAGACGCGGCTGCGCATCCTGTGCCTGCTCCGCGACCGCGAGGTCTGCGTGCACGACATCGTGGAGGCGCTCGACATGAGCCAGTCGGCCATCAGCCACCAGCTGCGCGTGCTGCGCGACGCCCGGCTCGTGTCGCATCGACGCGAGGGGCGGCACGTCTACTACCGCCTCGCCGACGACCACGTCCGCGAGATGCTGGAGAACGCCCTGTCGCACGGGGCCGAGCCGGAATCTCCGTGACGTCCAATCGGGATGGGGCTGCGGTCGGGCGCGAACGAGAAATTATTCTTCCGGGAGACCGAATCCGCCGCCCCCCGGCGTCTCGACGCGGAGCCGGCTTCCGGCCGGGAGCGTCCGCGAAAAGTGGGCCGGCAGTTCCTCCTCGCGCCCATTGGGATGGATGAGCACCGTGCGCCCCGGCGCCCCGGGCGTGCCCCCGTTGCGGCCCCACGGCCCCCGGTTCCGCCGCGTGCTGAGCATCGTCGCGGTCGTCGGCACGAGCAGCTCGTAGACGCGCACGAGCCCGTCGCCGCCCCGAAACCGCCCCGCCCCGCCGCTGCCGGGGCGCAGCCGGTAGGCGACGATCCGAAACGGATACGTCTGCTCCAGCGCCTCGACGGGCGTGTTGAGCGTGTTCGTCATGTGCACGTGCACCCCGCTGAGGCCGTCCCCGTCGGCATGGGCGCCCATCCCGCCGCCGATGGTCTCGTAGTAGGCGAAGGCGGATCCGCCGGGCCGCAGCCCGGCGGCGACGCCCTCGTGTCGCTCAGGGCGCGTGCCGCCGAGGGTGAGGTTGTTCATCGTGCCCTGCCCGGCGGCCGGCACGCGGTCGGGCAGCGCCTGCGCGAGCGCCCCGAGCACCGTGTCGACGATGCGCTGGGAGGTCTCCACGTTGCCGCCCGCCACCGCGTGCGGCGCCTCGGCATTCACGAGACACCCCTGCGGGGCGGTCACGGAGACGGGCGCGAGGCTCCCTGCATTTCCCGGAATGTCACCCTGGGTGAGGCCCTGCACCACGTAGTAGCAGGCCGATTTCGTGATGGGGAGCACGGCGTTCAGGTTGCCGTCCACTGCGTCGCCGGTGCCGTCGAAGTCGAACGTGATCGCGTCGCCCTGCACCGTCGCGGCCACGCGGATTGTGGCGGGGGCCGCGTCGCCCACCTCCAAGTCGTCGGCAAAGGCGTAGGTGCCCGCGGGCCAGTCGGACAGCGCCGCCCGCGTCCGGCGCTCGCTGTAGGCCTGTAGGTGGCGGGCGTAGGTCGTGACCTCGTTTGCCCCGTGCGTCTCGGCCAGGGCCTGCAGGCGCTTGGCGCCGACCGTGTGGGCCGCCCGCTGCGCCGAAAGGTCGCCCCGCCGCTCCTCGGGGGTGCGCACGTTGCGGAGGAGCATGTGGAGCAGCGCGTCGTTGCGCGTGCCGCCGTCGACCAGCTTGACGGGCGGAATGATGGTGCCCTCCTGGACCAGCTCGGTGGCGAGGGGGAGCGAGCCGGGCGTCATGCCGCCGACGTCGGCGTGGTGGGCCCGGCTCGCCACGAAGAACGAGGGCGCGTCTGCGGTTCCGACGAACACGGGCGAGACCATGGTTACGTCCGGCAGGTGCGTGCCGCCCGCGTACGGGTCGTTCAGGATCACCACGTCGCCTTCGGCCCAGGTGTCCACGGCGGCCCGCGCCGCGTCGACGCTCGCGGGCATGGCGCCGAGGTGGACGGGGATGTGGGCGGCCTGCGCCACGAGGGCGCCGCCCCCGTCGAACACCGCGCAGGAGAAGTCGAGCCGCTCCTTGATGTTGGGCGAGTGGCTCGTGCGCCGGAGTGTCACGCCCATCTCGTCGGCCACCCCCGCAAAGCGGTGGCGGTAGAGCTCCAGCAGGATCGGGTCGGCGTCGGGCATGCGAATGGACCTGTACGCGTGAAAAGCGCCGCGGCGGGGCTGGAGCGCAGGGACGTAGTCTGCTTCTGCTCGTTCCATTGCGTTCCGGAGGGGACTTCTTGGCGCCCAGACACGGATTTTTGAAGAGCCCCCTACGTCACGTGCATGACGCGCCCCTGCCAAAGGGCTGGAGAAATATTCCTGAGGATCGTTCCAGCACCGTCAGCCCCGGGCGTCAGGCGAATGGGGCAGCTCGGTGCTGAAAACTCATCGGATCTGCATCTCGGTCCCTACGACTCCCCCACTCCTCATGGGCTAGAGTCTCCGACTCAAGTTCCGCCGCACGGCTGGCGTTCAGGAGGTGTTGGCGAGGCGGTGTCGGATGCGTGAGGGCGCCCATTGTGCACACGATCCGGCCATGCTCCGACTCTTCTTGGCTTCGGCGTCGGGAGGAGGGCTCGTCGATCATCGAGCCGCGGGGCAGGGAGGAGCGCCAGTCGCAAATTGCTGTAAGCCGATGAGCGTCAACGCGACGCGGGACAGGATAACGCCTGTTGAGAGTGCTTGGCCTCGGTGGGCCGCCGTGTCTCTGCTCGGCGAACCCGCCCCCTTACCCTTTCGGGGCTGTCGGGAGGTGCAGGGGGGATCCGCTTCCGGCAACCCCGCTGGACTCCCTGAACAGGGGCCGCTTGGGCCCCAGGGCGAGGAGACGTGGGGCTTAACTATTGATAAGAGCGGAGTGTTGGGCATCAGAGCATGCCCTGAGCGGCTCAGCGTGCGGAAGGGAGCGTGCATTTCGGGGGCAGATACGAACCCTGGCACAGTTGTTGGGAACCTGGCATGTACGCTCGGCGGCGTGAGGCAAAAGGCAGCTGGGACATGCAGTAGGGCTCTCGTCCTCCTTTGCCTCCGGCCGAGCCCCGTGCAAATTGTGCACGCCCGTCTGCAGGGCCCTAAGGCAACGCCCATGGAGGCCACGTGCGAGGCAGACGGTGCTCTCGCTTCAGTACCCCACCGACAGCCGATTCGACTCTGATGCGTTGCTCCCCAGTGCTGCGCCGCCTCCGAACCGCCGCCGTGCTTCTGGTGGGCATGTTCCTGTGTGCGTCGTGGTCAGGATACGGTCAGGAGACCCCAGAAATCGAAGGCACGATCACCGTGAGCACCGACGCCGGGGGATCCGAGACGCTCCCCCTTGGGATTGACCCAGGCGCGACTGAAGGAGTGGACCCGGCGTTTGGAGAATCGGAACTGCCGCCAGTGCCCCCGTCAGGAGCGTTCAACGCCCGCTGGGTCGACGACGTCGTGGAGGCCTCGTTTGGGCAAGGTCTTCCCGTCGACATCCGGCAGGGGAGCTCGAGCTCCAATGGCACCCGGCAGCATAAACTCCAGTTTCAGGCCGAAGACGCGGCCACCGCGGTCACGATCGAATGGGACCTTCCAGAGGATGTCACCGGCACGATCGAGGTTGGGGATGGACCCGTTGACATGGAGGGGACTGGCTCCGTGACAGTTGGCACGGGAGCTTCGGATGCCCTCCTCACGATCAACTACAACAGCGCGCCGACGCTCGACACGAATGCAGGCACGACGCTGGACGAGGGCGGACAGGTGCCCATTTCAACCGATTTGCTCAGTGCCTCGGACCCGGACCACGACCCCTCGAACATCACCTTCGCCGTCACGAGCGGGCCGACGGAGGGAACCCTTCGGGTCGGCGGGACGGCGGCCACGGAGTTTACGCAGCAGGACCTGATCGACGGGGCCGTCACCTACGACCACACGGCCGACATTCCGCCCGGGGACACGCCGCCGGACGACGCCTTTACGTTCGACCTGAGTGACAGCCAGGGCGAGGGCCCGACGGGCAACGTCTTCTCGGTGTCCGTACTCGCAGCGAACGACCCTCCAACGGCCGCCGCCGACGCCGACACAACGCAGCAGGGCACGCCAATTTCCATTGCTGCGCCAGGGGTGCTCGAAAACGACAGCGACCCCAACGGGGACCCGCTTTCGGTGTCGGCGATCAACGGAAGCCCGTCGGACGTCGGCCAACAGATCTCCTTGGCGTCCGGCGCGCTCCTGACGATCGAGACGAACGGGGCCTACAGCTACGCCCCAAACGGCGCATTCGACAACCTGAGCGACGGGGAGACCGCCTCGGACAGCTTCACCTACACGGCCAGTGACGGGAACGGGGGGACCCACCAGGCCGGTGTGTCCCTCACCATCGAGGGCCTCAACGGTGCGCCCGTCGCGGCGGATGAAAGTTTTGCTACGTACGAGGACAGCACGCTGACCGTCGGTGCGCCCGGGGTTCTCGGCAATGATGATGACCCGGACGGCGACCCGCTGACTCCCACAGTGGGGGCGGCCCCGAGCAACGGAACGCTCACCTTAAGCAATGACGGGTCCTTCGAGTACGTCCCGGCGCCTGGATTCACCGGCACTGACAGCTTCACCTACACCGCCGGTGACGGAAATGGAGGGACCGACCAGGCCACCGTTACGCTCGCGGTAAACGGAACGCAGGCCTTGAACTTAGACAGCGGGTGGAATTTGGTGTCGCTGCCCTACCAGCTGGAGGACCCGACCCTCGGCGCGGTCCTGCCGTCGTGCACGAGCGGATTCGGGTACGACCCGGATTCCGGCAATCAGTCCCTCTCGGGTGGGGACACGCTCACTGTCGGACAGGGGTATTGGGCAAACTGCCCGTCCGGAACGGCGCAGGTGACCGGCGTGACGGCGGACGCGCAGGCCGTCAGCGTCGCCGCGGGGTGGAACCTCGTCGGGCCGTTCGGCGACTCCACCGACACCGGAGCGATCGCGTCCGATCCGCAGGGCATCGTTGCCTCGTCCGTCTACGGCTTCGATTCGTCGGACGGCTACACGCCGGTCTCCACGCTCGCGCCGGGCGAGGGGTACTGGGTCAACGCCAGCGCGTCGGGAACGCTGACGCTAGGGGGGAGCGGGGAGGGCAGCAGCCTCACGGCCGGGACGCGTCTCCAGAACGCGGGCGAGGACGAGAAGACGGCCTCCCTCCACGTGACCGACGACGAGGGGCGCGAGGCGACGCTTTGGCTCCGGCGCGACCGGCCCCCGTCGAGGCAACAGAGGCACATGCTGCCCCCAACTCCTCCCGGGGGCACATTCGACGTCCGGTTTGCCAACGGCGGGGCCCTGGCCCCCGTGGCGTCCGGCGCCGGGCCCCCCTCCGTCCACGACGTGAAGCTGCAGGGCGTGGCGTACCCCCTGACACTCCGCCTGCAGGGCGGCTCGCGGGCCGGCGCCGTCCGCGTCCGGAAAGACCGTGGCCCCGACGCAGGCGTCACGACCTTGACCGCGGAGGCCCCGTCGGTGACCCTGCAGGACGGAGACGGGCAGCTGCAGGTGGGCCTCCAACCCGCCCCCGACCAGTTTTCTCTGCGGAACAGCGCGCCGAATCCCGCCAGCGGGCCGGCCACGATCGCGTTCAGCGTTCCCGAGCAGACACACGTAACGATCGACGTGTTCGATGTGCTGGGCAGGAGGGTCGCAACGCTCGCGGACGGGCAGAGGGCGCCGGGCCGACACGACGTTCGCCTGGATGTTGGGTCGCTTGCCAGTGGCACGTACTTCTACCGCATGTCCGCCGAAGGCTTTTCGAAGACGCGGCGCCTGGAGGTCGTCCGGTAGAAGAAGGGGGGGCTGCCGGGCGGGAAAGCGTACCGGAAAAATCCCACGCCATCCGAAGCTGAGGGCCGGCAAAGAAAAGCCCCGCCGGCCTGGTCTGGTGGAAGGGACGGCCGACGGGGGGCTCACAGCTACCACTGCAAGCGTGACAAGTAACTTTCAAAGAGGACCGTTTCGTTCCGGTATGGAAGACAATCCTTGTTACCAAAAGACTAATATATAGTGAACAGGTCTTCTTTAGGTCGGGTAGGACGTTGGCCATTCCCCGGGCGCGTGTGCTCCGGTCTGGTTCACGCGCCGGGCCTACCGATGATTTGGACCGTCGGGCCCCGTCCCCGACAAGGTGCCCCCGGTGCCGGGGCGCCGTCACTGCCGACAGGTGCAATCTGTGTCCCGGTCCGACTACCAAGGCGTAGACGAACAGACTGGGTGGGGATACGCACCGCCAACTTGCCCCCCGAATCTCATAGGTTGCCCATCGGCTTAGGGGCGCCCTCCCCGCCGCCGATAACAGGGGCGAAGCGGAAGGCACAACCAATCAAGAAACGGTGGTCATTATGTCTGGCAGTGGCTCTTCTTCGCCTGCTCAGTTTGAGTCTAGCCGTCGCCCTCTATCCTGGACAGGGTGCGAGCGGAAGGTCCGAACGCTCCACAGCGACGCGTCGGAAGACCTCGATAGGGAACAGTCCCGTCGGCTCTACTCGCTCGAACTCTCTGCGTCGCGTCATGCTGGCACGTCGCCGCGCCATCTGCTAGAGCAGGCGAAGCAGGTTCTTTAGTAGGGGATTGGTACTGGGGGCGCTTTGGGCCCGACTGGGGCTCAAAACCGGGGATCTCCTCGGCCCGTCCGCCCTTTACGGACGGGCGTGCCCCTGCCCCGGGCCCCGTGTCCGAGGGCGCCCTCACACAAACGCGCTCTGGCCCGTGATGGCGCGGCCCACAATCAGTGCGTTCATCTCGCGGGAGCCCTCGTAGGAGTACACCCCCTCCGCGTCGGCGAAGAGGCGGGCCACGTCGTGGTCCAGCAGGATGCCGTTGCCCCCCATGATGCCCCGGGCGATAGAGACGACCTCGCGCATCGTGTCGCAGGCCCAGACCTTGGCCAGGCTGGACCGCTCGTTGCCGATTGCGCCCGCGCCGGCCTCCAGTCGGCCGAGCTGCATGACGAACGTCTGCAGCGCCGTCACCTTGCCGAGCATCGTCACGAGCTTGTCCTGCACCATTTGGAATGAGGAGGTCGGCTTGCCGAACTGCGTGCGCTCGTTGCAGTAGGCCAGGGCCTTCTCGTAGGCGCCGGTGGCGAGCCCCGCAGCCTCCCAGGCTACGCTGGCGCGGCAGGTCGCGAGCTGCGCGCTCACGTCCCCGAAGTGTGACACCCCGGGCAGCCGGTTGGCCTCCGGAAGCTCGACGCCGTCCAGCTCGATGAGTCCATTCTCCACGCCCCGCTTGGCAATCTTGCCGCCGATCTGCTCGACGTGGTAGCCGGGCCGCTCCTGCTCGACGAGGAACCCCTTGATGCATCCGTCCGCCTCGTCGCGTGCCCACACGACCGTTACGTCGGCAAACGTGGCGTTGCCGGCCCACTTCTTCGCGCCGTCGAGCACCCACGTGTCCCCCTCGCGGCGGGCCGTGGTGGCCAGGCCCTGGGACACGTCGGAGCCGTGGTCCGGCTCAGTGAGCGCCCAGGAGCCGATCATGTCGAACGCCGCCATCGGCTCGAGGAATCGCTCCTTCTGCGCCTCGGAGCCGAAGAGCGCCACCGAGCCCATCGACAGGAGCGTGTGCACGCCCCAGAACGTGCAGAACGACGGCTCGACCCGCGACATCTCAAAGCTGATGAGGTTGGTCCGGATCGGATCGTCGGACGGAAACGTGTAGGCGTCCCGGCCAACGACCTCGTCGAAGAGCGTGCGGGCCTTGGGAATCAGGTCCTTCGGGAAGGTCCCGGCCTCCCACATGTCGTTGGCGACCGGCTCGACCTCCGCCTGCATGAACGACCGGACCGTCTCCCGCGTCGCCTCTTGTGCGTCGGTCAGGCCCTCGAAGACCTCGTACACGTCCGCGTTCACCGGGGGCGTGGGGGATGGACGCTGGGGCTTCTGGGGGCGAGCCCCGTCGGCCAGGCGATCCAACTCGTCTTCGTCGAGGTCGCTCAGCGCGCCGAGGAGCTGGTCGACGTTCGCCTTTTCGGACAGGCGTGCGAGCGCGTCACGGTCAATGTCGGCGGTGGCAAGGTCGTTGGGCATAGGGAGAGAGAGCGGGTGAGAGGCAGCAGTGGTGCGAAGCGCCCCGTGTGCAACGGTGGGCGCAACTCCTTGATTAAAAGAAAACAATCCAGCCTGCACACTCGCCACCGATGTCCCCCATACGATACAGAAACGTTTAGCTATGCCGGGGGGCGTGTCCATTTCCCGGCCTCGGCGCGGGGCTTTGCGGGAATGCCGGCGTGCAGGGGCCGTGCTCGGGGGGAGGGCATGTCGGTCCTCGGTGTGAGCGCGACCCTGGGGGACATAGACCGCGGCTACGTTGCCAACGAACGGGGGTGGAAGGGACGCCGCTTCGCGGCCAACGAAATGCAGGCCTCCACCGTCCGGGCATTTGCACGGCAGCGGGTCCAGTTCGGCACGCGGCGGGCAGCGACGGCGAGCATCAGCGGCATCCTGGCCCGCCACGCGATCGACGAGGCCCTCGCCTCCACGCGCAGCTCACGTACGATCACCCGGTCGGGCCTTCGGTCATGCCGGACCTGGATGCCTCAGCGGACGCCCACCGACCACGCCAACACGATCTACCAGAGCCCCTACGCCCTGCTCGGGACGCGGGCGCACTACGCAGTCGGGCCGGGTGGGTTGGACACGGGGCAGCTTGCGGTCTTCGTTGAGGCGGAGACCCTCACCGGCACAACCTACGCGAGCAGCCAGCTCGTCCGAGATCAGGTGCCCAATCCGTCCCCGGCCCCGCTCACGTCCGCAGACGTCCCCTCGTTCATGCCGGGGCAGGGACGGACGCTCCAGGTTGGGGGGACGGCCGGGGGGTAGACGGTGCGTCCCGTCCCCGTTGGCAAAACGGTTTGTCGCGGGAGCGCAACCCTGACGGTTGTGCGGCGGGAATGGACGGCCCGGAGGGAACAGGACTGACGCCGCTGTGGGAGTCGCGCCGGGCGGGCGACTGAGCAGCGTGGCGGGCCAGAACTTCCCGAAAGCGCCCGGGGCGAGGAGCAGGTGGAAGGCGATGCCTCGTCTCTGCCCATCGGTTGGGCGGCATGCCGTTGGCCCCGGCGTCACCACGAGACGGGCGATGTCCGTCCAGTCCCAGAAGCCCTCGGCCATCCAGGCCCGCTGACGACCGTGCGCCCTGCCCCCGTCGTGGAAGAATACTCCGGGCCAAGGTGGGAAAAATGTAACATTCCATTGATGCCCTGTGCCCCGGCTCTGGGGGGCGGTGGCGTATCGTGCGTACCGTTCATAGGTTAACGATCTATCAATCCCCACGGCCACGTGCAGGGCCCTTCCAGGGGCGGCAGGGCGTGCAGTCGAAAGGACGCAAGCCGGAGGGGCTGTTTGACGCGCCTGGCCGTGGGGCGCCGGTCCGCCGGGGGCCCGCAGGCACCGCCGGTGTTCGTACTGCCGCTCCGATTTGGGGCGACGGCGGGGGGGGACAGGCGCACCATCCACGTGTACCACGAACCCCCGTCGGCAACGGGAACGCAGAAAAGACGGAAGGCTCCAAGTGCCGCGTGTAAGCGCAAGCCGTCGGGCAACCATGCACCGGGACGAGGCGTCGTGTTTGGGGAGGACAGTGACCGGCCCGCTGGGCGTCCGGAACCGGGACCGGCAGCGGGGGAGGACCGTTCTGAATCTGTGTGCGACGGGTTGCGCCGGGCAACGCCACAACTGACAGAACAGACCGATGCTAAGGCAGGAAGTGGATATTGAGTTGGCCGACATGGCCGACCAACTCGGCGTCACGCTCCGCCGGCTAATGGCAGGGCTCCGGGCGGGGCGGTTCGCCGAGCACGTCACCGAGGACGATCTCGTGTACAGCGACAAGGGGGATCCCCTCTTTTTCCGCATCGAACGATCCCGTGGCTACGCAATCTGTGGAGGGGACCTGCCCGATGTGGAACAGGACATGAGCACGGTGGAGCGGATGAGCACGTCCGCGGAGACCGAGGAAGGCACGACAGAAGAGCGCGGCGTGTCAGCGACGGCGGGGTGGCCGGGCATTGGAACGGTCGCAGGGGCTGTGGCGCTCATCAAGACCGCATTCCGCGGCGGGGTTGCCCTTCTCGGCAGGCTCTTCAGCGGGTTTGGCAGGCTGCTTGAGAAATGGCCGTCCAGTGAGCGGCCGTCCAGACGTGAACTACCGGGACGGCGGTTGGGCGCGATCTATCAGGAGGGCTGGAATGCCCGGCTGGAGGGGAATCGGTCCAATCCGTACCTCGACGACCCACCGGCGCGCAACGCCTATCGACAGGGATGGTGGGATGCAGACGAGGAGATGAAACGTCTCTTGGCGTCTCACTTCGAAGTGGAGTGCCGGACGTCCGCTCGCGGATAGGAAAATGGCCGTCCATCGGCCAGACCCTCAACGCGTTGGGGCGGGCCCCGAGGGCCGTTTCATCCAAGGCACGAGTCGGACCCGGCGACCGACCCCATCAGACCTCCAGATTTCATGCTCCCTTTGTTGATCCCCCCAGGGGGAATTTTGTTATACTAGAAGTGGACATATTCCAGAAAACATCAGGGTGCATCCAAAAACCGCTCCGGTTTTTGCTTCGCAACCCAACAGGTTTTGGCCCGTCTCGGAGTTTCCTCCCCCGCCCACACTCTGAGTCGGGCCATTTCTGTGTCTCCGGCCGACATCGAAACGCCTCGGCCGGTAGGGGGGCGACACGGCCGCTGGCACAGCGCCCCTACCCGAGCTTCTCTCTGGCTCTCGCTCGGAGAATGTCCCGCTGACGCGACGGCGAGATTGGCTCCTCGATCGCCACGTCTACGAAAAACACCCTCGGAAGTGCGTGTAGCGCACCGGGAGCGTCGTCCGGCACCCGTCTCAGCTCGGAGTCCAGGATCTGCCGGCCCGCAATGCGGCCGGTGTCCCGTCTCCGGAAGCGGCGTGCCAGATCAGCCCGGCTCTGCACCACCTCGGGATGGATGCGGCCCTCCTTCAGACGACAATGGACCCGAAGCCCGCGCGGCATCTTGTCGCGAGGAACGTAATCGGTGCTCCTGCCCAGCGAACCGGCGCCCCCCGACGGACCCGCATTCTCCGAAGAACGTCCCCGTGTCGGGCGGCGGCGGGCGTAGTGAACGAAGACATCTTCCGGCTTCTCCTGACACAAGAGCCGCCAGCCGCAGCAGGCCGTCTCGGGAACGGAAAACTCCCCGACCGGATCGCGGCCGGTTTCGGCAACCCATTCCCAGTACCGTGCCCATCGCTTCCGTCTTTTCTCGGGGGAAAACCGCTCGCGGACGCTTCTGTGGCGGTCGCTTCCCCACTTTGGGGCGCGCCTCAAGGCCTGTGCCCCGTGCTCATCCACCGTGTAGAAGCGCTCGACGAGCGCCCCGTTCGTCACCGTGACCCGACTTTCGATGGACCGGCGCTCCCAGGTGCCCGACGCCTCGTGGCGCAGCGGCACTGAGATGTTTGCGATCCGGGAGCCCTCCTCGGGCCGCTCCTTCTCCCACGTGTCTCCGTCTTCCAGGGCCCTGACCGCCTTCTGCGGAAGCCTCGAAAGCACAGCCTCTCGGCGTTCAATGTCCACAGGCATGCCGGTCGCGTTCATGGCTCTAGACGGGGCCCCAAGGATTTGCGGGCCCAAGAAGCATTCCAGGGACACAATCCGGCCCCCAGATGATCCGCGAAAAGGGGCTCGTTCAGACTGGGCCGGCCCCAGGAGAGGCCATCTGTTCGCGGACGCACGGAGTAGACCGGAGAGGCGGCCTTCTCGGTGGGACACAGCAGGCCAGGACCTGGTGGGGACTTAGAGCGTGACAGAGATCGCTGATTGATTGCCATTCGAACCCAGGAGTGCCGTTGAAAAAGATCCGTCTTGACCGCACTGGTGGAAGCCGCAGCGGCAGCGTCCGCCATGGTTTGCCTGCATGGTTTGCCTGTCGGAACCCGATTTGACTCCTCTCTGCGCGCAGGGAAAAAAGAGATAACGCCTCCGTCACGCTGAGGGGGTGATCTCCTGGAGGCGTAATTCCGTATAGCATAAAAATACAGTTGCACACAGCTCTTGGCATCTACTCCCTCGTCTCCGTCGCCCCAAGCTCCACTCTCCTGCTGGAAATAGGTCCTGACACGTCTCAGGGGCTTCCCGCCTCTTTTCTGGGGCCCGTCTTTCCTGCAGGAGGGCCCGCCTGCAGTGCAAGGCAAAATGACTCCCAGTGGTTGCATGGTGCTGAACACCGGCACGACCGAGCCGAGAGCCCCCGCACAGCTGCTTCTTGACCTCTTCTCGACGCAAACGGGAACCATGCAACGGCAAACAGGGCCGGTCCAGATCATCCTCGTTTCGCTGCTCCTCCTTGCGGCCCTGCTGGGGGCGTCGGTCCTAGTCGTTTCCCCTGTGACCGAGCCGGTTCAGGCACCGGATCGGGGCGGCAGCGGTGTCGTCCCGGACACAGGATCCACCAGTCAAGAGCCGGTTGAGTCCCCGACGGTGGCACTCGATATCGAGACGCGAGGGGGGACGTCCCTGACAAAAGCGAAGGCAAGCCTCGTCGTCCTCCCGGGGACTACGGAAAGCGGGGGCCCCAAGCTCTCTCTGTTGACGGTGTCGACGTCTCCGGACAGTGCGTTTGACGCCGGGCGGCTCTCTCTCGTCTTCGCCAACGGGGAGCGCGAGACGCAGGATCTGAAGCAGATTGTCGCCAAAAACGAAGGGGGCGCGGCCGTGCGGCTGCACTGGATGGGCCTTTCGGACGAGCGGCTCCGCCGAATTGCGGGTTCCAGGGCGCTTCGCCTGGAGGGTGGGGGAGCCGTGCTCGACCTCTCGGAGAGTTCGATTCCGGCGCAGGCACGGGCCCTGCTGAAAACGCGCTGACCGGCCCCGCTTGTATTCGAGGCGGTCGTTGCCTCCCGGACCCCGAGGCCACAACGGTCGCGGTGCGCCGTCCCGGCGTGGACGCCGACGGCGAGGGGGCGAGCCCTCCCCCTCAACGGTCCCGCGGCTGCACGGAAGACGTCGAGCCGGCCCCCGCACGACCCGGTGCCGAGCCCCCAGTGAAGGGGCGTCGTGGACTGCAAGCGAAGAGCCCCCCTCCGGGCCGGTCCGCGCAGTGCAGGCGGGTGGACATCTGGGGCCGGGACCGAGTATCCAATCCCGTGGCAATGCGTTTCTGTGTCTTCACAGCCTCACACAGCCGATGTTTGACGAAGAGCACTTTCCCCGAGAGTACGAGTGCGAAGGCTGCTCCACAACCGCCACGGTTACGCACGAGGACGTGCAGGACGTGCCGTCCTTCCTTGCGGCCACGACCGTGGCGGAGGCGGTCGAGTACGTGATGACTGAACGCCGTCGGTGGTCGCTCCAGTCGTTCGAAGGGGCGTTCTGCCCCGCCTGTACGGAGGAGACAGACTGAGGCAAACGGACCGGCCTGTCCGGTTCGATCTACTGGGAGAGGCGGAGGCGTTGACCGGGAACGGGGGTTCTGTGCTGGCAGGGGGACTGGGGACCCGAACGGCCAGGGGCTGCTTGCGCCCCCATTTCCCGCTTGTCGCTCCTCCATTCATCGCACAACCCGGCCGGTTCGTCGACGCTTCCTGAACGCTCCGGCGGGCCCTGCGTGCGTCTTCACGTGACGACATGACGTTGGGAACGACATTGAATCGACACTCGCTTTCTGCTCCATGCACCGACGTAGGTCTTCTCGATCCCGTGGCTCACAAATCCGCCTCCTGCTTGCCTCTCTTCTCTTGCTCGGTGCAGGGGCGCTGTTCACTGCCCCGCCCGCAGCTGGGCAGGAGGGGCTGGCCCGCCCGCCCGCGGCCGACTCGGTACCGGCCGTCTCCGGCCAGGTGAATCTACGGGGCACGGTCGGCATTCCGCGGGGAGGCCTCCGCAACAACATTAGCGGTGTGGGCGGGGGACTCCACGGCTACATCGGCGGCTGGATCGGCCGGCGTCCTCTTCTGGTCGGGCTGGACCTCGGCATCCTCAACTATGGGCGCACCACCGATCAGGTGCCGTTCAGCCGCACGGTCGGCCCGCGCGTGCCGGTGGAGGTTTCCACGAACAACAACGTGGTGGAAACGCACCTTTCGCTGCGGCTTCAGCCCCGGACGGGACGCTTTCGGCCCTACGTGGAAGGGCTGGCGGGCTTCAAGTACCTGTTTACCCGCACCACCGTCGGGGACGATGACTTCGGCGATGATGAGCTCGGGGATGACATTGCCGGGTCCACCAACTACGACGACTTCGCCCTCAGCGGCGGGGCCGGGGCCGGAATCGACGTCCGCGTTTACCAGCAGCGGGAGCCGGGGAAAACCCTGAGGGCCGTAGACGTGCACCTCGGCGTGCAGTACCTGCTGGGCCAGGAGGCGGAGTACCTCGCAGAGGGAGAGCTCACCGACGAGAACGAGAATGGCCAGCTCGACCGGAGCGAGCTGGACGTCCGCCGCTCACGGACAACCTTCCTACAGCCCCAGTTCGGCGTGACCTTCCGGCTGGCGGACACCGATTAGGAGTCGCGTCCGGATTGAAGGGAACGACCGGAGTAGGGGGGCCGGGGAGCAAGCCGTCCCCACGTCGAACGTTGCGTCTGCCGCTCCCGCCGGCTTTTACCCCTGTGGGCTCGGCACCCATCGAAGCGACGCCGGGGCCGTGGTGCAACGTCTTCCGTAGACGTGCGGGAGCGGGGGCGGCGACGTTGGGGCATGGCGGGACGACCAAATAAGTCGACAGGCCCAACGAAGACAGCCAGCAGAGCCATGCGTGCAGACGACATGCCGGCAACGTACCGCACCTCAAGGCTTCAGCGAGGTCTTTCCGTCCTGTCCGTTGGGGCCCTCCTCCTTCTCGCGGTGCTGGAGGCAACCGACGGGGGCCCGCTTCTGGAACTCTCCCTGGTCAACGTGATGCTCACGGGCGCTACGCTTCTCGCGGCGGCCGGCTATGGGCTTCGGGCCACCGTCCAGGTATCGGAAACGGCGGTTCGAAAAACACGGCCCCTCTGGACGGACAATGTCCTTCGCTTCGAGGACATCCAACGGCTCCACCTGCCCGTAACCACCGAGGCGCTCTGGCTCTACACCGAGCCGAACGGAAGCCCGGATCTGAGCATCGAGGCGCAGTCGTTTGGGCGGTTCGGGTCCCTGGCCCGCCGGGTGCTCCGGCGGTTGCCCCAGCACACAGAGAGCCAAGATCCGGCCGGTCGAGTCGAGGGGTACCGGCGGGGCGGAGACGCCACAGGGGAAAACCAGACGGACGACGGATAGGCGGGGCGACCGCTAGACGTAGGTGGGGAAGAAGACGCCGACAGGGAAGAGGACGCGGACGGTCTGGTCGGATGGCCTGTCACGCCGGCGTCCTGCGTTCTCGCCCGTTGGTTGTCCCCTTGGAATGCAGACACGTCCGACACGCGCAGTCTCCTTCCCTCGCGGACGGGGCCTCTGTCTCGTCGGGGCCGTCCTGCTCGTGTCCGTCGGCGGACCTGTCCCCGTGGCGGAACGGCCTCCCACAGGCCCGGCGCCCCTTCGGAGAGACGATCCCCGAAGGTGTCGAATCGGCTGAGTCCGAATTCGCCACGCACAGTCAGGGGAAGCCGTTACCGTCCCTCGTGGTCCTCTGCCATCAGGTATCCTTCGAGCCAGGCTTCGATCTCCGCCGGGCCGTCGAATTGGCACTCGTCCGGTGGGGGCTGATCTTCTCGAAACGCGTGCCATCCGCTGTCGAAGGCCTCGCGCAAGTTCGGGCGGTCGTAAGGATTTGACTCTTCGTGGAGGCTTGATTCTTCGATGCGACTGCCTTCAGGCTTGGCGTAGAACGACGCGGATTGCGGTCTCTCCCTGAGCAACCCGGCCACCGGAAAGCAGGGGTGGGAAGGGGAGCAGAGCCGATCTCCCTTCCTGCCGCATGGGCCTCGCCGAGCGTCGCTGCCGGATCAGGAAGCCACTGCATAGACGCGTGTGGGCCAACAGTCTAACGTCTTTTGGGCACGTTCATATTTTCTTTACTTGTAGCGAGTCCCCTCCGGAGTGGTGGGGCATGGGTCGTGTCTAGGGGGGCGATCGGTAGGCCTCTTGAAGCGGGCTGGAGGTCCCCAAGCGCACCGCTCCCGCAGGTCCCCGCAGTGGACGCCGCCCTGCTCCCCCATCGAAATTCGCGCTCAGCGCACGAAGCGCTGCCCCTGCGGGCACGGGGGCGCCTGCACGCGGGGGCCTGCTCACAGCGTGCACTCGCTCTCGCCAGGCCGGGCCGGACCCTGATCCGGCCGAAGGTAGCGCTGGGCTGCCTCCAGCATGAGGGGCACGTCAAAGTAAAAGGGGCTGGAGGACCCGTCCCGTCGACGCTTCAGTTCAGGCACAATTTCCCGGCCCACGAAGTCCTGCAGGAACGCCGCCCCGAGTGAGTCGCGGACCCTCGTCGCCAGCAGCAGAACGAGTGCCTTTTCGCTCAACCCGTACGTCTGCTCCGACGTCTCGGCCAGTGGCGCGATGGCCTCGGAGCGGGGGTTGTAGTAGTAGATGGAGGACACGTCCGGGTGCGACGCACGAACAAACCTGATGACCTCTCGTGCGGGCGCCGGGGTGAATGGCAGCAGCGCCTTGGCAATCTCCAGGGAAGACTGCAGCTTGAGGAGGCCGTTTGGGGAGTAGTACCCGTCGGCCCCGCCGAAGACCGTCTCGATGCCCTTGTCGTACATCTCGCGCGAGAAGCCCTTCTTCAGGTACGCCCCTTCTGCGAACCGGGCCATGGCGTTGGCCCGACGGAACAGCGAGGCGTCCTGGGTGCCGCAGGCAATCTTGCGGACGGTATGCGGCATCTGGTTCAAGACCCACGTGTTTTCGGAGAGCGTCTGGGTGCCGTAGTTGTAGTAGTTCTTGACGACAAATCGGCGGTCGGTTGCCCAGTACCCGTGCCTGAGGTACGCGTCGAGCACTTTGGTGGCCATCCTGCGGTGCTCGGGGTTGCCCCACCGCTCGTACGCCTCCCAGAGCGCGTCGGCGAGGAGGCCCGTCTCTTTCGACCCGGACGCGTCGGGGGCAGTGCCGGGCTTGTAGCGCCACAGGACCGTGTGGCGCGCCCGCGGGTCCCCCGTGTCGACGCGAAGGAAGTGCGCCCGGATCATGCCGTAGGCGCGGTCGAACAACGAGCGATTGCCGAGGGCCACGGCCGCGCCCATCGTGTTGCCCAGGTCCACGGCGTACGCAAAGCCGTCGTCGCGGACCGGCAATCCCGTCTTGAGGCCGTCGGCGAGGCGGGCTTCGTAGCTGCTGACAAGCTGCTCCAGCTCTTCCGAGGCCGTTTCTCCATCCGAAGCGGTAGACGTGCAGCCGCCCAGGAGCCCCGCCGCACACAGCAGGACCGTTGCGGCGAGCGTCGAGGGGGGGCACGGCACGGAGGGGGCAGGCCACATGGGAAGCGAATGGCGTCAGGAAATGAAGTTGGGGGCCGATCGGTGGGGACGGTCCCCGCTGTCAGTGGACTAGACGCCACTCGCACCTGACGACCGGTTTCGTCAAGGGCGTTCGTCAAGGGCGAAGGGGACGGAGGCGGTACTGGCCGCTTGGACGTGTGCCAGCACACGCGGGGCCCCGCCTGGGAAGCGAGGCGATCGGGGTGGTGTGGAAAGAGCGACACCACGCCGCGGCCACTGCCTGCGAGAGCCCCCACTTCACAAACGGGCCCCATCGTCCCCCGGAGGCCATCCAGGCCCGACCGGGAGGGGGATGGGCACTAAAGAGGCGACCGGGCTATTTCTCCGCCGCCGCGTTCGCGTCCTCCTTACGCCCGTCGGCAGGGGCCTCGTGTGCAGTACGGACCGATTGCCTCCGTGCTGGCTTCCACATGTGCCACTGGCTCTTGATGCTGCGCATCTTTCGTAGCTTTGGGGTAAATCGGCTTAGGAATCCGTCCATGGAAGAGTGTAGTTTATGAACAGCTATGTGCCTGAGGGCTCCATCCCGGGAGGGGCCGTTCCGCAGCGCATCGCCGGTTGCGACGGCACTGGGCCCGGGACAAATCGACCCCGCCGAACGCGGGGGCACGACGGGAAGGGCGGAGGGACGGCGTCAGACCACGGCCGCCACGGCCCCCTCCTGCCGCTACGTGGAACTGCCCCGAGCACGCCTCCGCCGCGATGTCGTGTCTCCTCTGCTCTTTTGCGGGGGGGTGATCCCGCCGGACTCTCGTCCGCCCGGCGTTCCTGACCGCCAGCGGCGCTCGATGCTGTGGACCGTTTCTGGGGCAGGGGCGCTTGGCGAGAGGGCCTGTCGTGGCGAAAGGGCCCGCAGCGACCGGGAGAGTCCGCCCAGAAACTCGTTCATGTAGGCGGGCCGAGGGCGAGAAGCCTCGGGCCGCGAAGGCCGGGACGCAGAACGGGGAGACTGTCGGGGCTCGGAAATAGGCACGCGGGAGGGAAGGGAAAAGTGTGAGGAAAGGGTCCCCTGTTGAGGACCGTCGCTTGGTTCCGTCTATGTGACGACAGGCGCCCCTTCACCGTTGTCACCACCTTGTGAGAAAAGGGCTTTCGGGACCGGAGTTACCGCGGGATCCATGCTCTCTTGTTGCGTTCTCCGTCTGCTGCGCGTCCTCGATGGGCGCGTGCGATTCCGGCGGGGGCCGGACGCCCGCGAACCCCTCACGGGGGCTGCCGCTTCAAAGCACCCCGTGCCTGTGTCCGCGCCCACGCTGCCGCCCTCCGATGTCTGACTACCGCCGTGGCTTCGAGAGCCTCCGCCAAGAACTCCACGAGCCGTCCCTGCCGGTGGAGGGGGCGTGGCCGGACTGGCTGGAGGGCACCCTCATCCGCAACGGGCCGGCGCAATTCGAGGTGGGGGACGAGGACTACAACCACTGGTTCGACGGCCACGCAATGCTGCACGCATTTCGGATGCGGGACGGGATCGTGGCGTACCGCAACCGCTTCGTGCGGTCACAGAGCCGCACGGAGGCGCTGGAGCAAGGGCGAATCGCGCGGTCCGAGTTCGCGACGGACCCCTGCATGTCGCTCTTCGGGCGGGTGATGAGCGTATTCAACCCCACCCCCACGGACAACGCCAGCATCAACGTCGCCCGCCTGGACGACCAGTACGTCGCGCTGACGGCCACGCCCCTCCCCGTCGCCTTCGACCCGGAGACGCTAGAGACCGCAGGGGTGGTGGAGTACGACGACGACGTGGACGTGGACATGTCGACGCCGCACCCGCAGGTCGAACCGGACACGGGGCGCATGCTCTTCCACACGTTGTCCTTCGGGCGCCAGTGCCAGTACGGGATCTACGGCACGGCGGCAAAAAGCAAGACACGCCGCCCGGTCGCGACGCTGGACGTGGACCGGCCGAGCTACATGCACAGCTTCGGCATGTCGGAGCGTTACGTCATCCTGTCGGAGTGGCCGCTCGTGGTGAACCCGACGGACCTGCTGCTCCGGGGGCGGCCGTTCATCGAGAACTTTGCGTGGCAGCCGGAGCGGGGGACCCGGTTCCGCGTGCTCCGGAAGGCGGATGGCGCCGAGGTGGCGACCTGTGAGGCGGAGGCGGCGTTTGGCTTCCACCACGTCAATGCCTTCGAGCGGGACGGGGCGGTGGTCTGCGACATCGTCACGTACCCGGACGCGTCGGTCGTTGAGGAGCTCGCCCTCGACCGGCTGCGCAGCGACGCCCCGTCGCGCGGCAGTGGGCACCTGCGCCGTTATCGCCTGCCCCTCGACGGCGGGGCGGCCGCCTCTACGCTCCGAGGGGAGGAGCGCATCGAGCTGCCGCGCATCCACGACGGCCCGGCGACGGGCCGCCCCTACCAGTACGTCTACGGCGTGGGGACGCGGGCGGCGGGGCAGTTTACGGATCAGCTCGTGAAGACCGACGTGCCGGCGGGCACGGCGCAGACCTGGCACGAAGAGGGCACGTACCCCGGCGAGCCGGTCTTTGTAGCCGCGCCGGACGGGGCACGCGAAGACGACGGGGTGGTGCTGTCCGTGGTGCTGGACCCGGACGCCCAGCAGTCGTTCCTGCTCGTCCTCGACGCGTCCTCGTTCACGGAGCGGGCGCGGGCCGCCGTGCCCCACCCCATCCCGTTCGGGTTCCACGGGCAGTTCTTCGACTGAATGGTTTGGGGCCGAGGCCTCCAGGGCATGCGTCGGCGCACCCCTCGGTGGAACAGGCCGCGGGGGCGACGGGGACGGCCGGTCCTCGGAGAACCCCTTCCGGCCCCGTGCAGGTTTCCACCAGTCCACGTGTCCGTTGCGACCAATCTGTCCCCGGCGCCCATGGCCGACCCGCCCGACACCCTGAAGTACTTCCACAAAGAACCGGCGGTCCTGGAGCCCGTCGTGCCGGGCCGCGACCCCGACGCCCGGCGCCGGCAGGAGCGGTCCGACGTCCCGCCCGACGAGGCCATTCTGCACGGCGATCCCTTCGAGACAGAGCGAACCGAAAGCGCGACCGTCTATCGCGGGTACCTGGCGGGCACAAACCACGCGCAGGGCCGGGTCGGCCTCACTGCGCTCCGCCGCCCCGTCGAGGCGTTTGTTGGGCCGATTCTGGAGGCCCTCGGGGGCCCCTGGTGGGGGCGGAGCGGCCCGGACGAGCAGGTGGAGGCCCTCCCCCCCGACAAGGCCCGGCGCGTGCTCCAGGAGCCGGGGGCCACGCGGGTGCTCGTGACGGCGGAGTCGCCAGTGCCGGACGACGTCATCGCCGAGGCGGCCGTGCAGGAGCCGGATCGGGCCCGTCCCGCCCTGTCCGCCCTGCTGGGAGCGGCTCAGGTGGCCCTTTTCCCGGCGCCGGCCCACGACGGGCACGACTGGCGCCTCTGGTCGGCGGCCCCGATGCGCCGGCGGCTCGCGGGCGCATTTCGGAACCGCCCCGTTTCGGGAGCGCGGCGGTTTGTGATCCCCGCCGCGAAGGCGCGGTCCGAGTCCAAGTTTTACTTCGACATGTGGCGCCCCGCCGACGCCAACCTCCCGGGGTACGTCGAGGAGGTCTGAAAACGTGGGGCGAGCGCCTCCGCCCCTCAGCAGGCAGGCGCAAGAAGCGGCAGGACCGAGAGGGAGACGCGAAGGGGCAGGGCGTGAGGACGAACCCCCGTTTTCTTAGGGCACCACCATGCTGTCCCAAACGTCCCGCTCCACTTATGGAAGACGAAACGCCGGCCCCGAGTTCGATCGAGTTTGCACTGACGCTCTTCTTCGCGATCGTGACGGCCGTGGCGATTGGGGTCCAGACCCGTCCCCTTCTTGGTGGGACCGTGACGCAGGACCTCACGCGGATGTGTCTGTCCGGAGTGGCGGGAGGACTGATTGCATGGTTTCTGTGGCGGTACCGGAAGGGGGACTACACGCCGGGCCGTTGACATCTGTCGCCGGGCGCCCGTGGCACGAGAAAGCGTTTCGGGGGGCGAAGTGCGGGCCCTGGTGATCCGTGACTGGAGGGCGAACACCGCATCGGTGTCAGAAGGCCCGCCTACGGAGGCGGCTCAAGACCCGGCCGTGTCAACACCGGTGACCTCGAAGCGGGCGCCCCCGCTCTCGCTCGCAGATACCGACAGGGACCAGCCGTGGGCCTTCGCAACCTCCTGGACGATGACGAGCCCCAGTCCCGTTCCGCCGTCACGGGTGCTGTGCCCCGCTTCGAAAATCGTCTCGCGCCGGTCCGGGGGAATGCCAGGCCCGTCATCCGCGACGAAGAATCCGTCCTCGGTTCTGCCGGCCGTCACGGTCGCCGCCGCCCCGGCGTGATCGATCGCATTGCGGAGGAGGTTCTCCAGAAGCTGCTGCAGGCGGCCCTCGTGGGCCAGGAAGGCTGAAGCGCACCGGGGCGAGGAGCCGGCCTCCGTCTCGGCTGTGTTCGCAATCCTGAGGGTCGCCTCCGCCGTCCCGGCCTGCTCCCACGATGCCCGGACGGCATCCCTAAATCGAATCGCCGTCAGGTCGTCCGGCCCGAGGGTCTGTGCGCCGTGGGCCAAGGCCAGGGTGTCGGTGATGATGCCCTCCATCCGGTCCAGGGCGCGTCTGGAGATCCGCAGGTGCCTTTGCAACTTTTCCGACGTGGGCTTCTCCGGCCCGGCCCCGTCATCACCGGCCTCCTCGTCGCCAGCCTCGGGCGACGCCCCCGCCGCGTGCGCCCCTTCGTCGCCGAGAAGGCGCTGGGCCATGTGCAGGTTCATTTGGGCCGCGTTGAGTGGGTTGCGCAGGTCGTGGGTCACCAGCTCGGCAAACTGCTCGGTCCGCTCCCGAGACCGCTGCCGCTCAAGCTCGTAGCGGGCCCAGCGGGTCAGAAGCTCCACCAGCGCCTCCTCCTCGTCGCTGAACGGCTGGGCCCGAGGGGTTCGGGACGCAAAGCAAAACGTGCCGTACAGCTCGCCCTCCACCTCAATCCGAGACCCGATGTACGCCCCAAGCCCGAAGCGGTCGTAGGCCGGCTCCGCCGCCCGCCCGTCGGTGGGGGCGTTCTGGATCGACAGCAGCTCCTCCCGACGGATGGTCCGCTGGCAGTAGGCTTCCGAGAGCGGACAGGTCTTTCCGGACTGAAGAAGCGGGTGGTCTCCGGAGGCGTACAGAATTTTTTGAGTGGCTTCTTCCGGGCCTGATCCCTCCTCCGACGACGCCGGGGACACGTCTCGTCCCTCATGGGCGGCGGTGTTCGCCCCCTCGATTCGGCTTAAAAATCCGAAGGGCAGGTCCAGGTGCCGCCGGCCGAGGTCGATCAGGCGGCGGGTTTTTTCCTCAAAGGTGGCCTCTCCGTCGGCAGTAATCCGGTACATGCGTCGGAACACCGATGGCCCCTCCGGGGAGGCGTCCTCGCGTGAAGGCCGTTGCGTCTCGCCGTCTGGCATTGCGGACGTATCAGTGCGGGCAGGAAGCAGAGAGGGACGGCCGGGCCCTGGCCGTTCCACAGTATGTTAAGGAGGCGCCCGCCTGAATTCAATTGCTTCGCGTGCGTGCGGTCGCAGGGGGCGTCTTCCTGGTGTCTGTCCTTGCATTTCTCCATCATAGAAACTACCGTGGGCATACATGTTGTGAACACCCCGTCCTCCTGAAGGCCGCGCTGTCGTGGCGTGGCGGCAGGTGCGGTGCCCGTGCGCACCGCCCTGCGTCTCGGGGGAAGCCCGGTGAAATTCCGGCACTGTCGCGCAACGGTCAAAGTCCGAATGCCCGCTTGAGGAGCGACCCGACACTCAGCCCAGCCGAGATGGCCGGGCTGACCTCAGTGTCCGCCCTACGCGTCATAGGGCCGCGGTCCGCGACGTGGAGTGTATGTGACTGGCTCTGGTGGCCCGCCCCTACCGTAGCGCGGATGCGCTCGCGGTGCCGGCCTGCCGATCCACTGCACTTCTCTTGCGCTCTGCCGCCTTCGTGACGCGTCCCGGCGTCCGAAGGCTTTTTCTATGTCTCAGAGCGCGCTGTGTCGTCCCCCGTTCCGCCCTCCGGTTGTCCCGTGCGAGGCCCCCGCCGGGAGCCCCACCGTGCCCCTGCAGCCCAGCTCCGGACGTGCGGTCGTCCTCCGGCCTGCCTGTCCGGCGCCTCCCGCCCAAGCAGGGAGGCCCCACAGACGAAAGGGGGAGCGATGCCCTCTCGTAGCGCCCCGACTGTGCCGCACGGCGACGCCTTCGGCCCCCAACGCGGAGCTCCTAACTCCCCGCTGTTTTCTCTATCCAGACTGTTCTTCCCATGAGCATCTTCGACGAGCGTGTCAACCTGAAGCCCTACGAGTACCCGCACCTGCTGGAGTTTAAGACGGCCATACGGCAGTCCTACTGGGTCCACGACGAGTTTAGCTTCGAAGGGGACGTGCAGGACTTCCGCGTCAACTGCACCGACGCCGAGCGCAGTGTCATCAAGAAAACGATGCTCGCGATTGCCCAGGTCGAGGTGGCGGTTAAGACCTTCTGGGCCGACATCTACGACCGCCTGCCGGTGCCGGAGGTCGGGGCCGTGGGGATGACCTTTGCCGAAAGCGAGGTGCGCCACCTGGATGCCTACTCGCACCTCTTGGAGCTGCTGGGCCTGAATGACGCGTTCGAGCGAATCGAGGAGATTCCGGCCCTCATCGACCGCGTCGAGTACCTGAACAGCGCCCTGGAGGGGACGGGCAGCCGCGACGAACGGGCCTTTGCCCACTCCATCCTGCTCTTCTCGATCTTCATCGAGCATGTCAGCCTCTTCAGCCAGTTTCTCATCATGCTCTCGTTCGACAAGCATGAGAAGCGGTTCAAGGGCGTGGCCAATGCCGTGGAGGCCACCTCGAAGGAGGAGCAGATCCACGGGCTCTTCGGCGTGGAGCTAATGAACATCATCCGCGAGGAGCACCCGGAGTGGTTCGGCCCGGCGTTCGAACAGGAGGTGCGGGCGGCCTGCGAGGAGGCATACGACGCCGAGCAGAAGGTGCTCGATTGGATCTTCGCGGACGGGGAGCTCGACTTCCTCCCGCGGCCGGTCGTGGATGCGTTCCTGCGCGACAAGTTCAACGAGTCGCTGAAGAACGTGGACGTCGACCCGATCTTCGAGGTCGACCCCGAGCACCTCGGCGAGACCCGCTGGTTCTACGAGGAGATCCTGCTCACGAAGGGCAACGACTTCTTCTCGAAGCGCTCGACCAGCTACTCGAAGATGACGCAGAGCGTGAGCGGAGACGATCTCTTCTAGGGCCCCGGTCCATCCCGTCTGTCCCGCACGCGAACTGCCCCATGGGCTCGTCCTGTGGGGGCTCCTCGAAGGCGCTTCCCTTTTTCCAACCCGAACGACTCCATGTCCACCACGACCCGTTCCCGCTCCTCAACCTCCGCGGACTTCGGCTGGCTCAACGACGAGGCCCGCACCTTCCTCCGACGGGGGTATCTCCTGGAGGGCACCGGCCCGGAGGACCGCGTGCGAGAGATTGCCGAGCACGCCGAAGGCCTCCTCGAGATGGACGGCTTCGCCGACCGGTTCTACGAATACATGGCGCGCGGCTACTACTCGCTCGCATCGCCGGTCTGGGCGAACTTTGGGCTCGACCGCGGCCTGCCGATCTCCTGCTTCGGCTCCTACATCGACGACTCGATGGAGGCGATCCTCGACACCCACGCCGAGGTCGGCATGATGACCAAGGTGGGCGGGGGGACGAGCGGGTACTTCGGCGACGTCCGCCCGCGCGGCGCCTCCATCACGAACAACGGCACGTCGAACGGCACCTACCCGTTTGCCCAGCTCTTCGACAAAATCATCAACGTGGTGAGCCAGGGCGAGACGCGGCGCGGCCACTTCGCCGGGTACATCGACATCGAGCACCCCGACGTGGAGGAGTGGCTCAACATTCAGACCGAGGGCGACGCCATCCAGACGATGATGTACGGCGTTGTCGTGGGGGACGACTGGATGGAAGCGATGATTGATGGCGACTCGGACAAGCGGGCCCTCTGGGCAAAAGTGGTGGAGAGCCGAATGAACCTCGGCATCCCCTACATCCTCTTCCGCGGCAACGTGCAGGACGGGCGCCCGCAGGTCTACAAGGACAAGGGCTACGACGTCCACGCGAGTAACTTGTGTAGTGAGGTTCTACTTCCGAGCGGGCCGGACGAGAGCTTCGTGTGCTGCCTCTCCTCGATGAACGCCCTGCACTACGACGACTGGAAGGACACCGACGCGGTCGAGACGCTGACGCAGTTCCTCGACGCGGTGATGCAGGAGTTTATCGACGGGGCCAAGGGGATGGCGCACATGGACCGGGCCGTGCGCTTTGCGGAGCGCCACCGGGCGATCGGGATCGGCATCCTGGGCTGGCACTCCTACCTGCAGTCGAACAGGATTCCGTTCGAGTCGGCGGAGGCCAGCCTGACCGGGGCCGAGATCGCGAAAACGATCAAGGAACGCTCCTACGCGGCGTCCGCCGAGCTCGCCGACCGCTTCGGCGAGCCGCCGGTCCTGGAGGGCTACGGGCGACGCAACGCCACCACGATGGCCGTGGCGCCGACCAAGTCCAGCAGCTTCATCCTCGGGCAGGTGAGCCCGTCCATCGAGCCGATCAAGAGCAACTACTTCGTGCAGGACCGGGCGAAGATGAAGGTCACGTACAAGAACCCCCACCTGAAAGCGCTCCTGCAGGAAAAGGGCCGCGACACCGACGCGGTGTGGGACGAGATCGCGCTGCGCGACGGGTCGGTGCAGCACCTCGACTTCCTGTCCGACGAGGAGAAGGACGTCTTCAAAACCTTCAGCGAGATCAGTCAGATGGCAATTATCGACCAGGCCGCCGGGCGGCAGAAGCACATCGACCAGTCGCAGTCCCTCAACCTGGCGATTGACCCGGGCTCCACGCCGGTCAAGGACATCAACCGGCTCTACGTCGAGGCCTGGAAGAAGGGCGTCAAGTCCCTCTACTACCAGCACGGCGTGAACGCGGCGCAGAGCTTCTCGCGCGACCTGCTGGCCTGCAAGGCGTGCGAGGCGTAGGACCAGCAGATCTGAACTCCCTCTTTTGAGAAGCACACTCCTCCTCGATCATGGCCCCTTCCCCTTCGCCGGATTCGCGTCCCGCCGCCGTCCTCGACGAGGCAGCGGAGACGCGCATCGTCCACGCCGTGTTTCCCGGTGACACGAACCACTACCACACGCTCTTCGGCGGCACGGCCCTGGAATGGATGGACCAGGCCGCGTTCATCTGCGCGACGCGCTGGTGCCGGACGAAGGTCGTGACGGTCCGCACGAGCGAGATCGACTACAAGCATCCCGTCCCCGAGGGCACGATCGTCGAGCTCATCGCCCGGATCGCGGACACGGGCACGACGTCCCTCACCGTCCGCGTCGACATGTTCATCGAGCCGATGGACGAGCACGACCGGACGCTCGCCTGCACCGGCCAATTTACCCTCGTGGCCCTGGACGACCAGGACAACCCGACGCCGGTGCCCGGCCCCGCGTCCGCAACGCAGGACGAGCCGCAGGCGTGACCACGGGACGGCGTCGGCCCCGGGAGGCGGCCGTGACGGCCCGGGCCCCGGCCCGCGCAGGGCGGCATGTGTTCTCCCTTACCTGCCCGGACGGATCTGGCCGGGCCGCCCCGCACGCAGGCCCACGGCCGTCTTTGCCACGAGGGCAAACGCCAGGAGGGCGAGGGGGGCCGCCCACCCACCCGTGAGGTCGTGCAGCAAGCCAAAGACCGCCGGCCCGGCCGCCGCCACGAGGTAGCCGACCGACTGCGCCATGCCCGACAGCTCGGTTGCCGTCTCGGCATCGGCGGCCCGCAGGACGAGCAGGAGCAGCGCCAGCCCGAACGTACCGCCCAGGACGAAGCCGAGGACCGAGACCCACAGGGAGGCCAGCGGCGCCCCGGGCCACGCCAGCCCGGCCAGCGCGGTCCCCTCCACGAGCGCGAGCAGGCAGATGGTGCGCCGCTGGTCCGCCCGTCGCGCGGCCCACGTCGGCACGACCGCCGAGCCGGCCACCCCCATCACCTGCGAGAGCGCAAGCAGCCCGCCCGCGGCGGCCGGATCGAAGCCACGCGCCTGCAGGAAGCCCGGCAGCCAGGCGAGGGCGATGTAAAACGTGAGCGACTGCAGGCCCATGAAGAGGGCGACCTGCCACGCCAGCGACGAGCGTGCAAGGGCCCGAAGCGAGTCACCGATGTCGTAGGACGCACGGGCGGGCGCACCGGCTCGGAGCTGGGGCAGCCACACCAGGAGGGCGGCGACCGCGGGCACGGCCCACGCCCCCAAAGCGCCCCGCCAGCCGAGCGCCCCGGCCAGCGGGACGGTCGTCCCCGCCCCAATCGCCGCGCCCGCCCCGATCCCGCTCGAATAAAGGCTGGTCATCACGCCGGAGTGCTCCGGAAAGTCCCGCTTGACGAGCGAGGGCAGGAGCACGTTGCCCAGCGCGATGCCCACCCCAAAGAGCACCGTGCCCCCGAAGAGGGGCGCCGTTGAGGGGGCCGCTCGCGCAAGCGTCCCGACCGCGACGAGCGAGAGCGCCGCGGCCAGTGCCCCCTCGGTGCCCAGCCGCCGCGTCGCCAACGGCGTGAGCGCCGAGACAAGCCCAAAGGCCAAAAGCGGCAGCGTCGTGAGCAGACCGAGGGCCGCGTTGGAGAGGCCCGTGGCCCCGCGAATGTTCTCCACGAGCGGGCCCACGCTCGCAAGCGCCGGGCGCAGGTTGAGCGAAATCAGCAGGATGCCCAGAATCAGAAGGCCGCGCTGCAACCGAGACTCCGATTCGCGGCGGGGACGGGTAATTTGGCGAATGATGCGAAGTGCCTAGTGGTACAAGTAGTGGAAGCGCCAAAAACTCGGAGGGCCCGCCAGGTCCCCCAGTCCGGGATGGAGCCGACGGACGAGAGCAGAAGCGGCGTCAGCCGCGTCCGGGCCGCTCCCCTCATGCTCCGAGTTGCCCCCAATGGACCGGTCCGCTCGGGCGCCCGGCGTTCTCGGCTCAACTTTTGCCCAGCGGCTTTAAGGATTTAGACGACCAACCGGACAGAAGCCGAAAAGTGCCCTTCAGCACGATGAACGTAGGGCTAAGGCGGAGCATCTGGAGCGTCGTGTCCCGGACTGATCCGAATATGAGAGCACGAGAGTGCAACAACGCCGATGTATCACATTGCCATTGCCTGGATGTCTTCTGCAAACCATTGGGACAGGATTCCTAGCAACAGTAGGGCAAGCAGAATCGATGTCATGGGCTCACCGATGATGGCCGGTCTGCCCTGCTACATATCTCGAATGTACCTGTTGCGGGGAGCGTCTGCAGGCACCTCTTCTGGATGCCGTATGCATCGCTCCTGGCTATTTTGCCCCACGAGACCTGTCCCGATCAGAAGGGTTCTCCAACAGAAGGATGGCGTGACGGCCCGTTCCTGGAACGCAACCTCCCAGGCCAGTCTGTCGCCTGCGCCCGATCCACTCCACCTGTAAACCGACTAGAGCTGTCCTCGTCGGAAAAACGAGTGGAGACGGGCACCCGCTGATACTCCGGTCCCTGACACGAGTGAGGCAAACTTCATTCAGGCCCTCGGCGGTGACGTGCTGACAGGAAATGCCTCCGTTTCCGAGCCTTCCGGCCGCGTCGGGCGGTCAGAAACGGCCGTCAGGCGTGACCGCCGGTGGTACAGTTCCCGGTGACCCGTTTCCTCTTGCCTGGAGTGAGTTCTTCGCCAGGGGGTAAAAGCCTCATGTGAAAGCCTCATGTGAATGGTATGGCCTGATTCCAGAGGGGGCTAACTGCTTCTCAAGGCTTGTCGGCACGGCTCAAAAGCCGTCTCTCAGATCGTCCGGACGATCTCCCCAAACGGGCTTTGACAAACGATGACTGCGTGTCTCGCCTCGACATCAGTCGATGGGGCTTTCCGATGAGCTCAGACGAGGGGTATTATCTCCGTGTAGGTGCCTCCTCCGTGCGCTCCTCCACGTGAGAATGTCGCCCACATGAAACCACCCACCACGTACGACCAGCCGCACACCCAGCAGCGTGCAAATAGAGTACAGCAGCGGGCTGCAGCAGCTTTCAGGACAGCTTCGAGAAGAAAACAGGCGCACGCGTCGGCCGGGGGGGCGTGCGTGCTGCCCCACCGTCTTCACTTCTGGTCAGCTCTCTGTCGTCAACGCTGATGGGAGCACACTTTCTCTAGCGTAAAACTGCGCATCTCCTGTGCGCTAAAAAGTAAAACAAAGTTTTGTATAAGTGTATGGGCACCCCAAGGCCTCACCTCTTTTGTAGACATGTGGGATCCTCAGAACAGCTTTAGAGAGGAAGAAACGGCTCTGTAACTCTTTCTTCACTATGAAGCGCGACCAACTCCAGGGCGTAGTGGTGTCATGTAAGCACTAAAAAACAAAAGTTATTTTGTTTTAAGGTGGGAAAAAGCCCGAACCTGATCAACAAACTGCTTTCGGGTCCCCTGGTGCTGGTCTCTGAATCCTGGAGGGCAGATCGATCGGGATTCTGAAGCGAGATTCAGCGGGTTTCGGAGCCCAAAAAGAGCACTTTTGCTACTCGATATCTCTCAGAATGACGCCACACACCAACGATGCACACCGATATGTTTACATTTTCGCGCGCCTTTGCTGCGCTGCTTCTGGCGGGCCTCCTGGTTCTGGCCGGCTGTGACAGCAGCGACTCCGGGATGGACGATCAGCAGACACAGAAGCCGTCCGTCGAACGAAGTGTGACGTTTAACACGCAAGCCCTTGACCTGATGGCGGGGGACACTGAGCTCCGGCTCGCCAACGTGACGGCCAGCGAAGGAGACACGCTCGTCGTGACGACCGACAATGGCGACGGTGCCTTTGGCGATGAGACTGTCGTTGCTACCCGACCGGTCACCTCGGACCTTGATGGAGACGAGGTTCTGGTCGATGTCGGGCAGGACGCCGGTCCAGTGGACCACGCCGCTCACGTCTCGACCGACGGGACGATCTCCGGCGTAGAGGCAAGCAGCCAGACGGCGGCCGTCTACGCAATCAATCAGTTCCAATGGGCCGACGAGGCCTACGATGGGCCCGTGGGGGCAGTCACGGTCGACGCGATTGAGGTTCTCTATCAGGGGAACGTCGGCGCGAAGACGCTCTCAATCGACCTCCACACCGGAAACAGCTCGTCCGGTCAGGTAGGGGCGTTCATCGGCATCAGCGAGAGGGACCTAGCCGTCAATGAGGTCCATGAGAACGTGGCGCTCGATGTCCTCGAGCCGGTCGACCCGAACGACGACTCTCCCCAGCAGGTCTTCGACACGATTGAGGAGACCGGCGACTTCTTCGCGATGATCCACCGCGGCCCGGCGGGCCTTGCGCCGAATCCGAACCTCGCAGGTCCAGGCGCGGCGACGGGCACGCCTCCCTTCCTCGGTGATGCGGATGGCTACCGCGTTCCGGCCCAGCAGCCCGCCCTCGCGACGACTACTGGTCCGGGGACCGGCGGCGACTTCGCGAATGTTGAAGTCAACGTGCCGGACGTAAGACTATCGGACCTCCCAACGACCACCTACGAGGCGACAATCGAGGGCTCGCAAATCACCGACGATGCACGAGGTTCTGCACCGGGTGCAATTCCGACGAGTGAAACGTCAACTGGAAGTGGGTCCGCGGAGCTCGAATTTGTCGTGCGTGACGGGGAGATCCAGCTCGACTACACGATTACCCTTCAGGGCTTGAACTTCGATAAGGTCCTTCGAGGCACGAAGAACGCCAACGCCTCCAGCCAAGACCTAAACAAGCTGATTGGGCTTCACCTCCACACCAACGTCCGTGGGCGGCTCGGCCCGGTGTCCTTTGCGGTCGTGGGACAGGGCGACCCGCAAACTACCGTGACTCGTGGCGTGGAGCTTTCCAACGGCGACCTGGTGAATACGTCTCATCTAATCGCATCCAACGTGCCGGCCAGCCGCCCGAATCGGGCCATTGGCTTCAATCCCGGCATCGCGGCGGAGGGGCTCACCGGCGATTCGGACCGGACGTTGACCTACGATTCTGCGAACAACGAGCTCACGATTGAAGGCACCTGGACCCGAGAGGAAGGAGACGCTGAGGGCCTTTCCTCAGCCCGCGCGCCAGCCGGGGATGCCTCGATCGAGCCGGCCGGTGGGATCGAGTTCGTGACGACGCCGGCGCAGATGGCCCAACGGATCGTGGACCAGAACATCCAGCCCGGTGGGGACACGCCGTTCTCCCTCAACCACCACACCGCCGAGAACCTTAACGGCGAGATGCGCGGCCAGATTGTCGCGACGCAGTAGGACCTCTGCTGTACGGCCGAGCAGTGCGCAGAGAAGTTCCCCTTGCCAAGCGCCCACGCCAAGAAAGCCCCCATCGGCACGAGGCCGGTGGGGGGCTTTTCGGAGCGCAGCTTTTTGGAGAGCAGCTTTCAAAAAGGTGGCACGCCGCAACCAATCGCCTTAGATACTTCCTCTTGGGCGCGTCCCCAAGGGTCTCCCACTCTACTCTTTACACAAACCACCAAGCTCATGAGTATCACCCGTTCTACCGTCGTGAAGACATGGGGCCTGGCCGTTCTTATCGGCTGGGTTGGGTCCCAAGTCATCACCTCACTTTCCTCTACCTTCTCGAACGTGCCGTTTGCGATCACTGCCCTGTGGCTGGTCGGGGCCTTGCTTCCGATCACGGTGTCCTTTTTCTGGGACCGACCAGAGCCTAGCGACCAGACCCTCTCCCTCCTGTGGCCGGCGCTGGGCGTGACTGGGATTCTGATCAATTTTGGGGTCTCACTTGGGGCCATTCCCGCCGGCGAGACGATTGAGGTGCTGGCCTATGGAGTGCTCTGGTTCGCGGGCCCCGGGATCGGATTTGCGGCAACCGCCGCCCTCACGGCCGGGCCGAATGCCTCGGTGTACGGATGGGCCGCCGTTGCAAACTTCGCCGGAGCGGTCGCAGCCCTTGTCGCGCCGATGGCACTCCTTCCGGCCTACTTCCTCGGGGCTGCCGTGCTTCAGGCCACACCGATGCTCTACGATGGGTTCAGCGGATAACCCCGGGTCCCCGTTCTCCCTGCTCATCCTCCCACGTCACACGTTCCAATCCTGCCATGGCTTCCGACACGCTAGAGACCACACTTACCTCCATCCACGAAATGACCCCTCGGGTCAAGCAATTCGTGCTGGAGGCAAACGGACACACCTTCTCGTACGAACCAGGCCAGCACATCGTCATCGAATTTGAGCAGGATGGGGACACGGTGCAGCGCCCCTACACGCCGGTCAACCTGCCGGGCACCGGGGCCCTAGCCCTCGGCATCAAGCGCTACGAGGACGGCACGGCCTCGACCTGGATGCACGACCGGTCGGTAGGGGAGGAGATCACAATTACCAAGCCCAGCGGCAACCTGCATCTGCGCGACTTGGACCGAGATGTCGTGTTCCTCTCGACCGGGACGGGCATCACCCCAATGATCGCGATGCTCAAGCAGTACTTTAGCGAGGGCAGCGGCCGGGCGGCGTTCCTCTACGGGGAGCGGACGCAGGAGGACATCATGTACCGGGAGACCCTTGACCACCTGTCCGCGGGCCGCGACAATCTGGAGGTGCTCTACTCCCTGTCCGACGAGGACTGGGACGGGCCGACCGGGCACGTACAGACCCACCTGGGCGATGTGGTGGACGGGCGCTTCGAGGACCCGCACTACTACATCTGCGGGATCCCCCCGATGGTGGTCGACAGCGAAGAGATGCTGCAGGAGGAGGGCGTCGACGACGGCCGCATCTTCACCGAGGGCTGGGAAAGCGACGCGGTATAAGCGACGCAGTGTAGCAGCCACAGCGTAGATCCCTGCCTGCTGCCGTTGCTTCTGCACGCACAGTTGGCCAACTGCCTGCAGAGGACCGGCTGTCTCCGAGGAAGAAAAGCTTTCTCTTTTCGAGGGGCTGTACTGGAGTTCCGTCCCGCTTCGAAGACCGCTTGTATGCGCCATCCCCCCAGCAGCTGTGCTCGACGTGGTTCTGTTTTCCCTGCCACCTGTCCTCCGTGGCAGCCATTCCAGGGGGGTGGATTTCCCCTCATCTTTTTTGTCCACTACGCTCTTGGTCTCATCCACTCGCCCATGTTGATGCCTGATTCGGGTCAAGATTCTGCACCGCTCCCGACTGGAGGAGACCGTGAAGCCCTCTGCGACTGAAAAGAAACCAAATGTCTGTTTCAGGTATTCCAGACAGCTATGAAGCGCAAACGTTGAGTCTCATTGTCCTTCACCTCCGATCAACCCTCAATGGACGAGCCCCCGCTTCTGCAAGCCCTCCTTGGTGGAACCCGTCGCCAGATCGTTCAGCTGCTTCGGCCGGAGGACCGCACGGTTCGAGAACTGGCCGACCACCTGGGGCTTACGCGAAATGCCGTCCGAGCACAGCTCTCGAATCTGAAGTCCGACGGCATCGTGGAGGTTACAGGCCGGCGCCCCACTGAGCGGAAGCCGGAGCACGTCTACGGGCTCACCCGGAAGGCGGAAGATCTCTTTCCGAAGCCGTACGATACGCTTTTGAACACCCTCCTCTCCGTTCTTCAGAAGACGGAATGGGTGAATGCAGACCCAATCCTTGAGGAAACCGGGCGGCGGCTCGGGCAGATGGAAAAACCGGATGTGCTGGTTTCGGAAGCTTCCGTGCGGGTCGGCCACGCCCGCGACGTGCTTGAAGAGATGGGCGGTCTTCCGCAAGTGCATGAGGAAGGACAACAGTACCGCCTGGAGGGCAGCAGCTGCCCCCTGTCCGCCAGCGTGCGGGCTCACGGAGAGGTAGCCTGTGACCTGGCACGGGCAATGATTGAGGAGCTGACCGAGCTCCCCGTTGAGCGGCGCTGCGACGCTGATGGGGAGTGTCCTCAGTGCGAGTTTGTCGTCGATGCGACGTAGAACGTTTGCCCGCCTTCCGGCAGCATTGCCCCTCACCACGGGGACTTCGCCGTGGGGCACCGTCTACCGTTGGGCACCGCATTCCGTGTCGGGTAACCTTCTTCATCAAAGGGAAAAGAAAGAGCAATCTCCGCTCCTCCGACCGATGCAGGCTGCGATTTGGAAAGCGACGTGTAGGCCGAGGGCCGCGGAATTGAAGTCCCCTTTGTCTCCGCGAGCGTACTGATCTGTCGGACGCCGCGGGCGGGTGGTTTGCACCAGAAGAAGCTCTCTCCTCGGGCCTAGGACTCGAAAGAGCACACCGCCAGTCCGGCCGAGGCCGAGGTCATAGCTAATCGAAACGAGAAGGCTACTGCCAGTAGCCTTCCGGCTCTCCAACAACCTGAGATGTTCGGAGACGCCACAGGGAGAACCGCGAGGGCCGCCCCCGGCACGCCCCCCTGTCGGCGACCCGGAAGCAGGCGCTACCGGGCAGACGTTCCACGTCTGTATGATCTTTTAGAATCAGTTTGCAGAGCCTCGTATTCCAAAAAGTGGGTTTTACCCCGTGGCCTCCGTCACCCTGAGGCAAACCGGTTGCCCGACGATCCCCCACCAGGAGTCGTCAGGCGCCTGCAAGGGAGCCGAGGGGAGACCGTGACGGGAGGCAGGGCCCGCGCAACGACATCCATCGACCAATAGTCCTCAATGGGTCAACAGCAACTTCTTCTGCTCGCACTTTCTGCGGTAATCGTTGGCCTCTCCGTCGTCGCCGGGATCGAGGCGTTCGGCGAGGGCCAGCGGCAGGCCACCCAGGACGCCCTCGCTCAACGGTCCGTCTTGATCGGCACCGACATCGTCGTGGCCCACAAAAAGCCCTCTCAGCTTGGGGGCATCGACGTGAGCCATCCCTACCCGAGCGACGAAGCAATTGCCAGCGCGGTGGCGCCCGAGAGCTCCGGCCGGTACGGAAGTGGGATTTTGGCGATCGGGGCCGGGGAAACCGCCACCTGCGACATCGACCACTCCGACGGGGGCACTGTGGTGTACGTCGACTGTGGAAGCGAGCAGACCGGCCAGGGATACCCGGACGGGCAAATTGTGAAGGCAAAGGTCGAGCCGGGGGCCGAGGACCCGGTGAAGGTCGTCGACACCGACGCCGACGGGCACAGCAACTGAAGCAGAGCGCCAGGCGGGGCACGAGGCACGTCGAAGGGAAGCGGGGCCGCCAGCCCATCCCCGCGCGATTTGTGGATTCCAGCACCCCCCCGACGAAATGTGGACTGAAATCGCCATTGCACTGGTCGTGATCGCCGCCGCCGGCACGGCGTTCCTGGTCCTCAGGGGAGGCGCCTCCCCACGACCGTCGAGCCGCCACCGCCAGACTGAAACCCACCGGCGACGAAGACGACAGGCCCGGACGAAAGACGCCAGCCAGGACGACGGGATCGGGGAGGCAAACCCCACTGAGGACAGGCGCCCCGGGACAGATGCGATCTCGCGGTGGTCAGACTCGGCGTGAGGCGACAGTGAGTCGGGGGCGATCCGCGTCCTCGTACGTCGGAAGCGGGGACCAGAGGGCCCGGTCGTTCCGTTGGGGCGCCCCGAATGTCCACAGTCCGAACCGAGAAGCTGAAGCTTGATCCAGGCACGCGTGCTCGGAGGGGCTGGGGGCCGCCGGCGTGGGACTGCGCCTACCACGGGCGCGGGGACCTGAATGGCAGCCAGTGCAGGGGACGCGTGCCGGGGGGCGAGGCGCCGTGCCGTCGGTCAAGATGGGGCCGTTGGTCAAGATGGGCGTGGAGGGAGCGAACCGACGGGCGGGGCCGGTCCATGGAGCCGAGTTGACTGTGGGGCCTTGGCAGGCCGGAGCGGCGGGAAGAGGCGCCTGGAGGCCCAACCGGCCCGTCTGCATTGTGGGGCCCGGTCCCGGATGCCGTTCTGTAGGGGCCGGAGACACGCGGGGGAGGACCGTCCCAAGCGGGGAGCCGGGTTGGCCCTTCGTGTTCCGTCGGGGCGAAAGAAGAGATCAGAAGCGTCAGCGTGCCTGCCGCCCAGATTGCGGCTGCGCCCCAGACGACCACCGACCCAAACAGCACGCCGGACGTCCCAAACATGGCAGAGAAAGCTAGGGGAGGTTCAGATCGAGTGGCGCCTGGGCCCGGTGTGTTGGACCCGAGCGCCAGACGGAGCACCTGCGCTTCCGCTCGGTCACAGCGTTCGCTCTGCCGCGGTGACAGCCCATCCACGGCCCCCGCTTGGCCGCCCTGACCCTGAGCTCCGATGTTCGGGCTGTGCGGGATGGACTGCCCGGCAGGGGCGGGTCCTCCGTTCAGACAGCGAGGCAGAGAAACCACAGGGCCAGTCCGGCCCGGCAGGGTCTTCTCTCGGAGGCAACGCCTGCTGCGCCTGTAGGGGCTGCAGCCGGTGGCCCGCCCCTCCCAGCGGCGTTCAGGTTATCGGGCGCCCCTCCCCCTTTTTATCGATTCAGCACGTCAAGGGCACACACATCGAGCGTGGAAGGGCTTTTTTAGATGGCGTGAAGAGACTTTAAGTTTTCAGTCTCCACATGGACGCACTCTAGGAGCGGAAACCGTGACGCGATTTTCCCTCTTTGGGAGAACTCATGCGGGCCGTTCCAGATCACTACGTCTGGACTCAAGTGGCCTCCTTGCCAAAGTGGAATTCCAGTCCGGTGCCGGGAAGAAGCCTTTTCGCATGGGGAGGATGCGCGCATTGTCTGGTGGCCGTGTGAGCAGATCCCTCAACGCACTGGCGCACAGTCTCGGGCCCGTGGCGGCCGGGCCCGCCCGGGTCGGACCTGTTCCGACGGAAAGCGGGTTCCGTTGACCGGCAGCCCTCTGGTTTGCCTCTTCCCCGACCGATGGACAACGTCGAGCTTCCCAGCGTGATTGAAAACGATTCCGACTTGCAGGTGCCCCCGCTTCCCTGGGCGCTTCCTGAAGTTCTGGGGCCTCTCCACGAGTCAGGCTTCGCCGGCGCGGAGGCCGTTTCTGCGGCGGTAGACTGCGACCCCCGGCTTGAGAGCGGGATCCTACGCCGCATCAACAGCCATCTTCGACGGCCGATCGGCGAGCTGGGCCCGGCCGTTCAAATGATCGGTCCGGTCACGGCGGCGGGGCTGGTCGTTGAGCTGAGCATGCGAAGGTGGCGCCCCCTTCGAGACGGGCCGGCCGGCCCGCAACTGACCCGCCTCATCTACCACAGCGAAGCGACGGCCGCTCTCACCCAACGGCTGTTGCGCGGGTCGTCGGGCGGGGGCGAGCCGCCGGACGGGGACGACCCGTCGAAGGAGGCGCCCGACCCCTCCCGGGACCACCCGCCTCGGAACCAGCCGGAGCCCTCCGCGGAGGAGGCCGCCCCGACGCAATCCGCCCCGATGTGGGCCTCCTTCGAGTGGAAGGGATTCGCCCAGGGACTCATCTGCGACCTGGGCAAACTCGTGCTTCTCCACAGCTACCCGGAGAAAGCGGCCGCCCTCTACAGCCAGGACCGAACGGACCGGGGATACGGGAACGCGGATCCGCAGGTCATGGAGCAGGCGGCCTTCGGGTGCGATCACGTCGAGGCCGCAGCGTGGGCGGCCGAGACGCTGCATCTCCCTGAGCCCCTGGCCGATGCCGCGACGCAGCGCCGCGGCAGCACCGTGGGGGGGAATCAGGGCGTGCATGCGGCCCGAGTGGCGAATCTGTTGACGAAAACGATGGCCCCGGAGCTCGCAGGGATCAGCGCAACCAGTGCGACGCGCGACTGGGAGACGTGCGCCGAGCATCCGGCCTGGAAGGCCTGGGTGGAAGACGCTTCGAGGCCGAGCCTGGAGGCCGTGACGGAGGAGTTTTCGAAGGAGACGGTCCTCTACACCCGGTTCCTTCTGGACCTGCCGGTGGCGGAGTCGTTCTCGGATTGATCAATCTCAGGTTGTCGAGGCGGCTCTCTCGGGCCCTCTTTTCGAGGCACAGAGCCTGCACGCTTCTGCCCATTCATTCAGAGTCTTCTGCATTCCTCTCACAAAGACACCTGTTCCGACCGGTGCCCATCGCCTCCGTGGTTCTGCGGCGCTGACCTGCCCGGGCCTTTTCGGGGGGATTCGGCCTCCTTATCAAGATCGAACCGCTGGACCGCGCCGCGAAGGCGCTCGGTGAGGGCGTCGAGCTCATCGGCCGAATCGGCCACCTGGGTTACGCCGGCCGCCGACCCCTGAGCCGCCGTCGAGATCGACTGGACGCTCTGTGCAATTTGCTCGCTGGTGGCGCTTTGCTGCTCAGAGGCGGTCGCGATCTCCTCCGCCTGCTCCTCCACCGTACCGATGGAGGTGATCACTTCCTCGATGGCCCCACCAGTCCGGTCGGCAAGCTCCATTCCCTCTTCGGCCTTCTGGCTGCTTCGGCGTGCTGCCTCGACCGCGCCGCTGGTTTCTCGTTGAACCTGCTCGATCATCTCAGCGATTTCATCAGTCGCCGTGTCGGCCTCCTCGGCGAGCTCGCGCACCTCTTCGGCAACGACGGCAAACCCCTGGCCGGTGCCCGCCCCGTCTTCTCCGGCCCGGGCGGCCTCGATTGCCGCGTTCAGCGCAAGCAGGTTTGTCTGGTTGGCAATCTCATCGATCTGATCGACAACCCGGCCGATCTTTTCGCTAGAGGTGGCAAGCCCCTCGATGACCGAAGCGGTCTCTTGGGCCGCGCTCACAATTTCTTCCATCTTCTCGGTCGTCTTTTCGACGACCTCGCCGCCCTCTCGCGCCTTCTGGCCACCGGCCTCGGCGGCCTCGGCGACCGACTGGACACTACGGGCGTTTTCGTCGATCGTCTGGTTGAGCTCCTCCACCGCCGCGGCCACCTCCTCTGCCTGTGCAGACTGCTCCTCGGTCGAGGCGGCCATCTGATCCGACGACGAGCTGATCTGACCGGCCGACGCCATGGTCGATTGGGCCACCTCTCGGATTTGCTCGACCATCCGCTGGAGGTTGTCCACCGATCGGTTGAAGCCGTCGTAGAGGCGCCCGATGTCTCCGTCCGCCTCCGCATCGATCCGTACGGTCAGGTCCCCATCCGCGAACCGGTCCATCGCGCCCAAGAGGATCTCCACCTGCTCGGTGAGGGTGTCCCGCTTGTTTTCGGCCTCGACCCGATCGGTGATGTCGTTTGCGATTTTGACGATCCTCCGGACCTCCTCCCCCTCCCCAAACACCGGAACGTATGTGCCCTGAAGCCACAGCACGCGACCGTCCTTGTCGACTCGTTTCAGGCGGCCTTCGTGCGGCTCCCCGCGCCGAAGCTTCTCCCAGAAGGCGCGGTACTCCTCCGACCGGGCATATTCGTCCTCCACAAAGATGCGGTGATGCTCGCCCTTGATCTCCCCGAGCTCGTACCCGATGAGATCGAGGAAATTTTCGTTGGCGGCCTCAACGGTCCCGTCGGGGCGAAATTCGATGACACCCATCGACCGGTGGACGCCCTCAATGAGGGCGGCCTCGGTCACTCCTGAGCTGCCCTCGTCGTCCTGGATGGGGCTGCCGTCGGCGTCGTGTCCAGCGTTGCCCACAGGTGATTGTGCGTCCGTCCGTGTAGAGTCTCCAGATCCGAAGAGTTGGGTAAGCATGGCACTTGTCTCTGACCGTGAAGGGAGGCCAAGCTCGGAACGTGTTCTAGATTATCGGACCGTGTTACAAAAAATTAAACTCAGTACTACGGTAATGTTACAGAACGGCCGAAATATACGGGGACACATCGCAGAAACAAGGACGTTGGGGTAACAAATGGATGTTAGATGATGGCTTCGCCGCGCTGCTCCCCGAAGAGCTTCGTCATCAGATGGCTTTGCCGTCAGATGATCCGCCCGCTCTGGCTTGTAAGCCGCTCAGGTCTGCCCAGCTTTCCGATTCCGCTGTCGGCGTGGCTTGAAGGATACAGCGCAGCGCACCGGCACGAGCAGAACGATTGAACCGGAGCACGTCCCGTCACCCTTGACGTTAGACCGTCGGGGTCACATGTGCCTATCCGAATCCGTTCCCCGAAGGTAGCCCCGCACTCGGTCCACCACTTGCTCAGGGCCACGAAGGAAAAATGGATGAGCCTATAAAGGATGAGCCTAAGAACATGGACGAGACTTTGAATGCCGAGGTCCGGCAAACGGATCTGATTCTTACCCTCGTTTCTGGTGCTATCGTTGGACTTGCAGTTGGCGGGTTCGGGAGTTGGTTGCTTTTCATCCCGGACATGGGAGTGGTGGAGTTCCTAGCGGCTACATTCGTGATCGGTGGAGTTGGGGTATCACCTTTTCTCGGCGTGATGTACATGAACCGCCGGGGGTTCGTCCCGACCGAGGTGTGGGCCGAGGAGGACCGATTGGTCGTCCAGAGCCCGAGCGAGTGGTGGTTTAAACCCGAGAAGCAGTTCCATCTGGAGGTCGAATCTGCCGAGCAGGCCGAGGCCGGTCTGGTGATCACAGGGACTCTTAGCAGGTGGTGGGATTGGGGACGGCATGAGGTCCGAGTGGAGCCGGAAGAAGCCGACGCCCTGGACGCCTGGCTAGGCACTGTCTGATAAAAAGGCCGTATGAACGGTTCGCATAAATTTTAGGACCAAGCGAGCCGTTCTGACATGCCTCGACGCCGCTGTGAACTCACCGACGAGCAATACGAACGTATCGAGCCTCTTCTTCCAGAAGTCGAAAGCATTTGCGGAGCGCATTCTGTCCGTGCCCAATGTCACTGTTACAAAAGGTGCAAGGCCACTTCCCTCTTTGTACAGGGCCCTCGTGCCAAATGGATTTGCTCCCGGGACAGGCCGGCTAGGGGGGACAGGCTCGATGCCTCTGAAGTAGTGGGGGCGGTCCTACCGGAGAGGCCCCAAATGTCCGATCCGGTGGAACGCGCCGCTCGCGGGCGCCGACGGGCAGTGGGGGCGCCCTGGCCCTACTCGTCCGCCGAAGACGCCCCGTGGGCGGAGGCGGGCACCGCCAGAACGGGCCCGTCGGACGCCCGGATGACGGCCTCGGTCACGCTCCCGAGCATGACGCGGCGCAGTCCAGACAGGCCTTTCGTTCCCATTACGGTCAGGGTGTCCCGGTGGCCCGTGGCCTCCACGACGGTGCTGGTGGTCTGCCCTCGGTGGACGAGATAGGACACCGACACGCCCGTTTCTTCGATCGGCGCCCCCAGCGATTGAAGCGCCTCCTCTGCCCGTTGCTCGGCCGCGCGGGCCCGCACCGCGGAGGCGTTCACCTCGTAGACGGACGGCATGGTCGGGTCCTCCACGACGTGCACGAGCGTCACCGGGACGTCGTAGAGGGGCGCAAGCTGGGCCACGTGCCGCAGGGCCACCTCCGTGAGATCGGAAAAGTCGACCGGTGCGACGATCTGCTCCACCGCAAAGCGGGGGTCCTCATCCGCAGAGCCGGAGGCGTCATCCGCCTCGCCCGTGGACCCGGACGCCCCGCCGGCCTCTCGCTGTCGGACCGTCAGGACCGGGCAGGGCGCCGTGCGGAGCACCTCCTCCGCCACGCTGCCGACGATGAGCCGCCGGGCGCCGCGGCGTCCCTCGGTCCCGGTCACGATGAGGTCGGCGTCGATCTCTTCGGCCTTCTCCACGAGCAGGGGCGCCGGGGACACGCCCCGCACCGCGTGGCACACGACTCGGTCCTCGGCTGGGGAACGGTCGTGCGGGGCAAGCGACGCGTGGCACCGTTCCTCGAACCGGTCCTGCAGCTCGTCGTCCGGGGGCGCCTTTCCGCCCTCAAACAGCACGCCCTCGGCCGTTCGGTCCACGTACATCAGATGGAGGGTGGCTCCGGTCCGGGCGGCAAGGTCCACCGCGTGGGCCAGGGCGCGGCTGGAGGAGGGGGAGAAGTCATGGGCAACCAGAAGCGTTTGAAACACGGGCTCGGAAGCGGTGACGACTGAGAACGACGGAGGGTCGCGAGGGCCCCTGCGGCGGCCTTGGGGCGCCTGCATCAGGACGCGTGCGGGGGGCTGCCCGCTGCCGGACCGACCGATGGCGGGACGGCCGGCGATGGGGCCCGTTGAGTGCTGCATTCGGGCGGTACGGTTGCAGCGCGTGGCGACCGCCTCGTTCCCCTCCGGACATTTCTCCAACGTGAACGTTGCCGTCTGGTGCGAAAATGTCCTCCTCAGATCGAATGGGTTCTGCCCCTTGCGCGTGACGCGACGAGAGACGCCGATGGTGCAGAGAAGAGCCGCAGGAGCGGTGCCTGTCCAGCGTCCGGCGGCCCCCGAAAGAAAGGCGGGCCGACGGGGCGGGGGGCTGGCGCAGGGCGTTCCCGGGGCCCTCCCCGCATGCCGGGCATGCGCCCCCGTCCGGTTTTCCCGCCCCGGTCTCGTTCTCGTGCAGCGGGCATCTAAAAACGACTCGTGCCGGACGGACCCGCTCCCGTCACGGGGCGGCGACGATGGCGTCCCCGCAGTGGCCAGAAGGTCACTCTCGCATGATTATTGCACCTATGACGGCAGCACCTTCGGCGTGACGGTCTTTTCGACACGACGGTGCCCTCTGCGTGATGCGACATCCCGAGCACATGGCGTGTAGTGCCCTTGGCGGATTGAGGGCAACAGGGCCGGCGGAGAGCGCAAATGCGCACGCTTTTCCGCTTGGGGGCCGTCCCGCCCGGAGAGGCCGCTCGTTCGATAGCACATGCCTCCCCTGACAGATTTTTGTCATGAGCGACCTGGCCTGGCCCCCGTTCTCAATCCTTCGGCCCGAGGGGGAGGAGCTGTCCGGCGAGCAGCAGTCGGACGTGCAGGCCTACCGCCTGCTCGGTCTTCTGGGGGCCGTGGTGGTGCCAGTGTTTGGCGTCCTTCTCGCGGCCCCCGATCCCCAGGCGACCGACCCAATGTGGGCCCGCCTCGGGCTGTCGGCCCTTCTCGTCGGACTGGTCGGGGCGTCCTACGCGTCAGGTGCGGTCCGGCGCCGGTTTGCGGTGTGGGCAAGGGGCGCATGCTATATTCTCATGGCGTGGTACTGCTCGGTGGCCACGCTCAACGGGTTTGCCGGGAGCTACGACATGGGACTTGTGCTCCTCTACGGCATTCTTCCGTTTGCCGTAGCCATCGGGGCCCCGTCCATGAGGCCCGTCTGGTGGTTTTTGGGGGGTGGGCTTCTGGCCGGCACGGCGGGGGCGGCGTTCGGCCCCGTCCGTGCCGCCGAGGCGCTGCCCACGGTCGGGGGACTGGCGACGGTCGCCTTCGTGGAAGGGGTGGTTATTTGGAGCCAACTCGACGCCCGCGAGCGGCTGGAGCGCCAGAACGATCTGTTCAGGCGGGCCCAGAAGCTCGCCAACATCGGCGCGTGGGAGTATGAGGTCTCGTCCGGGGAGGTCTTCTGGACCCGGCAGGTGCGGGAGATCCACGGCCTCCCGCAAGGCTACGAGCCGACCGCAGAGGAGGCGATCGCGGCGTACCATCCCGAAGACCAGCCTGTCATTCAAGGGATGATCGAGCGTGCCGTTGAGGAGGAAGTGCCCTTCGACCGAGAGTTGCGGCTCGGCGGGGAGGCGTTGCCGGTCGGGCACGAGCAGAGAGAGGGGCGGTGGGTGCGGGCCCGCGGGACGCCCCAGATCGAAGCGGGAGAAGTCACCAGCGTCCGGGGCACGTTTCAGGACATCACCGAGCGAAAGGCGCGGGAGCACGTCCTAGAAAACGAGCGGGAGGCGCTGCGGTCGATGTACCGCATCACGGCCGATCGGGAGGCAGGCTTCGAAGAGAAGGCACGGCGCCTCATCGACCTGGGGCGGGAGCACCTGGGGCTTCCGTACGGCTTTCTGACGCGCATTACGGACGAGACGCAGGAGATCGTTTTTGCCTCGGGCACCCATCCACTTCTTCAGCCGGGGGAGAGCTGCCCGTTGTCCCGGTCGTACTGCCGGAACACGATTCAAAAAGAACGCTCGCTGGTCGTGCAGGACGCCGTCGCCGAGGGCTGGGCCGGCGACCCGGCGCATCAGACGTTTGAACTCGGGGCGTACGTTGGGGCGCAGATCATTATGGAGGGGGAGCTCTACGGCACGTTTTGCTTCGCGGCCGAGGAACCTCGAGAACAGGCATTTGCCGGGCGCGAGCGCGTCTTTGTGGAGCTGATGGCGCAGTGGGCCAGCTACGAGCTGGGGCAGCGCCGCGCCAAGGCCCAACTCAAGCGCCAGAACGCCCGGCTCGATAGCTTCGCGGGCCTGGTGGCCCACGACCTCCGGAACCCGCTGAACGTGGCGACGGGACGCCTCCGTCTGGCCCGTGAGGAGCGGGCCCCGGAGAAGACCCGGAGTCACCTGGCGGCGGTGGACCGATCCCTAAGCCGCATGGACGAGATTATCGAGGACGTGCTGACCCTGACCTGGGGCGGGCAGGACATCGGCCCGGAGGAGCTATCGACGCATGGCCTGGCGGCCATGGCCGAGGCGAGCTGGGACCAGGTCGGTACGGACCAGGTCGGTACGGACCAGGTCGGTACGGACCAGGACGGTGCAGACCAGGGCAGCGCCGAAGGGGCAACCCTCCAGTTCGAGGGGGCGTGCCGGCTACGGTGCAGCGCGGAGCGGGTCCGGCGACTGTTGGAGAATCTGTTCCGCAACGCCATTGAGCACGGAGGGGACACCGTAACCGTGCGGGTCGGGGCACTGAGTGATGGGTTTTACGTGGAGGACGACGGGGCGGGCTTTTCCGGGGACGACCCCGAGGCGGTTTTCGAGGCGGGCTATTCCTCCAGCGACGAGGGGACGGGGCTGGGCCTTTCCATCGTGGAGTCCATCGCGAAGGCGCACGGGTGGAGCCTCTCGGCCACCCAAAGCGAGGCGGGGGGCGCGCGGTTCGAGGTCACAGGGGTCGACGTTGAGGCCGTAGGCAGTGCGCACTCGTAGAGAGCGCACCCGCAGAAACCGCACCCGCAGAAACCGCACCCGCCGGGGCAGGCCTGCTTTCGGATCTGGTCGTTTCTGCCTGTCCAACTGGTCCCATCCGCTCCGGCCGAAGGTTCGGCTGGGCCCCGAGGGTTCGTTGTGCCGTACTGGTTTGATTTACACGCCGAGACAAAAGTAAAACGACAAAGCAAGAGACGAATCCTACATTCGCGAAGGAGGTTTGGGTTGAAAACAGCGTAATGCTTCGCCGGAGGAAAATATGACATGTTTATGTGGCCACCGCCTCTTGGTAAACCCGTCTATTTAATATACATCTCGGTGTTCGGGGGGGCGGCCCTGTCCTGCCTGCTCGGGGCGTGGCGGGCCCAGCGGATTGCGGGTTCGGACGTACGCCGCGGGTTGGTTGCCCTGCTGTCCACGAGCGGCCTCTGGGCCGTTGCGCACGTCGGAATGCTTCTCGCCCCGGGCCTGCAGTGGAAAACCGTCTTTTACGAGGCCGGGCTCGTCGTCGGGTTCGGCACGGTCTGGGCCTGGGGCTGGCTCTGCTCCGCCTACAGCGGGCGCAGGCTGCACCGGCGCCGAATGGTTCAAGGAATTGCTCTCGTCGTGTTTGTGGTGGTGACGCTCACAAAGTTGACCAACGCCTGGCACGGGCTGTACTTCGCGGCCGGGTGGCACACCACCCCGTTTGCTCATCTCCAGATCGACCACCGAACGCTTTACTGGATCACCGCCGCTCTGTCTTACACCTTGGCGGCAGTCGGCTTCTTCATGGTCGCCGAGCCGTTGCGGCGCGTTCAGGTTGGGGCCGGGCAGCTGGCGGGCCTGTTCGGGCTGACGGCCCTTCCGCTCATCGCGAACGGGCTGGGGTACCTTAGCCCCGCACTGCTGGACGTGAGTCACGAGCCGGTCGGCGTGGCGGCGTTTGCGATCGGCGTGCTGTTTGTTTACCAGGATCGGTTTGAAGAGACGGGCCGGACGGGCACTCAGGCAAATCCGGCCTTAGTGCTCTCCAAGGGGGGACGGCTGCGAAACTACAACGAGGCGGCCGCCACGCTCTTTCCGGCCTTGGCGGAAGAGAGCGCCGTCGGCCGACGCCTTTCGGATCTCCTTCCGGAGGTGGCGGAGGCGATTGCGGAGGGGGCGGAGCCCCTCCAGGTCGACGAGAGCGGGACCGCCCGATACTTCCGCCTGTCCCAAAGCAGGTACGGGCGGGGCGGAGGGCGGCAGGTGGTCCTAAAAGACGTGACCGAGCGTGTGCTGCGGCGCCGGGTCCGGGAGCAGGAGCACCGCTTTCTGGCCGAGGCGGTGGGGCAGGCCCGGGAGGCCGTACTGGTCACGGAGGCCGGGCCGCTCGACGAGCCCGGGCCCCGGATTGTCTACGCCAACGAGGCCTTCGAGGCGATGACCGGCTACCGGGAGGCAGAGGTGCTCGGCCGAACGCCCCGCGTCTTGCAGGGCCCAGAGACCGACGAGGCAGTGCTCGGCTCGCTCCGCGCAGCCCTGGAGGCGGGGGAGCACTGGCAGGGGGAGACGGTCAACTACCGGAAGGACGGAACGCCGTACGTGGTGCAGTGGAACGTGGCCCCAGTGACAGGGGAAGGGGGAGAGATTCAGCACTGGGTCTCCGTCCAGCGGGACGTGACCGAGGAGCGAGAGCAAGAGGAACAGCTCCGCAGGCAGAAGGGCCTCCTGGAGCAAACCCAGCGGCTGGCGGGGGCGTGGGAGGTTGATGTGGAGACCGGAGAAGGGACCGGGTCGGAGGCGTTCTACCAAATCTTGGAGATGGAGGGCGAACCGGCACTCACCGCGGAGAAGGGATTCCAGTTTTTTGCTCCCGAGGCGCGCCCGCAGGTCAGGGAGGCGTTTGAGCGCTGTGTGGAGACGGGAACGCCCTATGACCTGGAGCTCCCGGTCGTCACCGCGGAGGGACACCGCCGGTGGGTCCGCACCGTGGGGGGCCCGTCCGAGACGTCCGAGGGGGAGGTGACAAAAGTAGCCGGGGCCCTCCAGGACATTACCCCGCGGAAGGAAACCGAGGAGAAGCTTCGGCGCAGCCGCGAGCAGCTGTCGATGGCCGTGGAGGGGGGCAACGTGGGCACTTGGAACTGGGACCTGGAGACCGACGAGGTGATTTTTAACCGGCGGTGGGCCGAAATGCTGGGCTACTCCCGTGAGGAGTTGGACTTCGATTTCAGCACCTGGGAGGCGCTAGTGCATCCGGAGGACCTGCCCCGTGCCCTCCAGATGCTGGAGACCTACATCGAGGGAGATGCCGGCACCTACGACCCGGAAATCCGAATGCGAACGAAGTCCGGCGGCTGGAAGTGGATCCAGACGATCGGCAGGGTGGTCGAGCGGGATGGGGAGGGCGCCGTCACCCGCGCCGCGGGCATCCACCTCGACATCGACGAGCGCAAGCGGGCCGAGGCCGAGCTCCAGCGCAGCCGCGAGCGCTACCGGTCGCTGTTCGAAGACTCCTCCAGCGCCATCCTGGTCCACGACCTGGAGGGCCGGATCCAGGAGGCCAACCCGCAGGCCGAGTCGCTCTTCGGTCGCAGTACAGGCGCGCTTGAGGGCCTGTCGGTACGCGACCTCCACCCGTCAGGAGAAAGCGAGGTCGCCACGGAAAAACGGGCTGCCCTCCGGGACGGAGCGGCGTACCAGGCCGTTGCCCGGTACGAACGGGCCGACGGATCGGCGTTTTGGGGCGAGGTCTCCGCCAGCGTAACCGAAATTGGGGGCCGGGCCGTGGCGCGCACCCTGATCCAAGACGTGACCGAGCGGGTACGGAGCCGCAAAAAGCTTGAGCACTACCGGGAGTACACCGATCGCCTGCTCGACGCGATCGACGATCTGTTCCTCGTGTTCGACGAGGAGGCCAAGCTTACGCGCTGGAACGACCGCGTTGTGGAGGTCACCGGCTACGCCGATGAAGCCCTTGGGGGCATGGAGGCCCTCGGCTTCGTCCCCGAAGAGGAGCGGGAGCGGGTCGCATCCCAGATTGCCGACGGGTTCATGACCGGCCATGCAAAGATGGACATCCCGCTCCGCCGCGCGGACGGGACCACGGTGCCCTACGAGATTGCGGGAAACCTGGTCGACCGCCCCGGGGAGGGGTTCCGGGTGGTGTGTATCGGCCGGGACATCACTGCGCGAAGGCGACGAAAGCAGCGCCTGGAGCGGCAAAACGACCTCTTTGAGCGGGCGCAGGAGATTGCCAATGTGGGCGCCTGGGAGTACGACGTGCGGAAGGAGAGAAGCGTGCTGACGGACCAGGCATGCCGCATCCACGGGATTTCGCCGGACCGCGACCTGACCCCGGAGCAAAGTCTGGCGTTTTACCACCCGGACGACCGGGATGCGGTCGCAGCGGCGTTCCGGAGGGCCGTCGAGGAGGGCGTGCCCTACGACATGGAGGTTCGCCTGATGACCCAGGAAGGGGAGGAGCGGTGGGTCCGCACCCGCGGGGAGCCGCAACTCGACACCAGTGCGGCCGAGGCCGCGAATGGAGATGCCTCGAAGGGGCAGGACAGCTCGCAGGGCGAGATCGTCCGGGTGCGGGGGACGGTCCAGGACATCACCGAGCGCAGGGAGCGCCGCCGGGAGCTGGAGCAGGCCGACACGATGTTTCGGGGCGCCCAGGATGCTCTGTTCCTGATCGACGTCGACCACGCCGGCGGCGAGCCGTCGTTTGCGATTGAGAAGCTCAATCCCGCCTACGAGGAGGCCACCGGGATGTCCGCAGCGTCCGTTCGGGGGAAAACGCCAGTGGAAGCCATTGGAGACGAGGCCGGCCGGTTTCGGAAGGCACGGTACCAGAAGTGCCTCGACCAGGAGAAGCCCCTCGAATACGAAGAAGAGATTCCCCTGGAGGGGGAAATGACCTACTGGGAGACCCGAATCACGCCGGTCTTGGTGGGGGGAACGGCCGAGAAAATCGTCGGCTCTACCCGCGAGGTGACCGGCCGCAAGCAGCGGGAGCAGTTTCGCCGCCAGCGGCGCCAGAAGGTCGAGGCCCTCTACGAGGCCACCAACCAGTTGCTTCGGGCCGAGGGCAAGGAGGCCGTGGGGGCGCTGCTCGTGGACCTCGTCGACGAAACGTTCGACTTCGCGGGCACGGCCGTCCGCTTCGCGAAAGACGGCCGGCTGGTCCCCACCAGCGTCTCCCCTGCGCTCCAGGCGCACATGCCGGAGCGCCAGTCCTATAATTTTGACGAAGAGACGCCCGTGGCCGAATCGTACCGGACGGGTCAGACCCAGGTCTACCACAACCTCCGAGAGGGAGACAGCGCAGTGAACCGGGGGGATATTCGGGCGGCGGCCTACGTGCCGATGGGCCGCCACGGCACCCTCTCGGTGGGCAGTCGCCGGGTTGGAGGAATTGACTCTTTTGACCGCCGCCTCGTCGAAGTGATAGCCGACTACGCCACCCTGGTGCTCGGTCGCGTGGATCGGGAAGCGGTTCTCCGCGGGGCGAAAGAGGAGGCCGAACGGGCCCGCCAAGAGGCGGAGGCGGCAAGCCAGGCGAAGTCCGTCTTCCTGGCGAACATGAGCCACGAGATCCGCACGCCGCTGACCTCCATCCTCGGCTTTGCGGAGGCCATCGGGGAGGAGGTCGGCGGGGACGACCAGACCGAGAAGACCGACCGGTCGGACGTGGACCTGCCGGCGCTCCGTCAGTTTGCCGCCCTGATCGAAAGCAGCGGAGAGCGCCTCATGAACACGCTCACCGGTGTGCTCAACCTTTCGAAGCTGGAGGCCGGTGAGATGAACCTTGCCCCCGAGCCGGTTGACCTGGCCGCGGAGGCCGAGAAGGCCGTTCAGGAGTTCGACCCGCAGGCGCGAGACGCCGGGGTTGACCTGGCGGCGGAGGGAGGCCAAGACGCAGTCTGGGCCCGGGCCGACGAGGGCGGCGTGCAGATCGTGCTCCGCAATCTCTTGAGCAACGCCGTTAAGTACACGGGAGAGGGCGGTGCGGTGCGAGTTTCTGCCCGGACGGACGGGAAACAGGACGCCGTGCTGGAGGTGGTGGACACCGGCATTGGGATGGACCCGGCCCAGGTGGAGGATCTGTTCGAGCCGTTCCGTCAGGAGTCCGAGGGCCTGGCCCGGGAGTACGAGGGCACTGGGCTGGGCCTGGCGGTGACCTGGAAGGCCCTCCAGCAGATGGAGGGGGGCGTCGAGGTGGAGACCGAAAAGGGCGAGGGCACCTGCTTCACGGTCCGGCTTCCGGCGGCACGTGTGGAGAACGGCCTAGACGAGCCCTGAGTCGTGCGCCGGACACAGAACAGCGCACACAGAACAGCGCACACAGAACAGCGCACACAGAACAGCGCACACAGAACAGTGCGCGGAGGGCGTCGCATGGTGCACCGTTGCGGACGGCCGTCCAGAGGGGGTGGCACAGGAGACACGCCCATCGGCAACATCCGGGACGTCGCTCCTCCTCGACCAGGCCTTCGGGCCCGCCTCCAGGCCCCAGCGGGGCAGGCCCGGGCCTCGGGGATTACTCTGAATCCGTCTCTCCGGATGCCGTGCCTGCAAACTGAGACGGGAGTTGAGAGTAGAACACATCGTCCCGCTTCTCCTCTTCTTTGTGCACCGACGCCATGACCATTGCGCTGATTGTTGTCTTGGGAGGGATTGTGGCCGTCCTCTTCTTCCTGGTGATGATTGCCCGGCTCAGTACCGAGGAGGAAAAGAGAGCGCCTCGGAAACGCGACGAGGGGATTCTGAGGGAGGTGCTCACCGGATTTGTCGTTGGCATTGCGCTGCCCGCAATCGTCTTCCTCTCCTTTTTCCTGTTCTTCGCCGGGTGATTTTCGATGCCCGGGCCGACGACGGGGGCTCACGTAGGGACCGGGGCCTCCAGCGGCGCGGCCGCCGACGCCGTGCTGCCGACGCGGTGCCGGGCGGAGGCGCCGGGCAATCCATCTTCGCAAACGCACTGCCCGGCCGACGCGTCCCGGGCGGGAGCGCAGCGCCCGAGGGGGGGTGATTACGCGGTGCGGGGCGCCGTCACCGCACCGACGAGAAGCACCGCGGCGGCAAGGCCATAGCCGACGAGCGTGCCCGGCGGGGCGTGCGCGACGCCCCCGAAATCGAGCGCGGCCTGCCGGCTGGCGAGCCCAACGTACCAGAGCACGAGGTAGACGATTTCGAAGAGGCGGGGCGTGCCGGACAGGCGCCCGGCGGCGAGGCCGAGCGCGGGGACGAACAAGACCCCCACCAGCGCCCGCCAATGGCCGCCCAGCAAAAGCGGGCCGGCCAGTAGCGCCAGGGGCACCGCGGCCCCCACCGCCCACGCCGCCACGCGCTGGGCACGGGGATAGGGCGAGGAGGCCACCAGCGGCGCGGTGCGCGTGGCCGTCTCGCGCACCCCGAGGTCCGACCAGAGCGGCAGGGGCCAGAGCCACGCGACGACGAGGAGGCCGGTGCTTCCCGGGACCCACAGCCCCGCCCCGACCAGGACCAGGGCGCCCACCTGCCAGGTCCCGGACCGCCGCCGCAGGGCCCGCCGACACTCCACCGCGAAGAGGCCGAACGGCCGGAGGGCAACAAGGGCCGAGAGGGACCCAAGCAGGGACCAAGGGGCCGACTCCGCAGGGCCCGGTGCATCGGGGCGTCCCTCAGGCCCCGAAGAATGTCCTGCGGTCGGAGGCCCGGCCGTAGCAGGGGGCTCAGTAGAGGTCGCTTCGGTTTTCGGCGTGGACGTGTTGGGGCCGGGCAATGCTGATCGCAGGGTCGCCCGCCAGCTTGGGCTCGGGTCGAAGCGGTCAAACGGGAGCGCGGCCCCTGCAGCCAGCGCTCCGCCGGCCAGGACGAGTCCGGCGCGGCGCGCAAGGAGGTCGGCCGTAACGGCGACGCCGTCCCACTGAACGGTCTTTAGCTGCTCGGCGGGGGCCCGGTAGTATCCGAAACTAAACATTGCCCCCGGGTCGGCCTCCGGATACTGCGCAAGCACGGCCTGGCTCATGCTGTCGTGAATCACGCCCATGCCCAGCAGGTCCACCGGTGCGGCGCCGAGGACCGGTGCGACGGTCGCCGCCACGGCGCCGAAGAAGTAGAGAATGCCGCCCACGGTCCCCCCAAGACCGGGCAGGCACTCAAAGGCGAGCGCAACGGCCGTCACGACGGCCGCCGTGGGCACCACGAACAGAAGGAACGGCGTTAGGAGCGGGGCAGGGGCGGGGAGGCCCTCGCCTCGTAGCACGAACAGGACCGCCAGGCTCACGGCCATGCTGCCGGCCAGAACCAGGAGAAACAACGTGCCGCTCGTCCATTTGCCGAGCAGATACGTCACCGAGCGAACGGGAGACGCGGCCACGAGCGGCGCCGTGCGCCCCTGCCGCTCGCGGGAGAGGGCGCCGCGGACGAGGTAGAAGCCGAAGAGAGTGAGGAGAAAGGCCGCCGTAAGCGACAAGACCGTGCCCATCCAGGCGGCATTCGCGGCCCCTCGGTACGAGCGATCCACGAGGGTGAGCTCGATCCGGCCGGCCAGAACCAGGTGGCCGAGATAAACGCAGGCCGCCACCATCATCAGGAGGCGGCGGTCCCGGAGGCGCGTCCGCAGGTCGGACAGGGCGGTGTGGAGCCAGGCGCGAAGGGCACTACTCATCGAGGCGAGGTGGGGCCGCTCAAAAGCGAGAGATAGGCGTCTTCGAGGGTCGGCTCGGCGGGGGTGGCCTCCGCGCTCGGGGGCTGCTCGGCCACCGCGTGGACGCGGACGCCGCCTGGGCCGCGAGTCGCCTTCGTCACCCGATACGCGTCGCGGACACGGCCCAGCTCATCGTGCCCGACGACCCACTCCCAGACGCGGTCGCGCACCCGGTCGATGAGCGCCTCCGGGGCGGCGGTGGCGGCGAGGCGGCCGTCGTGCATGATGGCAAGGCGGCTGGCCGTGGCTTCCACGTCCGACACGATGTGGGTGGAGAGGAGCACCACGCGCTCCTCGGCCAGGTCGGTCAGCAGGGCGCGGAAGCGGGCCCGTTCCTCCGGATCGAGGCCGACCGTCGGCTCGTCGGCCACCAGCAGGTCGGGGTCGTTCAGCAGGGCGCAGGCAATGCCCACCCGCTGGATCATGCCCCCCGAGAACCCGCCCAGCCGGCGGCCTCGGGCCTCCTCCAACCTGGCGGTCTCCAGAAGCGCGTCGATCCGGGGGCGTGCGGCGCCGCTCGGCACGCCCTTCAGGGCAGCCATGTGGTGCAGAAACTCCTCGGCGGTCAGCTCGGGGTAGACCCCAAAGTCCTGAGGCAGGTAGCCCAGCGTCCGCCGCATGGCGACGGGCCGGTCCACGATGTCGGTGCCGTTCCAACGGAGGGTGCCCGCCGTGGGCGTCGTGATCGTCGCTATGAGCCGCATGAGTGTCGACTTGCCGGCCCCGTTGGGGCCCAGCAGCCCGATGAGGCCCTCCGACACCGTGAGGGAGACGTCCCGGACGGCCTCGGTGCCGTCGCCGTAGGTCTTCGACACGTCGTCGATCTGGAGCTCCATGCGGAACGGGGGGCTGAGAAAGAGAGGGAAACCAGGGCCCGGTTCGCGCACCCAACCGGCGACGGGAGTCACTCGGCGGGGGAACCCCTCCGCCACGATCCCCCGGTGCACCCCAATGCAGGCGCGTCAGCTCAGAATTGTCGGTCTAGCGGCATCGCGTAGAGGGGCACGCGCGGTCCGCCGGAGCGTTCGGGGGGCGTCGCTGAGCCGGTTGGACTGTGCGACGAGTGGGGCCGAGGGGGGATCCTTCGGACACGGATCCCGAACGAAAGGGGGGCTTCGGCCTAGAGATGAAACGCGCCGGCCTGCTTGAGATCGAGACCGAAAGGGAACCCGTCCCCTCTGAGTGCCTGCGGTCGCCATTCAAGGCCGAACGACTCTCTGCCCCTCGGCATATGGGACACGAAGACCAACAAAAGAGCCCGCCCCAACGCGTTGAGGGCCGACCGGTCGCCCCAGTGACTTCGATGCGTCGGATACGTCTACGGGCGTGTCCGCACCCGTCGGTCCATCGACGCCCGTCTACCGGTGTCCGCCCGATCCGCCGGCACCTGGTTACTGGAGCCCATCGACATCGGATTGACTTCTCCCCCGGCTGAAGCGCGGGGGATTCTTCCTCACGGAAAAGAATTTCTGTTTCAAAAGACCAGCCTTGACCATTCGCTTGCTCCCACCGACAGTTTTCCGGTTTAGCAGAGGCGGACCAAGGTGTTACGTGTCCTCCGCAGACATTAGCACCTTCCGGTGCTCCCGTCAGCCCGACGGTACAGATGCTCTTTAGCTGTGTTGCCCTTGGTTATCGGTACAACATTAGGTGGGACTTGAAGGCGACTCTGCTGTTTCGCTAGGCTTGCGAGAGAGTCCCCGAACCGACAGGTTCATATCTCCCAAGGAGCGACAGCTCCATAAATCCAGGAGTTTTACTGCTCTCTCGCGCTCACTCAATACTATAAATCCACGCTTGCATGAACGAGCAGGAGACAACCCTTCGGCGCGCCTGGTCTTGGGCCTCAAGAATAGGGGGCGCGGCCCTGATGCTCTTTCTGATTGGGGTCCTGGCCTGGGTGTTCGCTCCTCCGGGCGGAGGGTGGCTTCCGGCCGGCGGAGCGGCGATCGGCGGGCTCATCGGATGGAAAAGCCCCACGTCCGGATCAGACGTCACGTCCGGCTCAGGCAGGATCGACGCTGGGCTCACCTACGCCGTGCGGGGAGCCGCGCTGGGCCTGCTTGTCCTGTTCCTCTACCAGAGCGTGTGCATGTCCCCCCCGAAGGAGCCGGACGGGCAAGAGCCGGAGCGGGAGACCCTCGCCCCGGCCCGGCCGTTGCCCTCCACTGAGAGCGCCCGGCCCCTGGGGGCCGGTCGGGGCCCCACCGAGACCGACAGTGTGGGGCCGGGCCCCCGCCTGAAGGAGATTCGGCTTGGAGGGGCCTCAGATTAGAGGGGGTCCACCTCGCCGAGCCAAGCCCTTTACTCCGCCGCCCGGCGCGCATCCGCTGCGCCATCGGCCGTGGTGCGCAGGTGGGCGATGTGCCCCGGCCTCACCTCGCAGCACCCGCCGACGATGTCGGCACCGGCGCTCAGCCAGTCTTCGACGTGCCTGCCGTAGGCCTCGGGAGCAAAGTCCTCGCGCCGGTCGGGCCCGGCATCCGAGTCCAGCGCGTCCGCGCGCTCGTCGAAGCCGTCCGGAATGTGGGTGAACGCGTTGGCGTAAGCGCCGACTGCCCGGTCGGTCAGCTGGCGGAGGACCGGCACGGCCGCCGAGATGCTTTCGGGATGGGAGCAGTTCAGCAGCACGCCCGCCACCGGAAGCCCCGACAGCGCCTCGACCGCCTCCTCAAGGGACTCGCCGTTGCGAAGGCGCGGCTCGGCGTCCTCCGGCGACGACGGGTCTGCAATTGTGTACGAGACCAGCACCGGAAGGCCGGTCGACGCGGCCCCTCGGGCCGCCGCCCGGGCCTCGCCCGGGGTCGACATGGTCTCACAGAGGAAGAGGTCGACGTGGGGGGCCAGGTAGCCGGCCTGCTCGCGGTACTGGGGTTCGATCTCGCCCGCCTCGCCCACCAGGTCGGGCCGGTAACTCCCCCGAATCGGGGGCAGCGATCCCGCAATGAGGGCGTCGCGGCCGACCGCCGCCCGTGCGCGCTCCGCCAGGCGGCCCGCCTCTCGGTTGAGCGCCTCCGCCCGCCCGTCTAGTCCAGCCTCCGAGAGGCGCTCCGGGGGCGTGGCGTAGGTGTTGGTGGTGATCACGTCTGCGCCTGCACGCAGGTACTCTTCGTGCACCTCCTGCACCAGGTCGGGGGCTTCGGTCAGGGCATTGGCGGACCAGAGTGACGGCTCTGTGCTTGGCATGCCCCGGCGGATGAGCTCCTGGCCCAGGCCGCCGTCGAGCAGCACGGGGCCGCCGGAGAGTCGCGTCGAAAGATCGCGCATGACGAGAGACGGTCCGTATCGAAAGATTGGTCACCCGGTCGGGAAAAGGCCGTCCGGGCAGGCGCGTTCGGAGGGGTCGCGGTCCCTGAGGCCACCGCATCGTTCGGTTGATCGAACCTCGGGCGGCCCCACGAAGGGCGGTCGCTCCGGCGCGATTTCCACCGTGGAGCCTATCTGTGTCTTGCCCCCAGGGCGCTTGTTGCGATTTGCCTTGGAGCAGGCGAAGGCTGGCCTGCAGGTCCAATGTCGTTTATCCCCGCTGTGCTGCAGGGCGTGGAATTACGCTTCAGAAGTCCGGAGATGGATTCCTGAATTCCCGGGCACTGGTGTTTTCCAAGGAAAGGTACTTGCAGTGGATGCGGAAAGACAGGCGCTCCTTCAGAGGACCGGCGTCTTCGCAATCCCTGTCTTTTAGTTTCCGTATTTCTCGTCCGCGTATTCTCCGTCTACGTACTGATCATCCGTGTACTGATTGTCCGTGTGTTGACCGCTTGCGTGTCTCTTGACTTGTCCTGGGTCCGCTGGAGGTCCTCCATCCCCCGGATTGCCTTCTCCTGGCGTTTCTTCTGGAGGACCGTGGCATTCGGGTCCTCTTTTAGGAGGATTGCATGAGGAAGAAGGCGCGCCTTCAGCAAATCTCGGCACGCTGCCGATGGTCATGATTGCCGGCGCGGCGTAGGCACTCTTCTTGAGCATGTCCCGCCTTGACATTGACGGCCCTTCGCTCTCGTTTTCGTGGGCGGGCGGGGATTGGTCGGGCTTCTCGTTCGTGTTTTCAGGGCGTTCGGGGGCGTCGCGTCCGCGGGGCATGGCGTCGAATGGGTGGCTTCGGGGGTGGGGGATGCGGCAAGAGCCACATGGTACTACTTAAGACCTTCGGAAAAGATAATTGTTCTTTCTGACGGTCTTCCTGAAGTCCATATCCCGATACGTATTTTGATCACCCCAGCACGGGCGCCAACAGCCCGCCAATGTCGGTCTGCCCGTCGTGGCGCAGCCGAAAGGAGGAGACTCGGCCGGCCAGCCGAGACAGTTCCCGCACCGCCTCTCCCCGGTGGCGGCTTGCGTTTTGGCAGCTTTCTACGAGTGATACCGCGGCTTCGGGGGCGGCTTGCTCTTCGACCCCCGCCGGGCGGTCCGCCTCGAAAGCCGGAAAGAAAACGGCCTCCGGCCGGACGGGCGCGTTTTGAAGACGGCCGGCCTCCAGGTCCACGTGCGTCTTTGGAAGCCCGGACGGCCCTTCCTCCAGGGACTGGTTCTCGCCGGGCTGGCGGTACGCGATCGTCACTGGAAGGGGGACGACCCGGCCCGTGTCGGGGTCGTACGGCGTGAGGTCGTCGGACACGTGCGTCCATCCGGAGCGACAGAGGTCCGCAATCGTCGTGCTTTTTCCACCGCCGGATGGCCCGGCCACCAGGACGGCGGTTCCGTTTCGGGCTGCCGCCCCGGCGTGAAGCCAGATCAGGTCCCGGCGCGCTTCCATGAACCGGAGTAGAACCGTGCGCTTCAGGTGCTGCACTGCGGCTGTGAGCGGGCGTGCCTCGCCGCCCCGTGCCTGCGGGGACCGGACGGAGACCCCGTCGCCCGCCTCCTCCGCGGTAAGCACGTCGACGGTCTCGGCGCCCGTCTCCCTGCCGATCAGGCCGTGGAACAGGCGGCGCACGGCTCGCTCGAATCTCGGCGTGGTGGTCTTCACTTTCACCTGGTGGCTCCCAAACACAACGTTCAGCGTCGTTGCCCCCGGTCCATCGGCCTGGTCGCCGCGGCTCACCGCCGTGCCGCCGTCGGCGGTCGGATCAGGGCGATGGACGAACAGGAGGTCCTGGTCGCTCAAATGAGAAACGACTTGTCGTAGACCGTCGGGGGACGTGGGCGAGGGGATGTCGGCACGATCACTGACCCTCCGGTCGATCTTTTGGAGGGGCGTGTTGCCGTCACAGTGCTCCCAGACCTCTCGTGCGAGGGCGGTTACCGCAAAGACCTGGTCCCGCCCCAAGTCGTGCAGGACGGCACCGCCTGTGACGCGGTGGGCCTCCACCGACGGATTGCGGAGGAGAATGTCTTCGTCTCGTATCATGTCGTCGTTCAGGGGCTTTTGCGTCTTGATGCCCGCCTGCGGGCCGCCCAACTGACACGAGGCGTGGCGGCCGGCGTTCTCCTCCCCGGTGAAGTGCTGAGTGCCCGCGGCCCTGCTGGGGCCAGACCGAACCGGGGGGAAGACATCGACACGGAAGGGGCCCCAGAATGGGGCAGAGAAGAGGCCCACGACCTGCCTCGCGTGGGCGGGAGGCCGTCCCTCGTGTGGGGGAACCGGCAGCCGGGCCCTTCCCGCACGGCCTGGCGGCGAAGGCCAGGGCACTGGTCCCCAGCTCAGCTGCTCATAACGACCGCCGTCCCCAGGTCGCCCCGCCGAACATCGGATGGCACATTGAATGGCGATCGCCGCGGGCGTGAACGAGCCGCTTCCGCTCAACGCGCCCCCTTCTCTCGTTGAAATTCCGTTGCATCCCTCGGTTTCAAGGAAGAGGGTGTAACAACCGACCGGTGCCAAGCCGCTTGGGCCATGCACGTTCTGCGCAAAACCTCACACATCTCGCCAATGCTCCGCTTCTTCTCGTCCGTCTGGTCGCGCTCGCTTCTGTGCCTCTTTCTGCTGGCCGCCGTTGCGTCGACATGCGGCATCGCTCCTGCTCTCGCCCAGGAAAACGGAGCCCCCCGTGACGAAACGCTCTTTGGAAGCGTCCAGTCCAGCGGGGGCTACGGCGCCCCGACGGTCGCTCTGACGACCCTGAACGGCGAGACAGCCGCCATGGTCGGTGGGCAGGGCGGCTGGGTGCTCAACCGGCGCTTTGTGGTTGGGGGCGCCCTGCGCGGCATCGCCCCGCGCCCGGACGTCACGTTGCAGGGCCGCTCGTCGAGCGCCCCCGAGTCGGCGCAGGTGCAGCTGGGATACGCGGGCCTGCTTCTCGAATACATCGGCGCCTCGTCCAATCTCCTCCACTACGGCGGCACGCTCGTCGTCGGCGGGGGAAATGTGGAGCTCGTCGGCGATCAAGGCTTCCGGGCCGGCCCGTCGGTCTCGGACGACAGCGTCGAGCGGTCCGCGGTGTTTGCCGCGGAGGTGGGGGCCCGCGCCGAGCTCAACGTGACCCGCTTCTTTCGAATCGGGCTCAGCGGGGGATACCGTCTCGTCTCAGGCGCCGCCCTCGAGAAGGCGGCCGTATCGGACGGCGACCTCAGCGCCCCGTACGGCCAGCTCTCGCTTCGTTTCGGGAGCTTCTGAGGGGGGCGTGATTCCGCAATCTTTTGCGGGCCCTCCTGGCGCGGGCCCTTTGGGGGAGCAGGGCCGGCCCCCAACTCCGTTCCAAAGCAAAAGTAGATCGAGGAGGGGGATGGACGTCCGGGCGTGAGGCCTCGGGCCAGGCCCACGGGCCTTCCGGCCGCAACAATCTCCTTGCTCGTGTGGCCGTGTGCCTCAGCGGCAATACGTGCATCAACTCGGGCACTGGAACGAGTGAACTGGTCTGATCTTTTGCAAAACGACCCGTCACGGCTTGCACGTACACCCTGTATCATTCGAATCAAAACTGTCTCTCACAGAGAGGCACTCGTGGAGGCGTGCGCGTCTCCACCCGGCGGGCCGTGCGTGTTGGGCCTTCGATTCAGGGGCGATCCACTGCGCTGACAGCCAATTCGAGTCCGCCATGAGCCAACTTGAGTATCTCGTCGCCCTCATCTCGATCATCGTTGGGCTCGGGCTGACGGACCTGGCCCAGAGCGTCCGGGAATTGATCCGCCCGGGCTACACCGTGAAGTGGGACGGGCTCCCCCTCGCCTGGTCGGTGTTTGTGTTTCTCATGACCATCCTCCTCTGGTGGCAGGGATTCGCTGCCCTGAAGGAGCCGGACATCGGGGGCGGGGCGGGTCCCTTCTTCCTGTCGTTCTTGCTGTATTTCCTCATCCTGTACCTCTGCTGCGCGTTTGCGCTTCCGGACCCGGATTGGGAGAGGGCTTCCGTCGGCTCCGGGCCGGCAGGGGCGACCAACCCAACAGGCCCCGCCGAACGCGGGGTAGACCTGGAGGCCTTCTACTTCTCGACTGGGCACCGGAGGTGGTTTTTCGGGCTCCTGATCGGGTTCTGGGTGGCGCTCATGGTTGCGGATCAGCTCACGTTCGAATCGGGCGGTCCGGCCCAGCGCCTGCGGTCGGCCCTGCCAGTTGTGGGGCTGTGCGCGATCACGGCGATTCCCATTCTGACAGACCGCCGGTGGGCACACTGGGTCGTGGTGACGGTGTTGGGGGGGCTGGTTGGTGCGCAAGCGGTCAGGGACATCCTTCTTTGAGCAGAGGCTCTGGCGCGGCCCCTGTCGGTCAGCATGCGGAGCGAATCGCCCTCCGTCGTCACGGCGGTGACGTAAATGCGGTGTTGAACGAAGTCGGCAGGGAGAACGCGGCCCCCTGGACGCGGCTGTGCAAAGCTCGTTTTGGCGCCGAGCAGGCCGGCCAGAAGTCCGAAGGCGAGAATTGCGACGGGCCGCCGCGGGAACGAGACGGAGAAGCAGCGCACGGTTGCGTGAACGAGCGCAATGAGCAGAGTGCGATCGTGCAACGCCGTCCGGGACGCGCGCCGTCTGGGAAACGAGCCCCGACATCGCGATCCCCTGTTCGGCATCGCAGTCCCCTGTATACTCCGGCACAGGTCCGGTTGCCCCCTGATCGACGAACGGCCTCGGTGCGTCGACGAACGTCCAGTCCGCATCGACGAACACGGGGCGGGGCAACCTGAACCGCGCCGTCATGCGTCGCCGCCGCCGGACGCCCAGGGCGCGGCGCCGCCGGGTCGTGCGGTGCGAAAAGAAAGCGGGCCGCTCCAGAGCGGCAGCGTGACGGCCATGCCCCTCTGGGCCTTTGTTCGAAGGGCCCTGAAACGACAGTCATCGGGCGCAGCCTGGATGGGGCGCCGGAAGGGGACGAAACGGGGGCCGCGCCCGAGACCTAAATGGAACGATTCGTCCCGTCTGGTCATGGCCCCGAACCCGTTCGGGAGGGTCGCCCCCCCTTCCTCGCAGGTCTTCTTTCGGAGCGTCTTTTGATAGCATGCCCAACCCATCGGTGCCCCACTGCTACTTGAAAGCGCGGGTTCTCGTCCTCGCCGTGTCGGCCGCGTCGCTACTGGGCCTGTCGGCGGGGGCGGCACGGGCACAACCCGGGCCCGCCGAGATTGGGAAGCAGGTGCCCGGCTTCGAGATCGAGGCGCTCCGAGACTCGGGGCGCGCCATCACGCCCTCCGATTTCGAGGGCCGGTACGTGCTGCTCAACCTCTGGGCCACATGGTGCGCGCCCTGCATTGAAAAACTCCCCGCTCTCCGGGAGGCGCGGCGGCGCTACTCGCCGGAACGGCTCGCCATCCTGAACGTCTCGTTCGACCGGTCTCGGCCCAAGGCGACGGCGTTTTTGGAGAAGCGCGAGATGCCGGGGCGGCACGCACATGCGAGCGGGGGCCTCATGGGCGAATTTGGAGACAAGTTCGCCCGGATGCCGACCGAGTCGGCCTCGATGCAAATGCGAGGGCTTCCCAACATGACCCTCATCGGGCCGAAGGGAAAGGTTGCCGACATAGCAGCTGGAGAGTCGGCCGACCTCCTCGAGATGTTGAGCGAACGTCTCGGGCGTTGAGCGGGCACCTGTCAGGTCGCCGCCCCGAACGCCCCTCGATCGTGCTCCCGGGCCCTCCCCCCCGCTCGGAGGCCCGCCGCCTCGCCCCGGATCCCGCTCGGCCCGACCCCGAAGCGCCCGTCGTCAGAACTGGAGCGTTACCGAGAGGCCCACCTGCTCCCCCCGAGGGCCGCCGGCGGTTGGCGTGACGCGAGCCCGAAGGCCGTGCGTCCTGTTGTATTCTCGGGCCGCCGTTCCTGCCGTGGCGGTGTCGTAGATGCCGCTGCCAAGTACGGCGGCTGCCCCAATGAGGAGCCATTCCAGGCCATCGAAAGTCGGCGCCTCACTGACGCCCTGCTGATTCTGCGCCGATTCGGCCGCGCTGATCGCCACCAGGGCCGTTCCGGTACGGATTCCGATCCCGACCCACGCCTGCGAGTGGTTCTCCGCGTAGAAGTGGCCGAAGGCCGGCCCGACGAAAAGCCCGGCCCCGTAGGCGGGCGCAAGGAGCAGGGTGCCCCCGAGCGACAGGGCCACGGCCCGCCCGGGGCGTTTCGGCGAGGTGGCGGCGGCCTTCTGAGGGGGGCGATGGGGCTCCGGTTGGGGATGTGCTGCCGGTCGGGAGGCCGTGTCCCGATCAGTGGGGCCGGTCGGCTGGCCGTGGATGAGAGGGCCGTGGATGGGGCGGGCCCGGACGGACTGGCCCTGGGCGGCCTGTCCCGACAGGAACGCGGCAACGAGAAGAAGGCAAAGGCAGATCGAATGGACGTAGCGCATCGGTCGTTGGTTGCGTGTGGACCGGTGTTGAGAACATGCGCTCCCATGATCGGACCCGCCCGGGCGGAAAAACCGGACACGGGTCCGGAGAACGGGGACTTGTCCGCTCGGTCCGGGGGACGTGTCCGCTCAGTTGCGAGGGGCGCGCCGACGTTGACCCCGAGGCCTTCAATACCGCCGCAACACCGGACCGGCGGGTCCCCTCCTGCTTGAAAGCGTGGGCCCGACAGAACCGACTTCACCAAGCAATGCGGGGGACGGCGCAGGTCCCGCCAGCCGTCGGCGGCCTCGACTGGCCACCTGGACGTGGGCCGCCGGACTGCCTGCAGGGGGCAGTGCTCCCGCGCTCCTGCGGCAGGCGACAAGACTGACTTAAGGCCTAAACCTTTGAGGCCGATAACGTGAAGCAGAGGTCAAACCCTAGTCTTCAGGTCACATGTCTTGTCTCCCAACGTCATGAGCAGTACCACAGCGTCCAGGGGCAAAGAAGGGGTGGTCTCCAAAGCATTGTACAGTATTGGGGCGCTCGCCACGGCACTGGAAACGGCAACCCCGGATTTTCTACGTCGCCGTTTTGGGCTTAGGGTCCTTCTGGCAGGGCCGCTCTGTTCGGTGATCGGGTTCCCGTTCGCCGCCGCGTATCTGATCGAGAACGCCCACCTTTCCTTTGTCGTCGCCGGGGGCGGTGTGGCCGTGACTGGATTCATGGTCTACGCCGAGATGTACTGGCTGCTCCGGAAGATGAACGAGAAGGTTATCGAGATCGAGGGTAGGACTCACGACATATCCTTCGACTACGAGCGGCTTGACAGAATCGGGGTCATCTTCGAAACCTTCGAGGGGGTGGCGAGGGACCTGGGAGATTCAATAGAAGAGGCGAATGCCGCCCAGAGGCGAGCCGAAAAAGAGGCCGAGCAGGCCCGGGAGGCCGAGCAGAAGGCAGCCGAGCGGAAAGAGCGTCTTCAGGACGGCGTCGACACGATGCTGAAGGCGACCGACCGCCTAGCTGAGGGAGACCTGACGCCCCGACTTCCCGAGGGGCAGGGTGGAGCAATCGGCCGCCTGTTTGAGGGCTTCAACGAGGCGGCAGAGACGATGGGCCAGGCGATGGGAGAGGTCCGCAGGGCGATAAAGTCTGTCGCCTCAGCGGCGGAGGAAATCAGCAGTTCCTCCGACCAGATGGCCGCCAGCGCGGAGGAGCAATCCGCCCAGGCCGAGGAGGTGGCCGCGGCCGTTGAGGAGCTCAACCAGACGATCGGGGAGAATGCCCGGAGCGTTCAGTCCGTCGCCGATTCGGCCAGCGACGGCAGCCAGCAGGCCCAGGACGGGCAAGATGTGGTTTTGGAGGCCACCGCGAAGATGGAGGAGATTGCGGAAGAGGTTCAAGAGACCGCCGATCGGATTGAGCGGCTGCAGGCCTCTAGTGAAGAGATCAGTCAGGTGGTGGAGACGATCGACGACATCGCAGGGCAGACGAATCTCCTTGCCCTGAACGCGGCGATTGAGGCTGCGCGAGCAGGGGGGGAGGGCGAGGGCACCGGGCAAGGGTTTGGTGTGGTTGCCGAGGAGGTCCGAGAGCTAGCGGAGGACACCGACCAGGCGACCTCTGAGATTGGCGAGATCATCGGGGAGGTGCAGTCCGAAATCAAAGAGGCCGTCGAGTCGGCCCGGCGCTCGCGGAGCAATGCGGAGGACGGCATCGATCTGGCCCGGAGGGCCAGCGGCAGGCTGGAAGAGATCGTGCGGTCCATCGAAGCGGTCGAGGCAAAAGCCGACGAGATCGCGGCGGCCTCCGAAGAGCAGTCCACCACGAGCGAGGAGATCGCCCGGAGCGTACAGTCGATCTCGACGGCGGCCCAGCAGTCGGCTGAGGGCGTCACGGACGTGTCAGATGTTTCAGAGCGCCTCCGGGAAGTCACCAGCACGCTGCAGCAGCGGGTCCGGGCGTTCGAGATCGAACGAGAGACAAGGCAGGGGCCGTCGAGCCCCAGTCCCGCGTCCGGCCCCGTCCCGCATCAGCAGGGAGATGGGGCGCGGAATGAGAAGCGGTAGGCTTCAGAAACGGACAAAAGCGCCCCCAGAACTTCCAGGCTTCAACCCCAAAGGCACAGACAGCAGAATGGCCACGCTTGTCAACTTTTTTCTTCCCGACTCGCTCCCTGAAGGCTCCTCCAAACGGGACTTGGGGTACCTGACGGTCACGATGACATCCATCATCGTGGCGGCTGCGATCTCATACTCGGCGATGTACTTCAGGTGGGAGTTCTACTCAGGGATCGCGGTTCTCTGGGGAAGTGCGGCAGTACTTTCGCTCGTGCCGATAGCGGTAAAAAGTGGAGCCCCGCCGTCTATGGGGGCAAAGCTCACGCCTACCATAATGCTGGTGCTGATCTCCCTGCTTGTGATGCTGGACGGGGGGCTTTCGTCAATCACGACGCCTTGGTTTATCGTCGCTCCACTCATGGCACTTCTTCTGACGGAGAAGTGGTTTGCGGGATTACTGGCCGGAATTACCGCCCTCGAGGTGATTCTGATTTACGTGCTACAGGCCACAGGAGCCGTCTCGTTTCCGGCAGGGATAGCCGAAGTGATGACGAGTGAAGCCAGGGCCACTTCATACGTAGGACTCGTCTTCGTCATCTTCGCCGTCGCTCAGGTTTTCAAAAGCAGGCAGGTGCGGGCGATGAAAGAGGCGAAGTCCGCCACCGAAGAGGCCAAGGCCCAGAAGCAAGAGACCGAAGAAATGGCCGAGCGGCTTAAACGCCAGAAGGACTCTGTTGAAGAACGGGTCGAAGAAGCAACACAAGAACTCCAGGCACAGAAGGACGCCCTGTCGGAGCACGCGGGACAGATGCTTAAAGCCATGAACCGGTTTGCTGATGGGGACTTGAGCGTGCGGGTCCGTACCGACCGGGACGACGAGATTGGCGACCTCTTCGACGGGTTCAATCAAGCGGTCGGCAGCGTCCAACAGATCCTCAGTGACGTGAAGGAGGCAACCCGACAAACCGCCTCCACGGCGGATCAAATCAGTTCGTCGTCCGACCAGATGGCCGCCAGCGCGGAGGAGCAGTCCGCCCAGTCTGAGGAGGTCGCCGCGGCCGTCGAGGAGCTCAACCAGACGATCGGGGAGAACGCCAAAAGCGTTCAGTCGGTCGCCGAGGCGGCCGGCGAGGGCAGCCGCCAGGCCCGAAACGGGCAGGAAGTGGTCTCGGAGGCCACCGCGAAGATCAAAGAGATTGCGGCCGATGTGCAGGACACGGCCGAAACCATTGGCCGCCTCCAGGACTCCAGCGAGCAGATCAGCACGGTGGTCGAGACGATTGACGAGATCGCCGGCCAGACAAACCTATTGGCCCTAAACGCAGCCATCGAAGCGGCGCGGGCCGGCGGGGACGAGTCCGGTGCCGAGACCGGACAGGGGTTTGCCGTGGTTGCCGAGGAGGTGCGGGAGCTCGCAGACGAGACCGACCAGGCCACCTCCGAGATCTCTAGTATCATCGGGGAGGTGCAGTCGGAAATCGACGAAGCCGTGGAGGCGGCGCGGCGAAGCAGTTCGAACGCCAAAGACGGAATTGACCTGTCCGAGAAGGCGAGCGAGACCCTCGGCGAGATCGTCTCTTCCATCGAGCGGGTTGAGCAGAAAGCCGACGAGATCGCGGCGGCCTCCGAAGAGCAGTCTACCACCAGCGAGGAGATCGCCCAGAGCGTGCAGTCGATCTCGACGGCGGCCCAGCAGTCGGCGGCAGGGGTCACTCAGGTCTCCGACGTCGCTGGTGAGCTGGAGAGCGTCACCGGGAAGCTGAAACGGCGCCTCCAGCGGTTCACCGTCGATGAAGAGGGCAGGGGTCCAGGAGAGGCGGAGAGGGGCGAGACGGCTGGCCCGGCGGGGTCGGGCCGAACCGGAGCGGTGTCGGGGGGACGGCCGCTCGGGGACGGTGCGCAGGCTGCCTAGAGATAGACGGGTCGAGTCGGCCGTCGGCGTTGTCCTCATGAATCGTGCAGCCGCGAAAGGCACCGGGCGCCTCCCGAGACGGGGGCGTTTGGGACGTCCATTTCACCGCAGCCGACGGCCTCCCCCGTCCGGGTTGAGTAGACCTGTCTCCACGTAACTGTCCACCGGACAGGAGACGCTGCCCCGCCCCTCGACTGCCTCGTCCGGAAACGGTGCCCCCGACCAATCGGTGAGAGCTAGTGCCTCTTCGGTGTGTCTCTCTGAAGTGGCCTGACTGCCGCGAGAAAGCCTCTGCACGAGCGCCCGCCGACCTTCGGAAGACCCACCGGCCCACGTGCACGTGCCGGGGACGGATGCGCTCTGTGGTCGTGTTGAACCAGGGCCGTCTCTGTTTCCGGCGGCTGGTGGCCGGGACCTCCCAACGGCGGTCCCGCCGACGGCAGTCACCCTGACCTCCCAGTTTCATTGGACGCGTCCCTGCTCAGACCATGACCGTTGAGGTCTACCACCGCCAGCACTCCCCAACCGGCACCGGATACAACGTCTTTGAGGAGCGGCCCGACGTGGCCTGGAGCGACCGCCAGCACGAGTATGAGCGCTCGGCGACCGTCGAGGTGGAGGCGCCCGATCGCCGCGACGCGCTGAGGCGAACCTTTCGTCTGATGCGACACAAGCCGTCGACGACCGATTCGGGCGCCGTGGTGAAACTCTACCGCGACAGCGTGCGCCGCTCCTCGATCGGAGACGTGCTTGTGGTGGACGGGGCGGCCTATGAAGTGCAGGACGGAGGCTTCGAGCGAATTTGAGGACCCGCTCCGGCCGGGCCACCGGGACGTGTTGGCGTGGGGAAGACCCGTTGCCCGCGGCCGCTCAGAACAGAATGCGTCGGGCCGCCCGCCACCCGACCAGGCCGAGTGTCATCGCTACCGCTGTCCAGTGCGCCCAGCGCTGGTCCGTGACCATCGGCACCGCCGAGGCCGTGGCCAGCCCCCCGATCGCCAGGGCCGACACCAGACGGTCCTGCATGCTTCCCCACGCGAAGGAGATCTGGTTGTCCACCCCCAGTGCCACGAACAGCCCGGTCAAGAGCCCGAAAAACCACCGTCTGTGTCCCGCTGAAAAGTAGAAGGCTTCCAGGTCGACCGCCGGCTCGGAACCGTCCCCTGAACCGGCGACGGACGTCTCCCAATCGGGGTCCGGAAGCGCGAATGCGCAGCACAGGTACAGGAGAAAGAAAAACAGCAGGTACGACAGGAAGCGCGGCCCGGCCTCGCCTGCACTGCTTGCGCTTTCCAGCACGCTGAACCCGTTCCACCAAAGCAAAATCGTGAAGAGGAACACGAACGCCGACCAGGCGAGAGGGAGCCCATCCCACTTCACGGCGTAGCCCGGGCGGATCAGCTCTCGAACGCTCTGGGCCAGGTCCGTCAGGCCGAGGCCGACAATGATGGAGACGAGGGCAACCAGATATTCAAGCTGGCTCATGGCTCGGGGCGGTTCAGGCTATGCGGCCCAGCAGGCTCCCTTTGAGGCAGAAGACCTTTGAAGTGGAGGACTTGTTCGGAACCGGTCTCTGCGCTGTGGCACGGCGATCCCGTCCCGCGTCAGTCTTTGTCCTCAACACAGTCGAGGCAGAAAATCAGGTGGTCGGTTCTGATCCATCCGCGCTGGTAGAGGACGGCGTTGACCGTGTCGACGGAATCGAGGTCTGGCTCCGTGAACCGGAATGTACCTCGAACGGTCTTCCGGTCAATCACGATCTCATTTTCGCAACTGGCACACTCGAAGACAAAGGGATAGCCCAGACCGGACATGGCGAATAGGGGGCTGGTCAGTGATCTGCCCTCAGCACGGAGATCGAACGGCGCGTTCGGCCGGCCACTACGCTGCTGGCCCGCCCACGGAGGCGGGATTCGTCCTTGCGTCCGCGAAGCGACACCAGGGGGGCGGGAAGCGCAGGAGGCTCATTCCCGGCTCACGGTGCCGTTCCGGCCGGCAGGAATTCGTCGGCGAGCGCATGGGCGTCTTCCTTGGCCTCCTCGACCGTGCAGGCGCCCGTTTGACGCTTTTCTTCGACCGCGTCTTCGCGGATGGCGTACCTCCATCTGACCGACGTGCCTGGTTGGGCACGAGGAGCGTAGGCGCTGACGACTTCGTCCTTCCCGTGCAGGCCCTCCCAGTCGAGAAGATGTCCGGAGGGGTGCTCGACGGTCCAGTGCAGGGCCGGGCCGCCGGAGGCCCTTGGCCCACCGGTGTGCCGGCGCGCATTCTGCTCGTCGACAATCTTGACGAGCCGCCACCGCGTGATGTCGTGAAGCGCGATGGCAAGAGAAACGCAGGAGCCGCGCATGTAATCGGGCATGGCGTTCTGATCGGCTGCAACTGTGCTAAATCAGCTTGTTGTTTCGAAGCCAGGCGTGGACGCCGCTGGCGAGAATGCATTCGCAACCGCTTGCGCTGGCCCGGACGAGCGGCGGTCGGGACCCAGGGCAAACGGAAGAGCACCAACACGCGTTTTACATGACGTGCTGGGCGATGTTGTACGGAGCGTCAAGCGTTGTGCCCCATCCGATTGCAGGTTCGAGGCAGGCGCCAGTGGGGGCTGATCCGCATGTCCTCAACCAAGCGGCACGGCGGCCAATCCGGCCGTAGACGTGGGGCGGTCTCCTCTCTCCTCGGCGTCGGCCCGCAACGCATTCTCCGCGAGCGTCAATCCCTCCCGCCTTTTTGTGATTCGCCACTGCTGGCCTGCGAGTTTCCTGCCGGTGCCCCCCCATCCGCCACACGCCCCACCGAGGTGTTTTCTTGGCGGGAAAGCGCGTTTCCTGCACCGACCCACACGACAGTGCCCGTTCACTAAAAAAGCCCGGCCCCCCACCAGAGAGACCAGGCGCTGGCAGAATCGATGGCCAGATTGATATGCGGTTTTAACTAAGGGGTCCTCGCCTAAAGCGTAAAGGAAGTGCCAATGAAAAGCGCCCGCCCCAGCGGAGCCGACGGGCTCGCTACTGAGGCGGGCGCTTGCCTTGATCCCCTGGTGGGGGGCCGGGAAGGTATGCATACTAGGTAGCTTTTGCGCCTCGGTCCATCAAGCGCGGCGACGTAACCAAGCCTCAACGCAGCCGCCGAGAGGTTATGGGTAGGTAACGCCCCCACGATGAACATCCTGGCACGGCTGTGAAAGGGAGCCGAGTACGCCATCGGGCACTTCAGGCGGCCCCAGACGCGGAGCGGTCGGGGCGCAGAATCTTTTCCGGCAGGCCCTGCCGGTCGCCCTGCTCGTCTCATTGGGGCACGTCCCTCCGCACACGAACTGCCCCCCTGCGGCGCTGCAGGGGCCGCCCCCGCCAGCCGCTGTTCTCGCCAGTCGCTGTTCGCGCCGGTCGCTGTACTTGACAGGGGGCCTTGTCGACGGGGGCGTTCCCTCGCCCGGCCCTGCTCGCATCAGTGAAAGGAACGCCGGCCAAAAAGAAAGCACCGGAGGTTGCTGCCAGCGCACGTTCCTGCGCAAGAAGGCCGGTAGTCAAATACGGGCGCGGTGCCGGGACTCTAGCGAGGCGACGGGCCCAAAGTGGCAGCACGCGTCGGGTCCGATCCATCCCGCCCGAGATGAGCACGGGCAAGGCACTCGGGCTGGCTCATGGCTCGACCCTGCGTCGTGCCGCAAGATGGGCACGGCGCGGGCTGTTGTGCTTCACAGCCCCACCTCCACGGTAAGCCCGACCTGGTTCCCCGTGGGCCTACCGGCGGTGGGGGCCACCCGGACGTCGGAGACGCGCAGGCCGTGGGCGCGGTTGTGCTGGCGGGCCGCATTGTCGGCAACGACGATGTCGTAAATGGCGCTGACGAGGATCACGGCCCCTCCGATGGGGGCCGTCACGAGAAAGGCCCCCAGCCCCGCGTATCCCGAGCGGCCCGCCGTGGCGAGTATCGGCAGGAGCGCGCCGCCAGTCCGAATGCCGATGCCAACCCACGCCCTCCTGTTGTTGTCGGCGTAGAAGTGGCCGGCGGCCGGGCCCAGCAGGAGCCCGGCGCCGAAGAGGGGCGCGCCCAGCACCGTCCCGCCGACCGAGTACCAGACGGCCCGCTGCGGGTCTTTCCGCTGGGGCTCGGCCCCGGGTGCTTCTGGGGCATGAGGGGCTGAGGCGCGAGACGCATCCGGGGCGGGACGGCTTTGCGAGTGTGCCGGCGCCGCCAGCAAAACGGCAAAAGCGAAGGCGGCGAGGTAGGCTTTTCGGTGGCGTCCGGCTTCCGTGGGGGCTTTGGGGAGGTACATGGAGACAGGACAGCAGCACATGGACATGGGAGAGTCTGCTGGTGTTGGGAGAGCGATGTCGAGCATGTGGCCCTTTAGATACGCAGCTCGGGGCCGGAAGCCCGGACATCGGTCCGTGCCACGCGGACATGTCCGCTCTTGAGGCACGGAAGCCGGCCTCCTACGCGCACCCTCTGTGGTGATGGGGGGCACCAGGGGGCCTGCCCCGTTTCCCGGGCCGGACTGGAGGGGCACTGCCCTCCTGCGCCTTCCTGGTACTGCAACCCCAGGCGGGCTTGGCCCCGGTCCGGGCGGCTGACACGGTCTCACGAGGCACGCCTCATCCCAGAAAGCAAGGTCGGGCCGCTTGGGGACGGTCTTCCGGTGCCGTCCCGGACGGCGCGCACGCTGGGCCGGTTCTGTCCCCGCTCAGGCCGACACGGTGGCCGCTACAGTGAACCCTGCCTGCGTGCGCGCGGCGGCCCCGTTTCTCCCCTCCACCTTGAGAATTGCGCTGTAATCCCCCGGCACCGAGAAGGACACTGAAAGCGTCTCGCCGGTGCCGCGTGCAGGTTCGGGCCCGTCGATTGTCCATTCGTATCCGGTGGCATCCCCCGCCGAGGCCCCTGCGTCGAAGGTTACGGGCGCCCCCGTGGGCACCGTGCCGCTGGGACTGATGTTTAGGTGAGGGCGCGGCGCGATGCAAACGGGCTTGCTCAAGATGGCATCCACCGACTCCCCCGTCCCGCTCCCGTCATCGACGTAGGCCGTTACGTTGTAGGTGCCGTAGCTCGGGAAACGGGCCTCGATGCGGGATCCATCCGTGAGGGCCGGGTCCTGCGCCTCGTCGGAGAGCTCGTACTCGAGAATGGTGCCGCCGGAGACGGAGATGACGACCGTCTCTTCGGGCACCGTGGCGCCCCCAATGTGAAGGGTGGGGCGCCCGCGGCCAGGGGCTGTGGGGGCTTCAGGATCAGAAGGTGGGTCAGACATCATCGGAAGGGGGCTGGGTGAGCGTGCTTGTTGCGGCCTGTGCCGGTGGGGCGTCACGGGAGGGGCCCTTTTGCGTCGACCCGTCACAGATCCAGAATGCGCAGGGCCTCATCGAGCGTGCCGAGGGTGTAGTCCGGCTGCTCCGACGCCGCCTCCGGCGTTTCGCGGCCCCACAGGTCCCCCGGGCAGTACAGGGTCGTGCAGCCGGTGGCGTTTGCCGGCCGGATGTCCCGCTGCAGCGAATCGCCGATCACGACGACCTCAGCCGCCTGCGGCTCCGAGAGATCGACCGCGTTGCCGATGGCATGGCACACGTCTCGAAACGTGTCGGGCGTCTTCTCCCGAAGCACGATGTCGTCGAAATATTGGCCCCCTCCGATCCCGTGGGCGTCAAACGCCACCTCGAGGCGATCGGGCGCGCCCTCCGAAAAGAGGACGGACGTGCGGCGGTCGGGCCGGGCGGTCCGCCACGCCCGGACGCCCCGGAGGAGGGAAGCGGCCCCGTCCAGGAGGGGCGGTGGTGCGCTTAGCGCAGACCGGAACGCCTCGGCCGCCTTCCGCGCCCGGCTCCTGTCGCACCCTGGAGGCTGGCGGCCGGCCCGGACCTGCTCGGACGCCCAGCGAAGACGAGACGTCTGGATGCCGGCCTCAGGTCCGCCCCGAAGCCCCGACACGTAGAACGCCGCCGCCCGGGCCAACTGCTCCAGGTCCGGCCCTTCGCCCCCGGAGGACGGGAGGTGCTGGCTCAGGCGATACAGGACATCGGTCGTTTCGAGGCGCTTCTCCCCGTCGGGACGCGCCTCCTCGCCGGGCGGGTCCGCGGGCGAGGGGGCGGCGTCGTGGGGCCCGTCACCAGACGACGGGCCCGGGCCGGGTTGGGGGTCCGCCCCCTGCAGGACCTGAATCATGGCGCTTCGTGCCCGCCTGAAGGTCACATTGGTATCCCAGAGGGTGTTGTCGGCGTCCAGGACCAGCGCGTGTGGGGAAACCGGCATCGGGGGACACGATTGGAAACGTCTGAGTGGGGCTTCGCTTTGGCCGAATCCGCCTTTGGCCAAGTGTCCTTCAGGGCAGCACGCTCTACGGGGCGCAGGTAGGTTTTCTAAAGAAGTTTAGGGGGCGACAATTGGACGCGAGGCAGGATTGATGGACGCGAGGCAGGATTGACGGATGTGATGCAGGATCGGATGGTACTGGAAGCGTCTGACTCAGGGGGCCTGCACGGGGGCGTCACTTGAAAACCACTCAACTGTCTTGCCGAGCCCTTCACGGAGAGGTGTCTCCGGCTTCCATCCCAGTACCGACTGTGCCTTTGCGTAATCAAGAACGCTTCTCTTCTGCTCCCCGGGCAGGGACGGACCGTGCTTCTCGGCAACGTCCGCACCGGTCGTTGCTTTGATCAACCGAAAGAGGTCCGTGACGCTTGTTTCCTGGGCAGTCCCAATGTTGACAAGGTCACAACCTTCGTGGTCGAGGGCCTGTACGTTGGCCCTGGCGACATCGGCGACGTACACGTAGTCTCGTGTTTGATCGCCGGCGCCGTTGATCACCGGCTGTGTGCCGCCAAGCATTTCGCCGACAAAGATCGCGACCACACCGGCGTCGCCAGTGGGGTCCTGTCGGGGACCGTACACGTTGGCGTACCGGAGCGAGACGACGTCAATGCCGAACTGCCGGGCGTAGTACTGAAGGTAGTGCTCAGCGGAGAGCTTCGCGACCCCGTACGGAGACACCGGGCGTTCCGGGTGAGTCTCGTCCTGTGGCGTGTACTCCGGCTCCCCGTAAATGGCCCCACCCGTGGAGGCAAACACGACGTTCTGAAGGCTACCCCGGCGCCCCGCTTCCATCAGGTTGAGCAGTCCAAGCACATTCACACCAGCGTCGTGCGTCGGGTCTTCCACAGACGCGCGGACATCGATCTGAGCGGCATGATGGACCAGCGCATCGAAAGATCGGGCCCGAACCAGGTCGGCGGCAGCTTCGGATCGGACATCGAGAACGTGAAGGGTAGCCTCATCGGGGACATACTCGCGCCGTCCCGCCGAGAGATTGTCCATGACATCCACGCAGTGGCCCCTTTCGACGAGCATGTCAGCGACATGCGATCCGATGAATCCAGCTCCTCCTGTGACGAGGACGTCCATGCTGTTGAAGTCGGATGTTGGATTGAGAGGCATCACGGGTGAGAAGGCACGCAGCGGGGACGTCAGCAGTGCGTCCTCAGCAGCAATGCATCGAGCCTCCCTGCGGCATCGGCATTCCCGCGGAACCGCTCGACGGCCGAAGGAACCCCCTCGCGGTTTGACAAGGAGCCTTGAGAGCTCGCGCCGTCGGCGTCGCCCTGTATGCGGCGGGCCTCTTCGTGGGCGAGGTAGGTCAAGGCACGCCGCATGATGGCATGCTCCGCGTCCCGATCCTCTTTGGGCGTCGCTCCACCCCGGCTGCTGGCAGGCTGACTTTCGGCAGAGGCCCAGTCACGGTCAGAAAACCGACGCGTAAACTGGCGTCCAAGCTGCGACTCGTAGGCGGCCGCCCCGTTGAGCTTCTGCCGCAGAACCGGCTCTACGTCGACGGCGAGCGGGCTGCGCTTGCGAACGCGGGGGAATGGAGAGTGGGCGCCGAGATGCTCGATGACGTACGGCGCGTCGCGATACCAGACGAGCGGCGGGCAGGTATCCAGCGATTCCACACGGCCGACGGCATTGACGAGCTGGACGTGATCGACATGCCCGCCGATGGCCTGCGGAAGGGCGAGGAGGTCCGGCTTGTGCTCGCGGAGCAGGGCACGCAAATAGCCGCAGAGGGGATCCACCACAGAATCGTCGTCACGAATGGGGCCGAAAAGAGCATCGGGCGACGAGTAGCCGCGATGCGGGGCCTCCGGAAACGGTCCGTGCACGACGTTGGAGGCCCCGACCTGCTCGGCGAACACGCGGTCTTCGTCCCGACGGAGCGCCATGTAGTCCACGTCCGCACCGATGCCCTTGTCCAATTGGCACCTGAGCGCAAAGCCGGACGGGTCCGGCACCGGTGCGGCGAACAGCGTCGCGTGCACGACCTGCCAGTCCGCATCGGCGAGCCGGGCCATCAGCCCGCCGCACGAGAAGGCAGCATCGTCCAAATGAGGGGACAAGACCGCGGCTGTCGGCATGGAGAAGGAAAAACGAGACCACAGAGGGCGAGACTACAGAAGGTGTGGCTTCTCGTGGTAGATGCACCGGTCGACGGGCCCATCCGGCAGTGACCAACTCGTGTCCGGCTCCGTGCCCCTTATGTCCCGGTAAATGTCTGCGATCTGGCGGGCAATGACCGACCACGCATACGTCGACCGGCATTCCGCAAGTGCATCCTCAGCGAGGCGGGTGCGCAGGTCGTCATTCTCGACCATCCGGTAGAGGGCCTCGGCCAACCCATCGGGGTCGCCCGGAGAGACGAGGAGCGCATTGTCTTCGTCTCGCAGGCAGTCCACCACGCCAACCGTCTCGGTCGAGACGATGGGCACCCCGCTCGCCATTGCTTCAAGGATCGTGTTCGAAAAGCCCTCTGCGTACGTCGGCGAGACAAACACGTCCCCTCGGCGGTAGATGTCCGGGACGGTATCGTAGGGCGCGTAGCCGGTCATCTCCACCCGGTCCTCCACGCCCAGCGTACGGATGCGCTCCTCGACAGCGCCGACGTCCGGGCCGATGCCGGACATGATGAGACGTACCGAGTCCGGAAGCTTGGCAACCGCATCGATCATGTCGACTGCTCCCTTGCGCTCGTCCACCCGCCCGTGGTAAAGGAGTGTCGGGGCGGTGCTGTCCTGGAGGGCACCGACAGCCTCCTCGTCCCGTGGGGCAAAGCGGTCGACGTCTACCGCACCGGGAACGATCGTAAAGCGGTCCAGGGGCGTGCCGTGGTTTTCACGCACCTCCTTCGCGAAGGACCGAGAGCCGATGAGCAGTCGGTCGGCGTGGCCGAGGACAGCCTGCATTGCGGCTTCTAGGGTCTTGGATTTCGTCCCAACCCAGTGCCCGTCCCCTCCTTGAATGGAGACGACGTTTGGGATGCCGAGCTTCCGGCTGGCCTTCAAGGCCGCGAGCCCAGGCGGGTAGCCGTACTGCGCGTGGATGATGTCGAACGGTTCAGCCTCGTGTTCTGCCACGACACGGTCGACGATCGCATCGATGTCGCGCTCGAAGTCTCCATTCTCGGCCTCGCCCTTCGACTCCATCCCGATCACCGTTACGTCCTCTACGTCGTTGGGCGGTCCCCCTCCGTACACGCCCTTTCCTTCGGGATCATCGCGGTACTGGGCGAGCATCGTCATGTCGTGCCCCAGATCCACCATCTCGCGGAGCAGGTTGAGCGCGTAGACGCTCATCCCGGAGATGGTGGGAAAGAAACGGCGGGAAATGAAGCAGATGCGCATTGTGTCGTTGAGATGGATGCATAGAGTCAGAACGTGGCGAACGCCCCTCACGCATCGGGGGAGACTCGTTCGGCGCTTCGGAGATAGTCGAGGGCGTCGGGGACTGTCTCGTGGGCGGTCGGGGACGCGCGCGAGAGCTCCACACAGACGAGACGCCCGAAGCCAACTTCTTCGAGCGCATCGAGAATAGCGGGAATGTCCATGTCGCCCTCTCCGAAGAACAGATGCTCGTGGATGCCCCGCTTCATGTCCTCGATGGCGACGGTCCCAAGGTCCGACTCGCACTCCCGAACGGCCGCCTGAGGGGCTCGCTCTTCCGTCACCAGACAGTGGCCCGTGTCGAGCGCGAGCCGAAGCCCGGGAACTTGGTCCTGTAGGCGATAGAAGTCGCCGACGGTCTCGACCAACATTCCGGGCTCAGGTTCGAACGCCGGCGTCACGCCCCGCTCTTCTGCGGCTTCGACGACCTGCCCCACCCCCTCCACGAGCCAAGACCACGCTTCGTCCACGCCGACCCCTTCCTGGGGGCGTCCCGCCCAAAACGATACGGCTTCCCCATCGCAGATCGCCGCAACGTCGAGGGCTCGCGTCAAGAACTCGATCCGGCGATCGCGACCGTCCTCGGTCGGGTGGATCAGTGTCGGCTCGTGCTTCTCACGCGGGTTGAGAAGGAACCGTGCGCCCGTTTCCACCACGAGGTCCAGCCCTAGCTTGTCGAGGCGCGAGGACAGCTTGGATGCGCGGTGGTCAAGCCGCGGCGCGAACGGGTCAAAGTGGTGGTGATCCAGCGTTAGCGCGACGCCGTCGTACCCGGAGCCGGCGATCAGGCCAAGGGCGTCTTCGAGCCGGTGGTTCGAAGCACCGTTCGTGTTGTATGCGAACCGGAGCATGTGTGCGGGCGCGGGTCGGGAGGATCAGTGTGACTGTTGGGAACTGGCCGTCGCTAGGAACGCTCTGCCTCGAGAGCAAGGACGTGGCGTTTCGGCTCGCGGTACATGGCGTACAGCCCGTCAACCGCCTCACGCATACGTCCCGGGTGAAACCAAGCCTGGTCGCCGAGTGCCTCCTCGTCGGCCGGAGGAAGCGGGACGCGCTGGGCACCGTTGGGCGGCTCCCCCAGCCCGGCAATGTCGCTCCCGCGCCGCACAAGGCGGCGGATGTTACGCCGCCCAATCCGATCGTACGTCGCTGTCTCCACCTCCAGGGGCGGCACGATTGCCTTCACAGCGTGCGCAGGACCTCCCTCTGGAGAGTAGTCGACATAGAAAATGTCGAGGCCCGCGTCGAGAAACCGCCCGGCAACGAGGTCGAGGAGGGCCTCCGGGGACTGCAGTGTGCCGGGCGCAACAGTGGGGAGGGACGAGAGGCGAACCGTCTCGTCGACCCGGAGGGAGAAGTCAATTCGGTCATGCAGGGCTTCTACGCTCAGGTCACTCCACTCCTTCAGGGCCTGGAACGACCGTGATTCTTCGTTGGCGGGGGACTGCTGGCGCACGTGCTCCTCGTACCCGTCCGGAAACACCTGGCGGATGTCGTCCAGCATGCCGTGGTTGAACCGCTTGCGGACGCGGGACGACGCGTATTCGCGCAGCGCCTTGGCCAGGGCAATCTCCCGGTCCGGGTGGACCCCTTCTCCACAACCGGTAATCATGAGCGGATGCGGCGCGTCCTCCAGGTTGCGCTCGTGACCGACGACATAGAAATTTGCCATGCCGAACGCCGTGTCGGCAAGCTTGATGATGGGCTCGACCCCGGCCGCGTCGAACTGATCGAGAAGCCGGCGAATGTCGGGATCGGCGACGCTGTCGACCGATACCCCGACGCCCTGGTCGAGGGCGCGGTAGGTGACGCTGTTTCCGTCCCGCTGCACCAGCTCCATGAGACCGTGCCCCAGGGCACGCTCGAAGGAGTCCCCCGCGCCGAGGCCGTTGGTGATGGGCGTGTAGAGCCAGCCGTCCTCACGCGCCGGAGAAATGCCGTCAAGGTCTCCGAAGTAGGCGGCGGCCTCCTCGATGGGAATCCAGACCGGATCGTGGGACGGGTACCGGCGCGCCTGCGCCCACACCAGGGGCTGGTCGTGGGCGTATGTTGTGCCCACCGGCAGGCGCAAGCGCCGAGGATCGAGGGCAGGCTCGCCGGCCGCGGCAAGATCCTCGTACGATGCCGTGCGGCGGGGGAGCTCCGGAACGGCCTGCCGACTGGAGGCCTTCTCGTATAGTTCCCCCCACGCGCCGATCCGGGCCGACGCGTCCGTCGACCCGTAGCCGGCAGACGTGTTCATGCCGGGGCGCTCCTCCGGGAAGTGCGCGACGGTCCACACCGGAATGTCCGTCCGGTCAAGGTCCGTGATGGGAAACGCAAACGTTTCCCCGGGGGGCATGGCCTCCTGATACGCACGCGCAGGATCTGCCGTGTGCGAACCCTCTGCGCGATCCGGGGCGGCATCTGCCTCCTCGACGGTTTCGCGCAGGGGGAGTGGGTCAGCGAACGGGCGGCCGCTGAGTTGCTCCGCGAACAGATGGAGGGCGGCGTCTTTGCCGCCGGATGGAACGACCTCCCACGGCGTGATGACGGCATCGAAGTCGAGCGGCTCCATCAGGTCGCGGTACTGCCGAATGTCCGCGTGGGTGAGCGGAATGTGGGCGTCGTACGCCCTGTGCGTGGAGATCGAGACAGCGTCGCCAACGGGGTACTCGTCAAGCGTATACTTGAGCGCGTCCCCGCAGAAAAGCAGGCGGCGATCCTCGAGGTGAAGCACGGCGTGGCCGGGCGTGTGGCCGCCGGTGTGATGCAGGGTAGCGCCGGCAGTAAGTTCGGCGCGCCCGTCGAACGGCCAGGTCACCGGAAATGCCTGCGCGTACGGGAGTTCGGCCTCCTGGATGACCGTCTCCGGTGAGAATCGCTCCGACAGCCGCCAGAGCGCGCCGTACACGTGGGCATGCGAGGCGGACAGGTACTGGATCCCCCCAAGAGACTCAATGTGATCGAGCGCCGCGTCGTCGTACCACGTCGCCCCCTCGAACGCGATGTTGCCGTTCGGGTGCTCGACCAGGAATCCCCGCGAGCCGACCCCAATCTGGGGCTCGGTCCAGAACATCGTGATGCCGGGCAGCACCTCTGTCCAGTCCACGGACACGTGGTCGTCAACCTCGCCCGGCGTCAGAAATTCGTACCCGTCTGGGGGGAGTGGATGCCGGTAATCTTCGCAGACCGGGCACGATTCTGGCGGTGAGGGCCGTTTCTGCCAGAAGCCGGAGTGCTCTGTGCAGTAATGCGAGAGGGGCATGGTCGGCTAGCAGGAGAGGGGGCAAGTGAGCGTAGAAACGACTCGTCGTGAGAACTACGTGTCATCGGACACGGATCATCGGACACGGATCGGGGCGTCGCGGGGCGCCAGGCCACACGACACCGGGCGACAGCGTCAGGCGGCAGGGGCCGGAGACACCGGGACCTCGGTACTGGGGGACTCGACTGCGGCGTCGACGAGGCGCATGATGTGGAGGTCGTGGGCCGGAGAGAAGGGAAACGGCTCGACGGTACGCACCGAACGGGCGAAGGCGTCCACCTGCCCGAGAAACGGCGACCGGTCCTTGTCAAAATCAATCGCCGTTTCGGTGCCATCGCTGCGCGTAAGCGTGACCTCGCCTCCTTCGTCCTGTCCCATCGTGTTGACCGCCAGTGCGCGCCCCTCGGTCCCGATGACTTCCAGGCGGCGTCGCGGAAACACGTCGGGGCAGTTGTAGGCGACGGACTGTGACAGGAGGGTGCCGCTCTCCGACCGTGCGATGAGGGCCGCACCGTCGTCCACCGGATAATCGAAGACCTGCCCCTGCAACAGGGCCGACACGGAGGTGAGCGGCTCCCCCAAAATCATCTGGGTGAGATCGAGGCCGTGGGGAGCGAGGTCGATGAATGCACCGCCGCCCGCGCGGTCGGGATCAACACGCCAGTTGTCGAGGCTGATGCCATCGGGAGTCCAGTCGGCCGGGGTCCAGCAGGCGTAATGGATCCGAACAGTGGTCACGGTACCCAGCGTGCCGTCCGCGACAAGATCCTGAAGCCGACGGTGAGCGGGGTGGAAGCGCTGGTCGAACGCTGTCGCGTAGCGGACACCGGCAGTGCGGCAGGCGTCTACCAAGGATTCGGCCTCGGGCGTTGTGCGGGCCATGGGCTTTTCGCACAGCACATGCTTCCCTGCCTCCGCGCAGGCAGACACGAGCTCAGCGTGGCTGTCGTTGGGGGTTGCAACGTATACAGCGTCGAGGTCGTCGCGCCGGAGCAGCTCGCCGGTCCGCTGGGTTCTGCATGGCACACTGGTGTCAGGAAGCGTGGCCGCCAGGGCATCCCCGTCCCGGTCGCAAAGCCCCACGAGTCGGCTGTTCGAGGCGTTTTGGATTGCGGGAATGCCAAAGTCGCGGGCCACCCACCCGCATCCGATGACCCCCCATCCGACCGTATCGACGTTCTGAGCGGGAGCGTCCATGTTGGGGCTGTCGTTGAGAGTGTTGGGGTGCGCGGTAGAAGAAAAAAAGTGGCGAGCCGGGCGGACCGGAAGTCAGGAGAAGACTGAGGCGTCGAGCACGCGCTGCTGCCAGTCCTGTGCGAAGCCCTCGTGGACAAGGTTGTATTCGTCCAGCGCCACGTCGAGGGAAAAGTCCGCCGTCTGCGCGTGCCAGGCGATTTCCAAAACCCGGTCTAGTGCATCGGCAGCGTGGAAGGTTCGCGCTTCTGGAGAATCGACGTGTTCGGTGTGGGCAAGAGCGGAGTGGATCGGGTCGTGGAGCTCCTCTGGAATCGCCCGCATTGCCCGCTCGCGGCCTGCGTCGATGAGGGCGCCCGCCGAATCGCCGAGGATGACATCGCCCGCATGCCCTGCGTCCGGGAGCGTTGCGTTGTGCAGGTGATGAGCAAGGCCGATCAGGTATGTTGTTGCAACATCGGCCCCAAAAAGCGGAGCGAGCAGGACCCCGAAGACGGCAACAGCGCCACAATGGTCCCCGTGGCTCTCAGTCGGGGTCAGCATCAACCGAGACGTCCCTGGGGCAGTCACGCCCGCTCGCGGTTGCTCGCAGAGCGCGTCGACGAACCCAGGAGACTCTCCTCCGTCCCGCACTGGCTCCCCTGCGGCGTCCTTGCTGGAAATTGCCTCACGCAGCGAATCGCGGAGCGGGGAGTCGGGAAGCGGGGCTTCCTCGAAACCACGGACGCGGATCTCACGCGTGGTTTCCGCGCTCAGTCCATGCTCGCGGAGGACAGGAGCGGATACGTCGGCAAGCCGCGTTGCCAGGATGGCCTCGGCGGTTTCTTCGATTGCGGCAGGCCGGAATGATGCAGTTTCCGGGGCGTCCTCAACATGGAGAATCCGGCTCCATCCTCTCCGAAAACTCCGCTCCATCCAACTTCCGGTGCGGCCCGCCGATCGGACCCGCTTGAGGTTGACGATGTCGCGGAGCAGCGGTTCGTACGCGGGCAGGGTTGCCAATCCAGGGTCGGACATGTCGGGGCCATCGATCAGGCTCAAGAACGCGGCGGGCGCACTGCCAGGGGGGTACGCTCACCTGTCTGCGACGGATGAGGACGGGCTGCCCGACGGCGCCGCCGACTCCGGGGCCTTGCCGTTGCTCTCAGTGCCACTGCTTTCGGTGCCGTTGCTCGCGGGAATGCCTGCCTCTCCATTTTCCTCCGATGGAGACGCCCCGTCCTTCGAGCTGTGAACTCGCTCAAGCCACTGATGGAGGGCCCTCTGCTGAGAGGGGAGGCCGTGCTCCGGAACGTGGCCCTTCTCCACCATGGGGGACTTGAAAAACACCCCGAGATGCTCCTGGACGCCGCCCTGTTCGGTGCGATCGGCAAGATCGACACACCGAACCAACTCGATCACGAGCGGGGCCGCCAGGATGGAATCGCGGCAGAGAAAGTTGAGCTTCAGCTGCATCTTCTTTCCAAGAAACCCCGTCAGGTCGATGTTGTCCCACGCCTCCTTGTTGTCGCCACGGGGGCCGTAATACCGGATGTCGACAATGTGGTCCTCAACCTCATACCCCAGTATGGAGTCGAGCACAGACCCTTTGGTCTCAACCTTCGAGGCGAGAGAGTCCTCGTCGCTGAGAGCACGGCCGTCGCGGTTGCCGAGGATGTTGGTCGAGTACCACCCGTCCACGTTCAGTGCTCGTGACCTCAGGCCCGGTGCTAAAATGGTTTTCAGGAGCGTCTGTCCGGTCTTGCCGTCCTTTCCGGCCACGGGAACGTTCAGGCGCGAGGCCATCTCCCGAAGGGCAGGGGTGTCGGCGGCCAGGCTGGGCGTAAAGTTGACGTACGGCACGCCGGCATCGATCGCAGCGAACGCGTAGAGCATCGCCGGACTGATGGCCTCGTGGTTTTCCTCGATCCCGTTGCGAAACGCCTCCTCAGAACCGTATACAGGCAGAGAGGGATCGGCCCGAGCCTCCGTGGAGGCCAAATTCACGACCACGAGGTTGTCCAGGTCGTTCTCGCTTTTGAAGCGACGCAGGTCATCCTGTAGCGTGTCGACCGTCTCTCGGTGTCCCGACGTGGCCACTTGGTGGTCCCCAGTTACCTCCCGACAGAACCGCTCATTGCCCACCGCGGGCCAGGGGCTGAGTGATCCCAAGCTAGAGCGAACCTTCTCCAACTGACCTGGATCGAGCACATCATGGTTCTCTGCGGCCTGCTCGAGGTCTACGTCGTAGAAGTCCCAGCCGCCGAACACAAGCGACTCGTAGGAGGCAAGGCCCTGCGTGAGGCTCTCATCAAGGGCTGCGAGGGGAAGCCCGTGGTGCTTGGCATTGCCGGAGCGCATCAATTCAATCCCGGCGACCGTCGTCGTCGCGACCGCGCCGCCAAGTCCCACTATGGCAACACCGAGTCGTCCAGAGGGGGAGTCAGAAGAGGCCATCCGTTCGTTTCTCTGCGTGTGAGAGCATCAAAATTGCCGTCTAGTGTAATAGCTCTCATTGCCTTTTCTCTCCCTTCTCTTCACAACGGTTGTGTAAAGTATGTGCGTGCGGGTGCCTTCTCCCAATCAGCGTCGCGGCGAAGCGATACGCGCGTACTCCATGCGAGACTCCTGCCGTCCAATCCTGCCGTCCATCCAGCGAGGCTCTCGGGCCTTTCGCCCAACCCCCCCTCGGCTCGGTTGACTGCGACGGGGTCGGGTCACGATGAGAGATCAGAGGCCCCCAGGATCGTTGCTGCTCGCGGTCCCACCTGATGCCCCCAGAAACGAATGAGTTCATCCACTAAGCCACTGGTTGGCGCCTACTCGGGGATTTTTTACATCGTGGGTGCTGCGTTCTTCTGGAGCCTAACGAGCGCCTTTGTCAAAGTCGTTGGCCAGGGGGGCGTGTCGAGTCAGCAGATTGTCCTCACCCGTGCCGCCGTCACTTTAATCTATAGCTACGTCCTCGTCCGATGGTCTGACGAGGCCTCTCTGTGGGGAACGGACCTGACGTTGCTCTGGCTCAGGGGCTTTTTCGGATTTGCAACCCTCAGTTGCTTTTTCTTTGCCCTCACGAAGCTTCCCCTGGCAGATGCCACCGTAATCCACTACACCAATCCCGTATTCACTGCCCTCATTGCCGCGGCAGTGCTTGGGGAGGAACTACGCACGTCGGAGCTTCTTGGGGCGCTTGCGAGTCTTGCAGGGGTCGCCCTTATCACACAGCCCTCGTTTCTATTTGGAGGCTCTGGCGCGGCACTCGATCTCACCTATGTCGGAATTGCCCTCCTGGGGGCCGTGTGCGCCTCGTCGGCGCAAGTACTGATCCGCAGGCTCCGCAAGACCGAGCACCCACTGGTGGTGGTGTTCTACTTTCCCTTCGTCGCCACGATCGGGGGACTTCCGACGGCAGCGGTCACCGATCTGCAGTGGCCGACGTTCTGGGAGTGGATCATGCTGATCGGAGGGGTTGCCGGCTGTGCTCAAGTTGCACAAATTCTGCTCACGAAGGGGCTCCACAATGAGAAAGCCGGTCGTGCCATGGCCGTGTCGTATCTCCAGATCGTCTTCGCCGCCGGGCTGGGGCTTCTCGTGTTTGGGGAAGCGGTCGACCTCTGGAGCATAGCGGGGGCGCTCCTCGTGGTTGCCGGGACAGGATTTGCCGCCTGGAAGCGGTAGGTCGGTCCTTGCCGCGGCCCAAGCGTCACGCACCGGGGGCCAGGTCCCTCAGGATGCGTCGTCGGAGCCAGTCTTTTGACTGTCGGGCAGATCGGCGCGGGCCAGGTCCCCTTCCATCTCCTCAGGCAGGTCCTTGCTGTTTTCCGCGCCCAGCTCCCTCAGCATCTCGACCTGCCGGAGCAGGTTGCCGCGCCCGTCGGTGAGCCGCTTCCGGGCGGTGTGGTAGCTCTCCTGGGCCTGATCGATCCGCTGGCCCACCTCCTCCAGCGCCTCGGCAAAGAGCACGAACTTGTCGTAGAGCCGCCCGCCCCGCTCGGCGATCTCCCGGGCGTTTTGGGTCTGCCGCTCCTGCCGCCAGATGTTGGCGATCGTCAGGGTCGTGGCCTGAAGCGTCGTCGGGCTTACGATCACCACCCCCTGGTCGAAGGCGCTCTGGTAGAGGCCCTCGTCGTTTTGCAGGGCCAGGGCGAAGGCCGGCTCGATCGGCATGAACATCAATGCAAAGTCCGGGCTCCGCTCGCCATAGAGGCTCCCGTAGTCCTTCGAGGCGAGCCCCTCGACGTGACTCCGAACCGACTGGAGGTGGTCCTTGAGGTGGCTCTGCCGCTCCTCCTCTCCATCTGCGGAGCTGAAGCGCCGGTACGCCGTGAGCGATACCTTCGAGTCGACCACGACAAATCGGTCCTCCGGCAGCTCAATCACGCAGTCCGGCCGGAGCCGCTTGCCCTGCCCGTTGGTCCGGCTGACCTGCGTGTGGTACTCCCGGCCCTCCTTCAGGCCGGACTCCTCCAGGATGCGCTTCAAGACCATCTCGCCCCAGTCGCCCTGGGTTTTGGACTGGCCCTCAAGGGCGCCCACGAGATCCTCGGCCCGCTCGGACATCGTCTCGTTCAGGTCGCTCAGCTGCTCGATCTGCGTCTCCAGCTGGCTACGCTCCTTAAGGCCCTTCTCGTAGGTCTCCTCGACCTTCTCCTTGAAGCCTTCCAGCTTCTCCTGAAGCGGACCGAGCAGCTGATCCAGGTTCTCCTCGTTTTGCTCGGTGAACTTCTCGGTCTTCTCCTCCAAGATCTCGTTGGCCAGGTTCTTGAACTGGTCCCTGAGCTCCTCCTGCTGCTTTTCGATGCGGCCCTCCTGCTCCTCCAGCCGGCTTCGGAGGTTTTCGTTTTTGGTCTTGAGGGTAGACGTCTCTTCCCTGAGGTCGCCGACCTGGCCGCTGAGCTCGTCCCGCTCGGCCTTGACGTCGCCGAGCTGGGACGTGAGGCTTTCGGTCTCCTGCTGGAGGGCGGAGACCTTCTGCTTCAGCGCAGAGACGTCCTCCTCCCGGTCCGCGAGGCCGCGCTCGTAGGCCGCCTCGACGCGGCGTTTCAAAGCCAACCACGCGATCCCGCCGCCGAGAAGGGCCGAGCCGAGGGCTAGAGCGAAAGAAAGAATGAGGATGTTGGGCATGCGTCAATAGGCTGGTTAATGCAGACGTGGAGAGCGCCGGTTCCCCCAGGAACGAATCCAGAGGGACTCCTGCTTTTGAGCTTTGCTTTTGAGCTTCCCCAGGCCCGTCGAAGAGCGTCCGGAAAGGGACAACTCTGGACCGCCCTGTAAAGTGCCTTATTCCCGCTTCTCCCCTTCCCCGTCGATGACCATCAAAAAGGCCGCCGTGATGGCCATGGCAATGCCGGTCAGCTTGACGGGAATATCCAACGGATCGGTCGAGTAGATGTAGAGCGACAGCATCACGGTAATCATTGGCGCCGCGGCGCTCGTCATGGGCGAGACAATGATGGCACGCCCGTACCGGTACGCGTACACGACGCAGAGAGCCCCAACTGCGTTGAGCAGCTGTATCGGAACGGCCAGCCCGGCCCCTCGCAGTCCCCAGTTGATCCTCTGTGAGAAGTCCGTCATCGCGATCGCGATCGGCACGAGAAGCAGAGCCGAGGCAGCCATGTAAAAAAAGACGCTCTCTGCCCTCATGGTCCGGTTCGCCCGCTTGATAATGTACCCTTGAATCCCCCATGCCGAAAACACGAGGAGCGCCAACCCGAGCCACGCGATCCCTCCACCGGCGGCTGTGGCGTCAGAGGACGGGCCCTCGGTTGACAGAAGAACGATCGCCACCAGTGCAGACGCGACTCCCACCCAGCCCTTCGGCCCAGCCCGTTCCCCGATCAACCACGCAGAAAGCAGGACCGTGACGACGGGAGACAGGGACACGATTGGAAACACGATGTATGCAGGTCCCAATCTAAGAACCTCAAATAGAATCAACTGCCCCCCTGCCCCGAGTCCCCCCGCCGCCATCCCCATACAGACAGAGTACACGTCGCAGTCCAGATCCCAATCGGCTATGCCCAGTGCCACGATCGCGGGAGGGACCATCGTGACCGCCCACACAGAGTATCCCAGTGGAGGGGGAAACCCGGCCTTTTCCGGAATCTCGATCAGAGCTCCCCAGGTTCCCCAAAGCATCGTTGTGACTGCGGCGAAGCCAATCCAAGCCCGTCTCTTCCCGACGTAGTGCCTCACAGACGTGGTTCAGGTGAAAGTGTAGGAGCGAACTCGTTCCGGCCCACCTCCGCGCCACCGATTCCGAAATTGAGCGGAGAACCGCGTTGGGGAGTGGGCATGCGCGCCGAAAGGCAAACACGCCGCAGCGCTGTTTGGCTCTCCGGCATGTCAGGCGTCCGGGCCGAAACGAGACTCCGATTAGAAGCGCCCTTTTTCTCTTCCGAAGCGTCCCTGCAAGGGATGCGCTTGTGCCCTGCTCAACAGGCTGCTCCGGACCCATGGGATCCCTTCCGCCGCGCCGAAAAGGAAGTCATCAGGGCCGCAGCGGGACGTCGTCGCCCGTTAGGTTTGGTGGGCGAATGAGGACCTTTCCGCTGGCCTCAGCAAAGCTTCCAAATATGCCGGTTCCGTTCTCGATGTCCTCGTCAACGTTCGGAATCTCGCCGGGGGCCAGGCTCATCTGCTGGGCCGACTGCGTGCGCAGAAAGTCGTAAAGGTTGTCGTCCACCACGCTTGCGCGGACCTGGTTCGGCCCGTAGAAGGCCACGGCAAGCCAGGGGAGCGTGATGCTGACGGTGCCGTCGTCGTTGGAGGTGAAGTTCGCCTCGTTCAGGAGGCCCGACGAGTTGACGCGGAACGACGCCAGGGTGTCGCTGTCGGCATCGTATTGTTCGAGATAGAATGGGGTCAGCAGGCGTCCGGCGACGCTATCGGGCGGGCTGGCGGGAATGGACTGCAGCTCAAGCAGGGACCGCGACGTGAGAACGTAAACGTTTTGCCGCTCCAGGGCAGACGGCCCGGGCCGGACCGTCAGTTCGAACTGGGGCGGGTCGGAGTTCTCGTCGTCCGGGTCCGGGTATGTCGTCGTGTCGTTCTGGGTCCGCACGGCCTCGACGGGGGCCGGCACGGTGGTCTCCGCAGTGACGACAGGGCCTTCCGGCGGGGCGGCCCGCAGCCGGTACGTGCCCTGAGGCTTGACGGTGGCTGGTGTCTCGGGGATGTAGAGCCCGTCCGTGCTGTCCGTCTCCGTGTACGGCACGGTCGCCGCGACGCCGCCGCTGTCGTTCAGGCGCTGCACCTGCACGTCCGCGCCCTGAACGGCCGTCCGCTCGGGGGTGTACTCCGCACTTGCCCGTGCGGTGCGCGTGAGCCGGACGGAGTCCATCGGCTCACCGGCCTCCAGGTAGGCTTCGACGACGACCTGGGATTCGGTCTCCAGGGCGGCCGTATCGCAGCCGACGAGGGCAGCAAGGCCAAAAATGGCGAAAAGCAGAAGGCGTCGCATACAGGAGGGGGCGGTGTGCCGGGTGCGAGAGCGCACAGGTCAACGGCAATGCTCAGCGGCAATACTCCGTCTAGAACGTGAGCGTGAACGACAGGTTGGGGATCGGGACCGGGATTTGGGGGATCTCGGTGCGCTCGAGGCTCCCGTCGTCCTGGCGCTCGTACTGGTAAAACCAGACGTTCCGCCGGGCATACGCGTTGATGAGCTGTATCTTGAACTCGTAGTCCGCAATCCCGAAGAATTTCCCGCTGCGGGTCGCCCCGATGTCGAGGCGATGGTAGGGGGGGAGCCGGGCGTTGTTGAAGGGGCTGATCAGCACCGTTCGCTCGTCGGTGGCGGACTGAAAGGGACTGTCCACGGTGCTAAACTGCCGTTCGGGGCGGGTGTAGGGCTGGCCCGTGCTGTAGCTGAACGTGCTGGTGAGGCGCCAGCCCCTGGTGAGCCGATAGTTCGCAACGAGCGTCAGGTCGTGAGTCCGGTCGTACTTCGGCGTGTAGTACTGAGGCCCCCCTGCCTGGGTCTCATTGATGTTCGGGAACCGGCGTTCGGTGCGCCCCAGCGTGTAGCTGAGGAAGCCGGTGAAGTCCCCGGTCTCTCGGCGCAGCAGCGCCTCCAACCCGTAAGCCCGCCCGTCGCCGATCTGGAACCGCTCGGCGTAGGGCACCCCTGCCGTGCCGGACGAAAACGGGTCCTCCCGGAACAGGCCGGGCATGGTGCGGCCATAGCCCTCAACCTCCGCCTGCCAGCCGTCCCCGAATTGCGTGGTCAGCCCCAGCGCCAGCTGGTCGCCCGAAGACGGGGGCACGCCTTCGTCGGACATCAGCCACGTGTCGAAGCCCGTAAAGAGCTGGCTGGTCTCCAGCGTGATGTACTGGTGGTAGCGCCCGTACGCCGCCTGCAGCTGCACGGAGGGGGACAAGGAGTATTCGGCCGAAAGGCGAGGGGAGAGGCGCCAAAAACTGCCCTTCTGGAAGTACGAGCCCCGAAGGCCCGCCTTGAGGGTCCAGTCGCCGGTCGGTTTGTACGTGTCCTGAACGTAGAGGGCCGCCTGCTGGCTGCGAAGGTCCTGGTCGAAGGTCACGGAGCCGTCGAAGGACTCCTGCAGCTGGAACGAGAGCAGGCTCCACTGGGCGCCGCCCTTCAGGGTGTGGTTCGAGCCGGGGGTGTACTCGATATCCGCATTCACCGACAGGTCGTCGACCCCGTTCGTCTGTTCGAACTCGGTGTTCGCGATGTTGGCCACCGGGGTGCTGCGGTACCGCGACCCGGTGACCTGCAGGGTCGAGAAGGCCTGGCTTCCGAAGAGGTGCGTCCAGTCCGCACTGATCGTCTGATTTCCGTAGTCGATGTCGAAGCGCCCGGCGGTTTGAAACTGCAGGTCCAGGCGGTCCTGCCCCCCGTACAGGGACAGAGAGAGCTTGTCGTCGGGGCCCGCGTCGTAGTTGACCTTCGCGTTCACGTCGTAAAACGCGAAGGCGTCCGGGATGCCATCCGTACCGGTGCGCCGCAGCCCCGCCAGCACGGGCTCAAGGGTCGAGCGGCGCACGGCGACCATGTACGAGCCGTCCGCCGAGTCGCCGCTTCCCCCGTAGGGCCCCTCGATGTACGCCCGGGACGCGAGCAGCCCCACGCTCAGCCCCCCGCTGGTCTCGCGGCGGTTTCCGTCCTTGTTGCGGATGTCGACCACCCCCCCGAGGCGCCCGCCGTACTCCACCGGATACGCCCCCTTGTACAGCTCCACGTCCTTGATCGCATCGGGGTTGAACGTGGAGAAGAAGCCGAAGAAATGGGTCGGGTTGTACACCGTGGTGCCGTCGAGCAGAATTAGGTTCTGGCCCGGCCCCCCGCCGCGGATGTAGAGGTTGCTGGAGTAGTCCGAGGCGGTTTTAATGCCGGGAAGCAGCTTCAGCGTGCGGAAGACGTCCGGCTGGAACGCGGTGGGGAGCTCCTTAATCAGGGCCGTCTCCACTTGGTCCATGCTCACGGAGCCCTCCTCGTCGGCCGCTTCGCCGGTCACGACGACCTCCTCGCCCGCCACGCCCGCCGGCTGAAGCTCGACGTCGAGACGGCGCGCCTCGCCGGCCGACAGGGTGATTTTCTCCACGCGGTTCTGGTAGCCGATGTAGGAGAACACAATCGTGTACGTGCCGGCGGAGAGGTCCTGAATCGTGTAGTAGCCCTCGCTGTTGGTGGCCGCCCCGCGGCTGGTCCCCTTGACGAGAGCGCTTGCCTGAATCAGCGTCTCGCCGGTCTCGGCGTCCCGCACGTAGCCGCTCAGGGACGCGCTCTCCTGGGCCCCGGCGGGGATGGGCCCCAGGGTCAGGAGAAGGGCTGCGCACAAGCCGGCGAGGGTGAAGACGGAACGGGAGTGCTCAGTCATACAACTGGGAGGCACACTTGGAATGTATTCAGGCCACGCGGGCAGAGCAGGCGACCGGACCGGCGGCATTCATCGGCGTGATTTCCTGTAGAACGGGCCCCTCATGCTCGATGCCCCCATGCTCGAGTCCGGCGGGGCCCTGTCGGTACGAGACTCTCTACCGGCACGGCGGGGGCTGCTGGTGAGAAGGCCCCTCCCGGCAACGAACCGCACGCTGGCAATGGGTCCTTTGGCGTGAGGGCACCCTCGGCGAACGTGGGGGCTTGGCAACCCAGGTCAGCGCTCCGGGGATCGGAGAGCACGCCCCCTCGCGCGCATCTCAGCGACTGGGCTCGGGGGCCTGGAGGCGCCTGCGGGTTCAAGGTCTCGAATCGACGGTTGGGAACGTCCCCTGCTCACGTCTGCAACGCGTCGCCCCTGAAGGAATGATTTCGCCTCAGAAAAAGAGGCCCCGCTTCAGGAGGCGCCCCCCGACACTCCGATCTCCCGAAGAAGGTCTGAGAGCGGCTCGGTCGTGCCGTCGGTATACTCCACGATTACCTGCTCGGCAGACCCGTCGTACCGGAGCGTCGCCACCTGGTTGCCCTGCAGCAGCACATCGACGCTCACGCGGTCACTGATCTCGTCCGCCGACGCGTCTTCGAGGGCAGAGAGCGCCCCAACGTCCGCTGCGTACTCGATCGCAAGGTCCTGCCCAACCTGCGTCGTGCCCTCGACGCGGCCAAGCGTGCTGTCATCGCCTTCGGCATCGTCCGGGGAGAGGTCCACGGTCGCTGTGGTGGCGGTCACTGGTTGACCATCGTTTCGAAACCGGTCTTCGTACTGGAATGTCCCGTTCTGACCACGCTTGAGACTGGTGGTGAAGGCAAGCGGATTCGCCGTCACGTCCAGCGAAAACGACTGCGGAATTCCAAGAAACGTGAACCCAACGTCCCTCAGGTCTACAGAGAAGATCTCTCCCTCATTTTCCAGTGCAAGCGAGGCTCCAATCTCGGTTGGTATCTGCTCTGTTGAACCTCCGACTGTGACCGACTGGGTCTCGTAGCGGCTCAGCGTAAAGGTTGCGTTGTTGCTCGGTGCGTCTGGGGACTCTGGAAACCGGAGAATGAGGCTGTCGGCCGGGCGCTCCTGGCGCCAGGCCTGCGTGTCCGAGGTCCAGACATAGACGCCTGTGCTGGCGTCGTAGTTGAAGTTCCCACCCGTCGTGTCGAGCACGGCCCCGAGGCCAGAGGTCAGCGCTTTGCCCCAACGCGAGACGGTCCTCCCCTCGGACCCTGAGGTCATCATCGCCTCGGACAGGCGGGCGAGAGGGGTCTGTTCAAACGTCGCGGCTGCTCCCTGCAGGCCACTCGCCGACTCGATGATCTGGGGTCGGGCCTCCTCCGCGGTCATGGGAGGAGAGGTTCCCCCTTGGTCGCAACCGAGAAGCCCGGCGCCGACCAGCGCGAACGCGAGCAAAAGTGCAGCACTGCGCAAACGGGTCCGCATGGCGCGATTCTCCTACTAGCAAAAGTGTCTGGACCTGTGTTAACAACGGGCCGCCGGAAGAGTGCCACTCGGCCGCCAGACATCACCCATTCGGAAAAGTGTGAGGCCCGCTGGGCCGGACGAAACCCGGGCTGTACAAGCGTGAATGGGCCTGGCGCCGCATGGCCGTGAGCCAAGCCACAGCCTCGTCGGCCACCAGTTCCTCATGCCACGGGTCGGGCGTGATACATGGCCAGCGTTCTTTCTGTCCCTCACAAGGCCCTGAGAGGCTATGCGGACCCCAAGGGTCTCAAGGCTGGTGCGAATCCGATACCTGCAAATATGAATTAGGTAAACCGAGGTGGAGAGAACGAAACTGGTCTTGGAAAAATGTTTTGTTTCAACGGCATTCATCGCGGCCGTACGTAGAGACAAAATTGCGGTGGATCCCCCTTCGAGAAATGCGAGCACACCGGGCGGGTCCCACCCCGAACTATCCCCCAGTAGGGATCGTCTCTGAACAGAAGGATCGTTCTCAGACAGGGGAGCAGGCTTGAGGACGTGCCGTGGGCACGGGCGTAACGCTGCCCTTCCGTTCCCAAAGAGCCATTTTCTGCTGGGAGCCGTTCCGGTGCCAAAAGCTCTTCGGGCCGCACTCGCAAGTTCCCATGTTCGATTCGGCCACCGATGCCCTCTCCCGTCCTTCAGCACTGGGCCGGCGCAGTGCCTTTCAGCTGTTGCTCGTCGTCGGTCTGACGCTGACGTCCTCCCTTCTGTTTGATGTCTACGCGGACTGGGTCCGCCAGGGAGACCCGCTGTGGACGACGGTACTGGAAAATTTGGTGCCGATCCTCCTGGCCCTGGCGCTTCCCTACGTCGGGTGGAGGCCTCTTCAAAGCCCATCCGGTGCTCCCTACCTACCGGACGTGGCGAAATACGCGTTGGTGGGAAGTCTTGGGCTGGGGCTTCTTGCTGGGCTCGTGGTGGGAGTGCAGGTCCTGCAGGAAGAAATCAAGCCTGCCGTCATCGTTCTGCAACTAACCACAGTCGGTGGAATCGCGGGCCTCTGCGTAGGATACAGTACCGCCCAGTTGAAGGAAGCCACACGCGACGCGCAGGACGACCGCAATCGGCTCGAAAATCTCTTGGACGGCCTTCCGGTTCCTGTCGTCCACGGGCGGGTTGAGGGAGAAACGCTCAACATCCTGGCTGCCAACGCTGCGTTCGAGAGGGCGTTCGGCCATGACCCCGAGGAATCCATCGGGGAGAACCTGTACGACCTCATCCGTCCGGGGGACACGCAGCGGGGCACCGGAAGAATTAATCACCAGGCCCTGGACTCGGGGGCCTCAGAGACGTATTCCGTATACACGGACATCACCAAGCGGAAGCGGCGGGAGGAGCGGCTTCAGACGCTGTATGCTCGCCTTCAGCTTGCGCTCGACGTGTCGGACACGGGGACGTTTGACTGGGAAATCCAGGCCGACGAGGTGATCTGGGACGAGACCTCCGAGCGGCTTTTTGGGTATGAGCCTGGGGGGTTCCCAGGAACGTTTGCGGCCTGGGCCCAGCGCGTTCATCCCGATGATCTTCCGGGTGTCCGGGAGGACATCGAGCAGGCAATCGATGCTCAAGAGGAGTTCAGGACGGAATTCCGGGCGCAGATCCCCGGTGGTCAGCAACGGTGGATTGAAGGCCGCGGTATTGTCGAGTATGACGATAGAGGAGAGCCGATTCGGATGCTGGGGATCCACACCGACATCACCGAGCGAAAGAAGCGCGAACAGACGCTCCGTGAGGCAAAAGAAAGGGCAGAGGAGGCCGCCCGGCTCAAGTCCGCGATGCTGGCAAACATGAGCCACGAGATCCGCACGCCCCTCACCTCCATCACCGGCTTCTCGGAGGTGCTGGAACAGAACCTCAGTGGCCAGCACGGAGACTTCGCCACCAAGATACGCAAAAGCAGTGAGCGGCTTCAGCGGACGCTCGAGTCGGTGCTCCATCTCTCAAAACTGGAGTCCAGCGTCCACAAGCTCAAGCGGGAGGAGGTCTCGCTGAGGGCTGTCGTCGAGGACGTTACCGCAGCGCTCCGTGACGACCTCACTGAAAAATCCCTCGCTCTGCAAACTGAGATCCCGGACTCACCAGTCAGCGGCATCTCGAACGAGGACGCCCTCCACCGAATCTGCCGAAACCTGCTAGAGAACGCGATTAAGTTTACGCCGGCGGGAGGCTGCGTGGGGATTCGCCTCCTGGATGAGGGCCGAAGCGCAACCCTTGAGATTGAGGACTCCGGGATCGGAATGGACCCGGAGAACGTGCCGGGGCTCTTTCAGGCCTTCAGACAAGAGTCGGAGGGGATGGCCCGTGAGTACGAGGGCAGCGGCCTGGGGCTGTCGATCGTGAAGCGGCTTACCGACGAGCTTGGGGGCGAGGTCGATGTCGAGACCGAAAAGGGCGAGGGCACCTGCTTTGCCGTAACGCTTCCCCTGACCGACGACGCGCACGAGCGCTCCGACGAGACCGTAGGTGGCTGAGGGGGGGCGCCGTCAAAGCCCGAGCAGTTCCCCAAATTGCGTCCAGCCCAGGATGGTCGCGAGCGTGGACCACCCGATTCCCAGAAAGCAGAGCACCGAAATCACCGCGTGGGCCCACTTTCGGCCCGTCCACACGAGCGTGCCGAGAAGGGCGACCAGGACCAGGTTGCCCGGGATCTCTTGGGGGTTGACGCTCCGCTCGGCAAACAGACTCGCGATCTGGCTGCTGATCTGGCTCGTGAGGATGAAGGCAATGAAGACCCCGAAGAACCACCGGCGGTGTGCCGTAGAAAAGTGAAATGCCCTCAGATCCAGTGGGGCCCGGGCCCCTAGCGACTCGACAGAGAATCCGCCGCCTGTCTCCGACCCAGGCGGTTCCCACCCCGGGTCGGGCAGCGCGAAGGCACAGGTCAGATACAAAAGCAGAAACGCGACAAGGTACGGGAGGAAAAACTCCGAGGTGGCTCCCTTCAGAAACGAAAACGAGTTCCACCAAAACTGAACGACAAGGAGAAACGCGGTGGCGGCCCAGAGAAGGGGCAGCCAGTGCCAGTTGACCGTCCGCCGGGGGCGAACCAGTTCGCGGAGGCTTTGGGCCAGGTCGGTCAGGCCGAGGCCGACGATAATCGAAAGCAGAGCGGCAATGTATTCGGGCTGACTCATGGTCGGAGGGACGGTCTGGCCGAGATCGGTCTGTGCGAGACAGGTTTGGGGAGGCGTTGGGCATCCGAAGTCGAACGCCGCATACGTGAGCTGCTAGGTACGTGAGCCGCTAGGAGAGAGGCGCGTTCCTTTGGACGGGGCCACGTAGACGCCGGTGGGCACGAATCGGTGAACACGAACCGATGAACACGAAGACGAAAGGTCTCCTGGGCGCAGCGCCGTTGCGGTCGGTAGCGAGCGTGGACGGGGCCTGGGGGGCGGACGAGTTTTAGGGGGGCGCCTCCGTCTTAACCGAGACCTGCACGGGGGCATTCCCTCGTGGACCCCTCTCGTCGCGGCCTGGAGGTCCCCCTCACGGCCGGAAACAGTCCCTGCGCCACGACGGGGGCCGGCACGGAGCCCAGCCGGACCGGGCAGGAGACCCTCTCCGGACCGCCTGGCCTCGGACCGACGGGAGAACGGCCGCCGGGCCCGACCGGACGCTATCAGGCCCGATAGGATGCCATCAGGCCCGATAGGATGCCATCAGGCCCGACAGGAACGAGAACCCACGCGGGGGAGGCAGCTCTCGGGACGGACGCCGTTCCCCGAACGCCTCCTGTTGAAGAGTGGCCCTTCAGAACTGAAAAGCGGGCCTTCAGATTCCCCCGAGGGCAGGCCCCCGAAAAGAAATGCCCCGAAAAGAAATGCCCCGAGACGAGCAGGTCCCCGAGACGAGCAGGTCATCGGGCGAAGAGGGCCCATCCGTCGCGCCAGCGGGCCCACTTGTCGCACGCACCGGACCGCCCAGGGGTATTTTCAGTCCAAGCATGTGCGCAGACGCGGAGCCGCACATGCAGAAGGCACACGTAGAAGCGTGAGCGTCGAGGGAACGCTTCCCCCTCGGGAAGCGCCCCTTCGTTTTCTTTGACAAGCATCTTTAGCCCGGACCCATGCAGACAGCACGCCGCTCTCAGACGACCGACCGACCTCGGAAACGCCACGACCGCAAGCGGGACGCGTCCAATTTCGACGACTACATGCTCGCCGTGGTCTCGGTGGCGCTGGTGGGATTTCTCATCGCGCTCTAGTCCCGTCGTGCTTTAGCACCATTGCGCTCGGGGCGCGCTGCGACCGCGTTGCGCTGCGGCGCCCGGCCTGCCAGGCTGCACGCCAGGCCAGCAGGCGCGCTCCGGAGGCGGTCTCGAGACTCGAGAGGAGCGCCCGCTCATGACGGCCGCCGCCAGCCAAGGATACATCCACTACGAGAAGGGCTCGCTCGTCATGTACGCCCTGAAGGAGTACCTCGGGGAGGAGACGGTCAACCGCGTGCTTCGGGAGTTCCTGCGGGCCAACCAATACCAGTCGCCCCCCTTCGTGACCTCCGAGGCGCTGGTCGAGCGGTTCGAGGCGGCCGCCCCCGACTCGCTGAAGGGCTTCGTGGGCGACCTCTTCCGCAAGATCACGCTTTACGACAACCGCGCCACCGGCGCTACCTACAGGGAAACGGCGGATGGACGGTACCGCGTGACCCTCACGGTCGAGGCCCGCAAGCAGCAGGCCGACAGCATCGGGGCGTCCCCCACGGAGGCGCCGATGGACCTGCCGGTGGAAATTGGCGTCTTCGCCGAGGAGAGCGACGTGGGCGCCGAGGACCAGCGGACGCTCTACCGGCAGACGCACCGGCTTACGAGCGGGACGCAAGAAATCACCGTGACGGTGGACGAGAAGCCGGCGCGGGCCGGCGTCGACCCCTTCACGCTACTCATCGATCGGGAAACCGAGGACAACATGACGACCGTCACCCGGGCTGAGTGACGTCCCCTCCGGTGTTGGCGTGGGGCCGGGCCTGCGTCCCGCTCGGGGGGGCGGCATTGTGGCTGGCTGCCGGCCTCCCGGGCGCAGCGCCGCCGCAATCAGTAGCGAATTCGAACGGAGACCGTGGCCCGCCGGCCCGGCAGGGAGCGGGTCCACCGCGAGACCGACCCGTCCGGGTGTGGCTCCAGTCCCCAGTCGGCCACGTTCCGGCGGCCCAGCACGTTGGCGACGCCGATCCGGCCCTCGACGCCGACCCCGGCCCAGGAGCGGGAGATGCGCACGCCGGCATCGAGCGTGTATCGGGGCGGCAGCCGATGGGTCTCGGGCCGATCCAGCTGGCGCTCGTCCCAGGCCGCCCCGAGGTCGTCGGGCGTCAGGTACGCGTAGTAGGCCCGCCGGTAGCCCCAGCGGCGGCCCCACACGCCCTCGCCGGTCGCCTCCAGCGCCAGGCCGGCGCCCAGGGGCACCTCGGCGGTGAGGGCAAGGCGGTGCGGGTCGGTCCACGGCACTAAGACCTGCCGACCGCCGAAGCGCCCCGGGAAGGTACGCTCGGCCCGGCTGTAGGCGTAGCGCAGCGACCCGGTGAGGGGCGTCCCCTCGTAGGCGACCTCCAGCCCGCCGCCATGCGCAAATCCGTGGCTGGGGGCGATGAACCGCGATGGGTCCGTCGGGGCGGCCGGCGCCGTAGGGGCGCCGCGCAGGGCCGGATAGTCGATGGCGAGCAGGTGGGGCTGCCACTTCCGGTAGCCCTCCACGTCGATCTGCCAGCGGGGCGCGGGCGCCCACGTCAGGTCGGCCGCGAGGTGGTAGGTGCGGGGCGGCGTGAGCGGGTCGGTGAGGGGGAGCCACATCCGCGTCGTAGGCACGACCGCCGTGGCGCCGTCGCGGATCAGGTCAAACTGTGTGGTGAACTGTCGGTAGAGGCCGCCCCGCACGCTCAGGCCCACCGTGCCTAGCCCCCCAATGGACCGGTCGTAGCGGAGCGCGCCCCGCGGCTCGGCGAACACGGTCCCCTGCCCGGGGCGGCTCGTCAGCCGGAGCCCCCCGTCGAGCTGCAGGTGGGCCCCGAGGCCAATCGTCATCTCGGCCGCGGTCGTGAGCCGGCTCGTGTGGGCCCGGTGCTGAAGCTGCGGGGCAAACGCGTTCCCGATGCGGACGCGGCTCCGCTGATGCGTAAGGCCGCCGGACCACACGAGGCCCCAGCGAGGACCGAGGGCCACGTCAACCTCTCCCTCCAAAAGAACGTCCGTGACCGCGCTTGTGCCCTCCTCCCCACGGGCGGCCTGGCGCGCCGCGGCCACCCCTGCCTCCGAGCGAAGCGACGAGGGCGAGGTGAACTGGACCTCGCCCACCTCCGAGGCGGCCGTGCCCCGGTAGTGGCTCACGCCGGCCTGCAAAGTTGCGGTCGTGCGGCCGGAGACCGGCGCCTGGTAGCGGGCCTGCGCGACCGTATTCGACCAGTCCTGCTCGTCGCGGGTTGGCAGCTTGAAGGGGGAGGAGTCGAGGGAGAAGTCGTCCCCCTCCTCGCCGGTTTGCCCGAGGTCCGTACCGATGGGCTGGCCCAGCACGAGGTCGGCCCCGAGGGTGCTGCGGCCGTGGTAGGCGGACAGGTCGAGCCGTGTGGCGGGGCCGAGGTCGAAGCGGAGCGCGCCGTGCAGGTCGTAGAAGCCGGCGCTCGGCTGGGTGCGGGCGCCCAGCGACCCGCCGGCGAGGGAGGTGTCGGCGGACACCTGCGCCGCCGCGAGCATGGGGTCGAGCGTCGACCACCGGTCGATGAGGTCGTGGAGCCCGGCGTCCTGGTACACGTCCCACACGCTCGTGCGGCCGGCCACCATGGCCGAGACGGGCGTGTCGCCCAGCGTCGCACTGCCCTGCAGCCGGGCGCCCAGGCTGCGCGAGTCGGCGCGAACGGTGCCGTACTGCCCGCCCGGATCCGAAGGGGCCGGAAGGTCGTGGGTGAGTTCGAGGGTGCCGGACAGGGCGTTCCCGCGGAGGGCCCCGAAGCCGGCCTTCCGGGCCGTGAGGCCCTCTAGCGCCAGCGGGCTGAAGGCGCCGAGGAGGCGACCTGCACTCGCCGGATTGCGCACGGGCATGCCGTCGAGGCGGAGCGTATGCCCGCCGGCCGGGCCGCCCTGGATGTGCAGGTCGGCGTAGGGCGCGGACGCAGTCACGCCGAGAACGGACCCGGCGGCGCCGAGCACGTCGGGCACCTCGGTCGCCCCGCCGGCCCGGAGCGGCGCCGCCGGCACGCGGTCCGCCTCGCGCCGGGCCGACGGCAGGCCGTAGCGGTCGGCGTCGATGAAAAGCGAGTCGGCCGCGATGGGCGAGGGGGCAAGGACGGCCTCGTGGCGGGCGGTATCGTTGGGGGGCACGTAGACGGTCGCCTCGTGGCGGCGGTAGCCGAGGTGGCTGACCACGACCGTGTGGGGGCCGGGCAGGAGACCGGACACGTGAAACCGGCCGGTCGAGTCGGTGACCGTTCCGCGAAATTCTTGGGCGTCCGGCAGGCGGACGTGCGCGTCGGGGAGGAGGCGCCCGGCCTCCCCGTCCCGGACGATCCCGGCCAGCCGCCCCACCCGTGGCGGCCGCCGGACGGGCGAGCGAAGGACGTAGGTGCCCTGGGAGGTCCGGACGTAGTCGACGGGGTGCCCGGCCAGCAGGCAGCGGAGGAGGGCCTCCGGGGGCGACGTGTCCGTGACGCAGGAGGCCCGCCGCCCTGACACGAGGGACGCGTCGTACACGAGGCTAATGCCGGTCGCCGTGGCCATCTGCTCCAGCGCCTGCTCCAGCGGGGCATCCTGAATGCCTAGGGCGGCAGGTTTCCCCGTGCTGGGCTGCGCCACTGCGCGTCCCCCAGACAGAAGGGGGCCCCCGAGCAATAGCACGACCAGGAGCGCGGTCGCCGGAAGCGAGTGCGGCGCGTTTGGCGTGGCGCCTGGAGCTGTCATGGCGGCCGGAGCGGAATGCAAACCAGAGGCGAGAACGTGGCCGGACCGAACTGACCGATCCGGAGCCCGACCCGGAATTACCGACCTGCCGGGGCCGCGAAGAGCTCAAACCCGCGGCTCGTGGGGCGGTAGTTTAGATTGCGGGCCGTACAGAGGTCGTGAAGAATGGTTTCCAGATCCGGCGCCTCCGGGTAGTAGAGGGAGACCGGCGCCCGGGTCTCCTCCACGGAGTCGTGGAGGCGCAGGGTGGCGTCGAAGCGGCGCTCCAGGTCCTGAAGCACCGACGTGAGCGGCCGGGCCTGGGCCGCAAACCCCCCGTTTCGCCAGGCGAGGGCGTACTTGGGGGCGGCCGGTTCCGGAGGCGTGGGCGTGGCATCGGGGCCGGCCACCTGGCTTTTCGCCCCGGGCTCGGACAGCACCACGCGCCTCTCCGGCCGTGTCCGGGCGGCTACCTCGACGCGGCCCGCGACGAGCGTTACCTCGGTCGCCGCTGCGGGGTCGGCCGAGCGGGGGGCGGCCGAGCGGGCGTCGTCCCGATCGGCGTTTTCGGGCCGAGCGTTCCCGGGGCGGGCGCGGACGTTGAACCGAGTGCCCGTGACGGCCACCTCCGCACTGGCGGTTTCGATGAGGAAGGGGCGGTCCCCGTCCTCGACCTCGAAGAACGCCTCCCCGCCCAGCTCCACGGCGCGGCGGGCAGCGTCCACGAACGGCCAGGACTGAAAGCCCCGCCGGTAGGTGAGCGTGGTGCCGCTGTTGAGGTGGGCGGTCGACCCGTCCGGCAGGGCCGCCGTGCGCTGCTGCCCGGGCGGGGCCGTGATCGTGACCGGCTGCCGCCACAGCCAAAGGCCCCCGGCCAGCACGAGGGTCGCGACGGCCAGCCCCATGGCCACCCGCCACGAGTGGGCGCGGCGCGACCGGCGGGCCGGGCGCTGCCGGCGCCGCGACTTTGGGGCCGCTTCTGTCTGTTCCGTCTGGGGGGCGGTGCCGGAAGCAGTGCCGTTTGCCGGGGTCGCGTCCAGCTCGGGATGCGCCTCCGTGAGGGCGTCCCACGCCGCGTCGGGGTCTGCCTCCTCGGTGGCGGGGGCATCCGCGCCGCCCAGCAGCTCCCAGACTGCACCGAGGCTCGACCGCCCCTCGGGCGACTCCTCCTGGAGGCGCTCTTCTAAGAAGTCGGGAAGGGAGGGGGTATCATTGCTCATCGCGGCCTAGCAGGTCGGGTTCGTAGTCGTTGACGCGGCCTCGCAGGTGCTTCAGGGCCCGGACGATGTGGTTGTTCACCGTGCGGGGGGAGATGCCCATCACGTCGGCCGCCTCCTCGTGGCTCAGGCCCTCGAAGCGGGTCAGCACGAGGGCCTCGCGCTGCCGCCCCGTCAGTTCGCCGATCCACTGCCAGAGCCGGTCCTCGAGCTGGTCGGCATCGGCCTGGTCGTCGGGGCGGGCCGGCGAGGCCGGCTGGGCGGCCGTCTTGTCGCGCACGGCCGGCTCCTTCTCGTCCCGGGTGCGCCGGTTGCGCTCGTGGTTGTATGCCCGGTTGCGGGCGATGCGGTAGAGGTACGCTTCCAGTGACTGGCCCGGGCTCAGGGACTCCCGCGCCTCCCACAAGCGAATGAACGTGTCCTGGGCCACGTCCTGGGCCGCCTCCGCCGACGACGTGATCGACCGGACGTACCGAAAAACCGGCTCGTACATCGCGTCGAAGAGCGCGGCGTAGGCCTCCCGGTCCGACGCCTTGAGGCGGCGGCACCACTCCTCGAATGGAGGCGTGTCGGGCATGGGAACGAGAATACGGATTCGTGTTGCTCCGGCCCCGCGTAGGGTTCAACACGCGTCGGCCCGCCGGTGACCACCGCACCTGAATGCTTTCGAACGGCCGCTTCCCGGGAAAAGGCTCTCGCAAGCGGCCGGAGGGGCGGCCAGACAGGCCGCAAGAGCTACCGCTCGATCCAGACGTTTCGGTAGGCGTCGACGCGGGCCCGCCAGCCGGGCGGCACGACGATGGTCGTGTCGTACTGGTGCAGCACGGCGGGGCCCTCAAGCGTGTGCCCGTGGTGCAGGGCCGTGCGGGCGTAGGCGGTCGTCTCCGTCGGGCCGCCGGGCGAAAAACAGACCGGGCGGGTGCCGATTTCGGCGTCCCGCAGGGGCAGGTCGGTCTCGGGCTCGCGGGGAAGGGGCGGGGGCGAGACGGGCACCGTCCCGCGGGCCCGCAGGGCGACGGCCTCGACCGGGGCCTCCGGGGCGGCGTGGCCGTAGCGCCGGCGGTGGCGGTCGTGGAAGGCCTCGGCGACGCCGCCCAAAGCCGGTGCCGTGACGGGGGAGGCCAGGGGCACGGTCACCTCGTAGCTCTGGCCCACGTAGCGCAGGTCGAGCTCGAAGGCGACCTCGGGCGTGCCATGGCCCTCCAGGACGGACTCGATGTCCTCAGCCAGGGCGCTGGCGGCGCGCTGGATTGAGGCGGGATCGTCCTGGAGCGCGCCAACGGGGGTCAAGAGTGCCCGGGAGGCGTCATGGGTCACGTCGGCCATGAGCAGGCCGAGCGCGCTGAGCGCGCCGGGCGCGGGGGGCACCAGCACGCGGGGCATGCCGAGCGCCTCCGCCAGGGCCGCCGCGTGGAGGGGGCCGGCCCCGCCGAACGGAACGAGCGTGTAGTCCCGCGGGTCGTGGCCCCGCTCCACCGACACGCGCCGAAGGGCCCGCTCCATCGTCGCGTTGGCGACCCGCAGGACGCCGAGGGCGGTCTCCTCCAGCGATCGGCCCAGCGTTTCGCCGAGGCGCCCCACTGCGCTGCGGGCGGCCTCCGGGGCCATGTCGAGGGCATCGGTGCCGCCGAGCACGCGGTCGGGGTCGAGGCGGCCTAGCGTGAGGTGCGCGTCGGTGACCGTCGGCCGGGTGCCGCCGCGCCCGTAGCAGACCGGCCCCGGCTCGGCCCCCGCGCTCTCCGGGCCTACCCGCAGGCTGCCGCCGGCGTCGACGTGGGCGATGCTGCCGCCCCCGGCCCCGACGGTGTGAATATCGGTGGCGGGGAGGCGAAGCGGGAGGCCGGCGATCGTATGCTCGGTGGCGCGGGGCACCGCCCCGTCGCAGAGGGCCACGTCGGCGCTCGTGCCGCCCATGTCGAGGGTCATCACGCGAGGCGCCTCGCCCAGGGCGCGCCGGGCCACCCCGAGGGCGCCGACCACCCCGCCGGCCGGGCCACTCAGGGCCAGGCGGGCGGCCTGCTCGCCGGCGGGCCCCGGTCCAATCGTGCCGCCGCTCGACTGCATGACGCGAACCGGCCGCTCGCTCAGTTCGTCGCCGAGACGCGTCAGGTAGCGCTCCACCCTAGGGCGGACGTACGCGTTGGCGACCGTCGTAGCCGTGCGCTCGTACTCCCGGTGCTCAGGCAAGAGGGCGCTGCTTCGGGTCACCGGGACCTCCTCGGGCAGCTCGTCTCGAAGGAGCTCGGCGGCCCGCTTCTCGTGCTCGGGGTTCCGGTAGGAGAAAAGAAACGCGAGGGCGACGCTCTGGACGTCCTGTTCCTCGAGAACGCGGGCCACGCGGCGCACGGCCGCCTCGTCCAGCGGGGTGAGGATGTCCCCCTCGGCACTGATGCGCTCCGGCACTTCGTGGCGCCGGGCGGCCGGCACCAGGGGATCGGGCCGCGTCGGCGTCAGGTCGTAGAGGTCGGGCCGGTCCTGCCGCCCGATGGCGAGCACGTCGGCGAAGCCCTCCGTGGTCACCAGCGCCGCCTTCGCGCCTTGCCGCTCCAAAAGCGCGTTCGTCGCCGTCGTGGTGCCGTGGGCGATGGGCGCCGCGGGGGGCACGTCGAGCCGACCGAGCCCCGTGCCGACGGCCTCGTGTTGGGGGTCGGTGGTCGGGACCTTGCGCACCTCCAGGCCCGCCCCGGTCGCCACGACGAAGTCGGTGAACGTGCCGCCGACGTCGATCCCCACCTCAGAAAGGCCGTCTGTATCGGAGGCGCCGGAAGCAGGCATCGGGGATGCAGGAATGATGCGGTGGCGTGGGGATGCCCAAAAGACGGAGGCGCCCCGACACAATCAACCGCCGTGCGCCGCCGAGCTTGTGGCTGCGCCTGCGGAATTTCCTGCGTGCCGGGGCGCTCGATGTCCACCTCAAAGAAACCACACGGGGTAGTGACAATTGTTGTCACCACGTAGTGACAATAGTAGTAACAATAGAAGCGACCGGTCGTCTTTTCAATTCTCTCTCCCATGAAGTCGTTTGAAGAAAGGGGCCTTCCTGCCCTATCGCTCGACCATGATCTGATGCGATCGGTGGGCCGGCTCCATGAGTATCGGGGACGGGAACAGCTATACACGCAGCAAGCCCGCCAGTCGCTCGACACCTTGAGGGAGGTGGCAGTCGTCCGGAGCGCCGAGTCCTCAAATCGAATTGAAGGGGTAGAGGCGGCACCAGAGCGCATCAAGAAACTGATGGACGAAAGCGCGGCTCCGGAGACGCGCTCTGAGCAGGCTATCGCGGGCTACCGGGATGTTTTGAATACCATCCACACTCGTCACGAAGACATCGAGCTTTCGAGTGGCGTTGTCCGACAGTTTCATCGGGACCTGTTCAAATACACCAGCAGACGCGGTGGGGACTGGAAGTCGGCCGGTAACGACATCATCGAACAGCATCCGGACGGCAGGGAGGTGGTCCGGTTCAAAACCGTGTCGCCACACCGAACGCCCGACTACATGAAGACGCTTCACGACCGGTTTGGTCGGGCCTGGGCGGAGAAAGAGGTGGATTCACTGCTGCTCATTGCAGCGTATGTTCTGGACTTTCTGTGCATCCATCCCTTTCGAGATGGCAATGGCCGGATGGCCCGACTTCTGACACTTCTGCTCCTTTACAGGGCCGATTACGGGGTAGGGCAGTACATCAGTGTGGAAAAGCTCGTTGAGGACAGCCGGGAAAGTTACTATGACACGCTGCATCGCTCGTCCCAGGGGTGGCACGAGGGAAACCACAATCTTCGGCCCTGGACGGACTATTTTCTCGGAACGCTCCTAGCGGCCTACGAAGAGTTTGAGGATCGGGTCGGCGAACTTCGCACCCAGCGGGGGGCGAAGACGCAGCGGATTCTCGATGCGGTCAAGGAGCTGCCCGACGGATTCAAGACGCGGGACGTAGAAGAGCTCTGTCCCAGCGTGAGCCGATCGCTCATTCGGAAGGTGTTCAACGAACTCAAGGAGCAGAGGAGGATCAAAGCCGAAGGCAGAGGACCTGCTGCCGTTTGGCGCAAGATCGGGGAGTACGGATAGGCATCCACTTCGAGAGGGCAAGCAGTTCGTGTCCTGGGGACTACTTGCCCAGCATCTCCACGAGGTCGAGGGGATGATAGGGCGTGAGGGTCGTCGATACAAAATCCGACTCGTTTCGAGTTGCAATTGCAGAAGCGCTGGCTGATGTCCCAGCAGCAGCAAGGTAACTGTCTTCAAAGTCATCGGTCCCAGGATTCTGAAGCGCCGTTCGTAGGGGTGAGCGTCCCATGGGAGCGAATCGCATCACGTCTGCCAGAAGGTCGAAGAGTGGGCGCGGATCGGTGTCTTCCCGCTCATGGGCCACGTACCAGCAGGTCGCGATTGATGTGGGTGCGACGAGACCATCGATGGTGTCGCGCTCGGCCGCAGCAATCAGCCGGACAGCCGTGCCGTGATAGGAACGGGACACAACGGCGGCATCGATGAGCACATTCGTGTCAAGTAGGACTGTCATGTCAACCCGGTCAGGTATCGGAGGCGAGGAGCATTCGGGCTACTTGTGTTTCTCGTGCATCGCGTCGACCCAGGCCTCCGTATCCTCATCAAGGTCAAGGTCCGTCTTCGCCGGACCGAGAGCGTCGACCATCTGTCGAGTGCGAGGCGGGAGATCGTCAGGAACGGCATTTTTACCGGATGCCGATTCCGCTCTGGAGTCGCCTCCGCTTGGATCGTGGAGCAAGAGTCGGAAGTAGTCTTCTACGATCTTGGAGACGGAGGTCCCCCGCTCTTCAGCTAACTGCTTGGCACGTTCCTTCAAACCGTCGTCGAGACGAAGAGTAAGCTTTGACTTCATTACTAGTTCTACCGGTATACGTCAACAAGTGCGCTTTTGTGACGTGCACCAGTTGCTTCGTTCTCTGTTCCTTCATCTGGGGCCCGTTCGGTGCTGCCGGGGTTCTGATTTCGGGGACAGCTCCAGCCGATCGTACGGGAATGAGTAACCGCTGGACCGAAGCGAACGTCCGCAGCTTGGCTCGCCTTCTGCAGAAGGGCCTCCGTAGGGTCCTCGCCCGATTTGCTGGTTTCGCTCAAAGCACCACGCCCTCCCGCCGAGCTGCCCGAGGCAAAGGGCGGTCGCGTTCAAAATTCTCCTCGCTGAGGTGAAGAGGAGAAAGGGCCACGCCGTACTCGCTGGCAAGACGGATCACCAATTGGCTGGTGCGTTGGGCCTCCTCGTCTGGGTAAACCTTTCCACCAAGTACAATCATGAGGTCCACGTCGCTATCGGGACGGGCTTCCCCCCGGGCCTGAGAGCCATAGACAATGAGTTTTTTTAGCCGATCGCCATAGATCTCTCCAAGAGCAGACTCTGCATCTGAAAGTGCCCTTCGGACCGGAGTAGAGAAGGGTGAGGAAGTAGGCATCAAGGAACAGACGACGATGATTTTCAACGCGTATACGTTCACGAATTGAACCGATTGGCGTTCTCAACCTACAGTATCGGGAGAGCGCGAGAGGGCTTGGGAGCCGATTGCTTCGAGGAATCCCGGCTCTATGAAGCTGTTGCTCACGGAGTTGTCGCTCCTCCGGTGGTACCAACCTGTCGATTTCGAACCTGTCGGTCCCGAACCTGTCGGTTCGGAGACTCTCTCGCGGGACACAGTCGAAGTCAAATAGTCGAATCCAATTGAGGTGCGCCCGAAAAGTTGGACTGGTGGGACGACTAAGAGAATGAGGTTGGATCGCAGCCTGCTTAGTTTCACCGCAAACCAACCAATCCAACGATACGCGCCATGGGTAATCGGACCTACAGCCGGAGAGTTCAAGCTTCAGGTTGTTCTTGAGGCGCTCCAGTCAGATGGAACCGACGCGGAGGTTGCCCGAGCCTACGACATCCATCCAGTGGCGCACGATGTCCGCCTCAGAGAAACCACGCGAGGCAGTGACAATCGTTGTCACCACGTAGTGACAAAAGTGGTGACAATGGGGCAGGGGTATTCTCTGAAAACCGCCGCTCTTCTTCGATGAGAAGTGTTTCTCGAAGGGGGGCTACGTCGTGCAAGACCTGCCGATCAGGGATCTTACCCAGTCAGGAATCTCATTCCCTGGGGTTTTCGATTGCTCTGCGTGCCACTTTGGGGAACTGAGACACGTCGCTGACGAGATCTTCTGCGGCCTGGATCTCGAAGACGAAAAACGCGTCGTAGTCGGCTCGATTGCGATCTGTCTCAGCCTGGGTGAGGACTTCTCTGATCCCTTCTGAGGTACGACCAGTTCGAACAAAGTGATGACTGAAGCGAGACAGAATCTCTGCGTAGGAGGTGTGCTCGTCTCCTTTAATCAGAAGGGTTCAGTTAGCGCTTCTACACGTGGTCAAGGGGCTTTCTTGGACGAGGATCATGACGGCGAGTCTGCTTCTGAGCAAGCTTGATGGTCAACTGGGCAGCGCAACCCGAGGCGGGAAGGAGCGAGCCTGGACGGCTTCTCGCTTGTCCTTCTTCTCCCAAACGCCTGTTTGATCCCTGTCGTGTCGGCGCATCTGAGGACCAGGTAGCGGGAGGGAGGCCGCCCCATCGGCGCAGCCCTAGAGACACAGCCGACAGGAAGGCCCTCTGTCCTACCGGTCGGAGATCAGCCGCTCGTCGACCGGAAACGGCTCGGCCTGGCCGATCTCGATGTTGTCGAAGGCCTCATGCAGAGGATTGAGGAGATAGTTGTAGCTGTAGGGCACCGCGACAGAGGGAACCCTGAGAACCGCCGACTCCTCGCGGGAGACCCACCGATCACCGACACGTTGCGACCGAGAGGAAGGAGGATGCCGGTCCCACCCGTCCGGCAGGTCCTCCGCTTCTAGCTTGGAGAGTTGTCCCTGTGGGATCCCCACCCGAAAGAACACGTAGCGCCGGAGCTGATCGTAGCGTTCCAATCCGGTCATCGTCTCGACGAGCGCCAGCGGCAGGCTCTCGGCAGTGTACACGACAGATATCCCCGGACTGTTGAACCGCCCCCCGTATTGGCGCGCTCCCTCTCCGCTGAAGGCCGACCCCGAATACTGCTCCTTCGTGAGGCGCCAAACCGTCAGATCAGCCATCCGTCAATACCAGCCGCTGGCGGAGGCAAGGCGAACTAGAGAAGACAAGGACCTAGGTCGGAACCCCGTGTTCGATGCGGCCAAGAAGGCGTTCGACCTCCCGGGCGCCCGGCTCCAGCCGGGCAATCTCAAGGGGAACCTCTCCGCCCAGGCGCATCTGCGGGCGTTTCAGCCAGGAGCGGGCCTCCTCTTCACTCTCGAAAACACTGGTGGACTTCCGGAAAAGGCGCGCGATGCGGTAGAGGCGCTCAGATTCAACTGGGGTGAGGCTGCCGCTTTCGCCGCGGCGCTTCAAGGTGCGAGGCGAGATGCCGAGAAGGGTGGCCATCTCCTCGGTGTCAACCCCGAGTCGCTCTTGGATCTCGCCTATGAGCCTCGCAGGAAGGCCCTCATCGATTGATTCGAGCAAGCCGGAGAGGCCTGCGGCCTGGAGGTCTTCAAACGACTCAACGGGGCGGGGCGGGGTCGAAGGAGTGGGCATTGGGAGGAGGACAGGCTTGCAGTTTGTCATCGATCAGGCGACATGTTGTCTTCATGCTGGCCTGTTCCTTACAAGAGGGAGGAAGGCAGTGTTGCAGTCGCTCCTGCCTGCAGCCCGAAAACTGGAGGCCTCTGGGCTGGTCATTCTCAGAACGGCTTGTCCTATAGGTGTATCCTGTAGTATCGGGAGAGCGCGAGAGGGCAATAGGACTCCCGGCTTCAGCCGGCCTGCAGGGGACCCCTCTCGCAAAACATAATCGAAGTTTGTACATCGGAGCAGGTGCAGCCAGCTAAAGCTAAGCGGCTGTATTGTCTTACTGGTAGGGTCAGCCCGAACCGTTCTGGGTAGCAGGTAGCACCTGTGGCGTCCAAGAACGCTTGGAGCTGTTGCTCCGGAAGAGCCGGGTAAGACCTGAATGGGCGATGTGTCATCGCCAGTGTACCCGCGGGCACCGCTCGCCCGATGGTAGAATCTCTCGCGAAGCGACAGCCGGATTAGCCGGAGGAGAAGTCAATCTGCTGCTCCCTCGTCGTGAGAGCTGTCCCCCCTAGCATAGCGAAGGTCCTCCGCCAGTTCGTCGGGGCCGTAGTGCCGCTCGACACCTCGCTCGCCCAGCAGCCGGCCAAACGCATGCTTACTCATTTCGGCGAACTCACGGGCCTTTCCAAAAGAGAGCATGTCTTCACGGTACAGAGAGATGGCCAACTCGCGCTGGAGCTCTTCTTTTTTCCGGCCCTCGGGTAGGGCCAGTGCGTCGGCGACCGAACGAGGAATCGAGAGCTGAACGTCCTTTGAGGGAGTCACTACTCAAGGGTTGTAAGGGGGATCAAGAGTTGTAGGGAAAATCTCTTTTCTGAACGGGGCTGGTCGAAGCTGGTTCTGTACCCAAAAACCGGGCAATTTACCGCTTTTGCTCTCCAGTGGTCTTGCCCCGCCACCTCGGTGGGCCGCCATCGGACGTGTTCTGTGTGGCATCGTTCTGTGCGCGGAAGAATTCTTACAGGATCATGCCCAAGACTTACGGTAGAATGTGCTTCTGCGCGGTAGAGAACGCTTCCACATAAGAGAACGCTTCCACATACAGATGGGATCGGTCGCCACGACGAAGTCAGTGAACATGCCGCCGACGTCGACCCCCACCCCAGAAGGGCCGTCTGTATCGGAGGCGCCGGAAGCAGGCATCGGGGATGCAGGAATGATGCGGTGGCGTGGGGATGCTCAAAAGACGGAGGGCCCCGACACAATCACCCGCCGTGCGCCGCCGAGCTTGTGGCTGCGCCTGTGGAATTCCCTGCGTGCCGGGGCGCTCGACCTTCGCCTCAAAGAAACCACACGGGGTAGTGACAATTGTTGTCACCACGTAGTGACAATAGTAGTGACAATAGGAGCGACCGGTCGTCTTTCCCCCTCAATTCTCCCCCTCCCATGAAGTCGTTTGAAGAGAGGGGCCTTCCTGCCCTACAGTCCCAGGTCCACCAGGCCACTGGCGTGCAGAGCTCTTCCGGCCAGGCACGTGCGTCTGCACATGCGTTTTGGAGGGGCCCGCCAGCGTGAGACGAAGCTGCCAGCATGAGACGCGTTTTTGGTGGCGCTGCCTCACCACTGGCGACGAGCCCCAAATGGCAGCCAGCGCAGCGACTGCGGCCTGATATGCGGTGCCTGAGAGGCATGACCGTAGGGCCAAGAGCCTTTCTGGCGGGTGGAACCGCGGCACAGAAAGCGAGATGATAAGCCGCCGGCCTGACGTCCTAGGCCTGGCCGGTTCTGTGGCCGTCGCAGGCCAGAGGGATAGGAGGAGCCCGGAGGCCCGGCGAGCCCAGCTGAGGCTTGTGGCACAGTGCCGAGTGCAGTCCGGTAGGGGCTGGACAAACGCAAGAACGGCCCGTCTTGGACGTGGCCCCGGGAAGACGTCTTGGCTCTCGGCGGGAGAAAAGAAGAGATCAGAAGCGCCAATGTACCTGTTGTCCAAACTGCGGCTGCGCCCCAGACGATTGCCGGCGCAGACAGCACACTAGAGGTCCAAAACATGCGGGGAGGGTGAGGGTGCAGTTCAAATCGAATAGCGCTCAGGCCGGGCGGGATTGGAAGCGGCCGCCAGGTGGGATACCACCAGAAGAGATACCACCAGGTGGACTGATACCAGAAAGGATGTCATCAGGAGGGATATCCTGCGTTCTCGCTCGCCTGCGACGATTACTGTCTCACGTGTACTGCCTCACGCATGCGGCGGCTCTGCTGCGCTAACCATGCAGGGTGATCGTGCAAGGTAAGCATGCAAGGTGAGCCTATAAGGTGAGCCTACAAGGTGATTACCTGTGAGTCGCTGCGTCTTGACCAGCGCGGTTGCCGCTCGCCGTTTCCAGCCGGCCCTGATTTTCGGCGCGTGCGGTGGGCTGGGGTGCCCTGCTGCCAGGGCAGCTCCGTCAAGAAAGCCGAAACGAGCTTGCTCCGACGGCCGCGTGCCATGGCAGACGGGCAGGAAGAGGAAAGCAGCGCCGCCTGCCGTGACCGACGGCCTCTGTGACTGACGGCCTCTATGGCCCCTGGCCCTGCCCCAATCGGTCGGGACCGGCTGGTAAGGTTTGGAGCATCCGGCGATGCGCTGCTTTCTGCGGGCCCAGTATGCCAAAAAGGCAACCTTAATATGCCACGAGAGGGCGACTCCAGCATTGGAAGCCCTTTGACCTGCAGGTAGTACAAAAACAACTAGTCTCCACGCCTCGCAACTTCAAGACAGGGATGCCGCAGGCCCGGCAGCCGTGACGAAACTTTCCATCTTTAGGAAGAGCCGGCATGGGTCCCTCCAGATCACCGCATGGTGGCCCGTGTGATCCTTCCGCGTAGGCCAGGTTTTGAGACCTCCCCACGAGGAGGAAGCTTCGAGGGGAGCGGTCAGAGCTTCGACAGCCAGAGCTTCGGTAGTTGGAGCTTCTGGAAGTAGTGCAGATTACCTGCATCGGCCGCGTCGCCTTGACCCACTGCCCGTGGCCTGTTTGACAACTCAAGAGATCCGCGGGTGAGATTTGCGCCTACCCGAACATGGATTCGACCCATCGGGGTCTCTGCGCGGACACCTGCGAGGAATGGTCTGCTGGCAGTCGGTATCTGAACACGAGCGAGTCCTTTTAGCGGAGAGCTGGCCGTCCGGTCGACAAGTTTCTCGGCCGAGAGCCTTCGCTCGACAGGGAACCGACTGCCTAACAGGCACGCCCCCTGGCCCCAACGCCTCACTCGCCGTTTCTGAGGGGGAGCGGAGCACCGCCGCCCCGCCGGATGACCAGTTTGATGCCGTTGCCGTTCATCTCGGCGCTCACCGGCATGTTCGTCTGCAGGCTGTTCCCGCTCCCATTCTGCAGGACGTTCATGTCCAGCCCCTCGGTGGCGGTTTCCATCAAAAACCGGTTCTCACTGCCGGTCTGTAGCAGGTTCATTGCATTGCCGGAGCCGTTCAGGCGGATGCCCGCCGCGTTGTTGCTGCCGAACTGCGTGATGCTCGTCTGATTCTCGCTACCGCTGTGGACGGCCACCGCTCGGTTTCCCTGTCCTGGACCACTCGGACTGAACGTGCGGACGGCTCCAAAGACATTGGTTGCGGAGAGGTCCTCCTGCAGGCCGCCGTCGAAGACAGTGGGGACCACCCTGTCGTCGCCCTGTGTAATTACAATCTCGTTGTCGTTGCCCAGTTGGGACGCGGAGGCCTCGTTGCCGGTGCCAACCTGACGGATCCGGGCGTCGTTGCCGCTGCCATCCTGGAAGATGGCGGCGCTGTTGCCGTCGGTCGGCGTCAGGCCGGGCGCGCCCGCCGGAATTAGATCGGTCACGTCGCCGACGGCGTCTCCGACCTGCACGACGAGCACCTCTGACTGGGAGGCGCCCTTGACGTCGGGCGTGGTCTCCGCCCCGACCTGTTCCTCCACCTGGGCCGCCGCCGGACCCGCGGCCAGCACCCCAAGAGTCAACAGCAGGGTCGTGAGGAGCATGATCCCGGAACGAAGCGGATCGAAGGAGGGGCGGTGCCGACGCATGATGTCAGAAGGGGATGATGAGAATGTGTGCGCGTCTACCGCCGACGAAGGCGACGGTTAGGGGCTGGTCGTTACTCCTGGGTGATCGTCGCGGTGTTGCCGGAGCCGTTTTGGGTAGTTAATCGGGCGATGCGGGCGTCGTCGTTGTCGCCGTACTGGGCGATGGAGGTATCACTGTTCTAGCCTGCCGCGACGCCGACGGAAAGCAGGAAAGACAAGGTGGCCATCAGGGCCTGCAGGACAATCGAGACCGACAGAGAAAAGAACATGGCGTCTGGTCAGTTGTGAGCCGGATTTGAGAAAGACCCTTTTCAACAGCTGTGAGGGGCGGACTCGAACCGCCAGCGATCTGGTTAACAGCCAGACATTCTGCCGTTGAATTACCCCACAGGGTTGCACCAGGGGCGTGGGCCCCGGTGCTGATATCGTAGAAGTGAAGTCGAGTTACTGCTGGGTGACGGTAGTCGTGCTCGCGCCGTTCTGATCGACGTTCGCGATATCGCCACTCCCGAACTGGTCAATGTCGGCGAAGGCACCGCCAGCCTGCTCCACTCTCGACAGGTTGTTGTTCCCCAACTGGTCGAGGAGAAGCTCAGCGCCCTCTCCCTGCAAAGTTACATCGCGGGTGCTTCCGAAGCCCTGAAGCTCGTTGCCGTTACCATCCTGGACGATGTTGGCCATGGCGTTGTCGCCCTGATCGAGACGGACAACGTTGCTGTTGCCATCCTGGTCAGCGGTGAGTGAAGCGCCGTCCTCCTGGTCGACAGCACGGGCTCCATTCCGGCCAATTACTTTATTCGCGTTACCGTCCTGGTCAACGTCAGCCGTGGCAGGACCGTACTCGTCACGAGCACCTCCATTCTGATCCAAGCGCGCGATGTTGTTTCGGCCATTCTGGTAAAGGTCGGCAACTGCCCCATTTCCAGGAGAGCCGCCCGTTTGCGTGAGTACACCAATGTTTCCACGTCCATTCTGGGTCGCATCCGCATCCATACTGAAGGTACCAGTCTGGCTCACGGTAGCTCGGTTGTCCGCCCCTGTCTGGTTGACATCAGCATCGGAACCAGTTGTGCTCTGCTGGGTCACGTCAGCGCTATTCAAAACACCATCAGCGCCTCCCACATTGGTCTGATTGACCACAGCATCGACGCTAGCGACATCAAGCTGATCGACCTCCGCGAAGTTGTTGCCTGCCTGCGTCACATCTGCGTCAGCGTCAAGGTTTCTCGACAGCGACTGCGTGACAGTCGCCTCAGTCCCACCCAGGGTTTGTGTTACAGTGGCAGTGGCAACCCCGTCGCCTGCAGTCTGACCAATAGTAGCGCTGTTGCTACCGCCGGACTGCATCACGGTAGCGTCGATGTCAGCGCTACCATTGTTGGTCTGCGTAACGTCTGCAGTGCTGTTATCTCCATCTTGCGTGACATCAGACTCACTCTGCTGTGCGAACGCCATCCCCGCCGAAAAGACGAGGGTGAGCGCAAAGGTGGTCGTGATCTTAGCAAAGTATCTCATGGATCGAGAAAAATTAGTTTTAGGAAGACAAATTTGGGAGCACGCCCGGAGGATCCGGCGGATCGTCCCGATTCTTCGCTCACCCAACTAAGGGGCGGGCCGTTTTCCCAGCTTCGTACGCAAGTCACAAGCACCCTGCGTTTCTGGAAGAACAAATCCGATAAAAAGAGACCGTGAGTACTAAATATCAGGCTCACGGACAGTCATCTTGAAGATGATCAATGGGGGGCGACAAAAATCCCGGTTTGGGGCCCTTGAAGGCGGATTTTGGGGTGCAGAGACCGCCAACGAGTCCTTCACTGAGAAGGGAATTGCGGCCGCTGTGAGCGAATTTCGTCGGATCCCCTGTTTGATATCTAAATCCGCTGGAGCACCAATTTGACAAGTAGATTTTCCATCGGATCGTGTATGTGAGGCTGGGCAAGGGGCGGTTCAGACTGCAGTAGGAGACTGGTTTAAGAGCCCGGAAGATTACATGCTCCAGAAGAACATACCTCATCCGTCGCTCTACCCCTAGATGCCTGTGTTGCCTGTAGTGCTCTCGATTCGGTACGGATGTGCTCTACCGACCACTGACCGTTCGTAGAGAGGACTCGGAGGCAGGCACACGCGCTCCGACAGCACCATTTGCTCTGGACCCTCCTCGAGGAGCTGATCCAGACGAATTCGGGGGATCGTCATCGGTCGCCGGGCGGGCGATAGTGGCACCACTCTGTTCGAGACGGAAGGACCCGTTGCGGAACGATCGGGCGGAGCCTGTGCAACACTAGGGTTTGCCGGGGGGCTCCACGCTGTCCGGATCCTTGCAGCGGGGCCCCAGAGTCGACCCGGCGACGGTTGGGCTACTCGGCTTCCCGAGACGGTACGAAAGATGTGGTTCGGGTACTGTGGAGCGACGATGAGAGGCCCCGACGAAGCGACGGTGGACCGACGGGGACGGTTCAAGAGGCCCCTATTCGAGAAGCGGCCAGAGAGGAGGCGTGCCGGGCTTGCGGCACGAGACCCGAGACAAAGAGATTAGGCCCACGTCATCGGGTGGGCCATTTTTGGGGTTGGGGGTGGGCCACTGGAAAGACGTGTACGGGCGTGGTCGGTGCGCCGGCGATCCGTCAATTCGAGCCGCTGGGTTCGATGAAGGTGTCCGAGACCTCCACCGACTGCGCGTCCGACCGAACATACTTCCGGAAGCCGCCGAGCTCGGCCTCCCCCTCCGCGAGGCTATCGCGCGCCGCCTCGAACCGGAACGTGCCGTCGTCGGCCGTCTCGATCTCGAAGAACACCTTGTAGCGGCCGATCGGCCCCTCCCCCACGTTTTCCGCCCGGTACTCCACGTCGACGAAGATGCTGTCGGCCCCGGTGCTGTCGCGGTTGATGGGGTCGTTGAACCAGTTCGTGACCTGGGCGGACAGGGAGTCGGCCTCGGTGCCGTTCTCCGGCTCGAGGAGGATGGAGGCGTTGGTCGTCTGGCCCTCCTCCACCCGCACCGTGACCGACCGCGAGCCGAAGTCGTTCTTCGTGGCGGTCACCGTGTAGTTGCCGGTGGGGATGTTGTCGAGGGAGAAGGTGCCGTCCTCGCCGGTGAGGACCGACTGGGTGGGCGGACCGGTGGTGACGTTGGCGCGGGGAATGGGGGCGTTGGTCTCGGCGGACTCAACGGTTCCGGTCAGCGTGCCGCGGGTCTCGGGGCCGACGGTCTCGTCGTCGCAGCCCACCAGGGCGCCAGCCACGAGAAGCAGGGCAGCAAGCAGGAAAGACCGTCCAGATACTCGAACATTTGGGAGCCACATGCAGCAGAACGGAGGGGCCTTGGTGAAGAGAAGAGCAGCTCAGCGACGTGTCCCGGGGCGGATTACGTCCGCAGGGGGTACTGCCTAGCGCAAGACGTGTGCCGAGTCGCCCGCAGGACCGGCGGGCGCGGACTACGGAATTGTGCGCCGGACGCGGACGCTGTCGATTAGCGTTTCGGCCCGGCGCACGCGGAGGTGTAGGGTGAGGGTGTCACCGGACTGGACGTTAACCTGGGTCGTCGAGAGGGTGTCGGCCTGGCCGGGGCCCGTTGCGAAGGCGCCGGACTGGGTAGTCTGCGTGGTGCCGGCCGTGCCGCTGCGGCGGAGGGCCAGTTCGTAGCGCAGCGTGTCAGCCGGCACGTCCGCGTTCACGAACACGCTCTGCACGCGCATCTGGTTGCCGATGCGCTCGGTGTGGATCTGGGCGCCGGTGCTGTCGTCCGGTGTGGTCGCGCCTTCACCTGAGGAATCCGCCGTGAAGCTGAGTCCACACAGGAGGATGAGCGTGAGGACTTCCAAGGGGCCTCCGGCTGAAGGTGCGCTGTGCACGTCTCGACGGGCTGGACTGGAGATGGGGGGGAGGAGAACGCTGCGAGCGTGTGCCCTAATTTCAAGAGCCGAGGTCAGCGGGAAGGGGTGTGCCTCGGAGAACGACCATCTCGATGCCATTCCCGTTCATCTGCACGTCGACGGGGATGTTCGTCTCCAGGCTGTTGCCGTTTCCATTCTGAACGACATTCGTGCGGAGGGACAGGCCTTCCGGATCGAGGTCCTGTGTGTCCATCAGGAAACGGTTCGCGTCCCCATTCTGGATCAGGTTCACGGTTTGGTTCCCCACGAGGCGGATGCCGGCCGCGTTTCTCGAGCCGAGCTGCGTGATGCTCGTTCGGCTTTTACTACCGCTGTGCACGGCCACGGCCAAGTTGTCGCTCCCCGAGCCGGTGGGGCTGACGTCCTGGGCCTTATCAAATACCTCGCCAGCAGACGCGCCCTCAGAGAAGCCGTCGCTGAATGACGGATCGCCGCCGCCCTGCGTGATCACCGTCTTGTTGCGGTCGCCAACCTGCGCGGCTGAGGCCCGGTTGTTCGTGCCGACCTGCTCGATGGTCGCGGCGTTCTGGTTTCCGTCCTGAACGATGACCGCGCTGTTTCCTGCAACGTCGGGGAGACGAGGCACCGAGACCCCGAGGCCCATCGTCAAGTTCTCCACCTCCGTTCGACTCACGCCGCCTTCGTCCTGGACCACGAAGATTTGGGACTGCGTGGCGCTCTCGACCTGTTCGGTCGTGGATTCGACCTGCTCGACCTGTGCCGGTTGGGCCTGCACTCCGACCGGGCCGAGGGCCCCTGCGCCGAGCAGGCAGACCGCCAGGCCGAGGAGGACCAGGAGGCTCGCCGACCGGCGAGTCGCCGAAGAAACGGACGGCAGAACGAAGCGCATGGAGAGTAGCAACCGTGTGGAGTAGCTGATTCTCGTCTCGAAGAACAGGTGTGACTGGTCTAACTGCTGTGGGGGGCGGACTCGAACCGCCGGCCTCCAGGCCGAAGGGCCCGGCGTTCTGCCGGTTGAACTACCCCACAGAACAGCACTGAGGACATAGGATCCCCGAATGCTGCGGTTGAAACCCACTTCGGCTCAGTAAGGCTTACTCAGCCTGCTGCGTTACATTAGCAGTGTTTCCGCTACCATCGACATCGATCTGCGTGAAGTTATTTGAAGAGGACGCAGGGTCGCCGGGGAATCGCGCACCTTGTGTGACATCGACGGTGTTAGTTCCGCCGTCAATATCGACGAACGCTCGATTATTGAATGCCGTGAAGTTCCCCTGGAGCGCGTCCACAGTATTTCCACTGCCGTCAATTTCGACGTCCAAGATTTGGGGATTAAGATCGAAGCCTGAAGTTGCAGACTTCTGAAAAAACTCCACGGTGTTGTCGCTTCCGCTAATGTCGAAGTCAGCCTTGGACTGCTGTTGTTCAGCAACAAGCTCAATTCGGTTTCTATCACCGACGATATCTGCGTACAGCTTTCCTCCCTGTTGGCTAGTCACTCCGCCATCAGGATTCCCGAGGAAGTTATCATCTCCCTCCATCCTGACGTCCAGAAAAGACTCGAATATCTTTTCGTTTCCTCCCTGGGCTACTCCCACGTAGTTACGATCGCCAATCTGATCAATTTCTGCTTCAGCTCGGAAGTCGAAAGCTCCGAAGGAGCCACCTTGGGTTGGGAGCCGGACAGTATTATTGTCCCCATCCTGCAGAACATCGGCGATGTTACCATCATCTCCCGACTGATCTACCAAGCCAAGATTACCGGATCCAAGCTGCTCAAACTGAGCGAAGTTATCGTCGCTCTGTTGATCAATTTGAGCAAAGTTATTGGCGTCGTCTGGATCTACATCACCCGGTGCCTGATCTATAAACGGTCCCTCCTGTTGCCCAAACGCCACCCCCGCCGTAAAGACGAAGGCGAGGGCAAACGTCGCGGTAATTCTGAGAAGTTGTCTCATGGGTGTAGGCGTGATTGCGTTCAAGAGAACGAAGTCGCGTGGTGAAGCACCGGGCACGGCGATGTGCCCGGCGCGAAACCCTGCAGCGCCCATGAGATACCGGTGCAGTGTCTTCACTCGCGTGAAGGCGCTACAGGGCGCTCGGAGGCCGGAGTCCGCTCATCCCGGCAATTTTGCTTTGAGACACTGCACCAAATGACTTCAGTTCACAATCAACGAAAGCGCTCCCATCCCCACGTCATACTGAGCACGGGACGGGGGTGCATTTGGGGATTGTGCGGCCCCGTCTTTCGGAAATATAGCCTCGTGCTGATAAAGAACACCCAGCACGGGCGTGGCCTTTCCAACGGATGATGAAGGCGGCGCATGCCGACTGTGCGGCCGCTTCGGTGGTGGAGAGAGGAAAAAGAGGAAGGAGTCTGGGGACATATTCCCCCAGACTGGTGGTTGAGGGGCTCTCCCTGAAGAGATGCGTGGAGGAGCAAGTCGGGAGTCAGTATATTACGAGATGGGCATTTTTGGGAGTGGCCGACGGAAGCAGACTGCTCCATACGCCAAAAGTGGAGTCCCAACTGTCCTCGGGCCCAGCGTTCGGAACGACGAGGTCGAAGTGCGGCCTTTTGCTGCTAGCGCCCTGCCGCACGAGAAAACGGCTGCGGTTGGGGCGGTCTGCGTGACGACGGCCAACACCCCCATGCGCGGCAGATCGGGCTGCCGGAGGGCCGTGCGGCGATTGGCCGGTACTCACACGGGGGAGCCTACAAGAATTGGTTCCCGAGGGGATCGGGCCGCGTGCACGACAGCCCCAATATCTCTCAAGACGCGTTACGCCGCGGACCGTCGATCGCCGTGGACCGTCGATCTATGTAGGTCGGACTGCGGCCTGCGGCGCGACTCTTGGGAGATCGGTGGACGGCCGACCATCGACCGCGAAGCAGAGCGTTGCGCGGCGGCCTGCCGACCCACCCGTCAGAAGTAGTACGTAATGCCGGCGCTGCCGCCCCAAAGGCTGTCGTTGAAGCTGCCCACGTCCTCGTTGTCCAGGGCGTCGTCCGCCGTGTAGCGCACGTCGAAGGCGGCGCTCAGCCCTAAGTCCGCGCTCACCATATACTCTACGCCGAAACTGCCCCCGCCGAGGATCGAGGCAGTGTCGGTGAGGCGGTAGGGCTCGGGAAACTGCGTCACCACCCCGCCGGTCGCCCGCAGGAACGGCGTAAACCGGGCGCGCGGCGCAAAGTAGTACGTAAGGTCCAGCTCCGACGCGAGCACCAGTTCTCCAAAGTCACCGGCCGCACTGACGCGGCCGACGGTGTTGGTGAGCCCCAAGGCCCAGCGCGGCGACAGCGGCTGCCGGAGGGCCAGGGTGCCGGACGGGTTGAACGAGGAGCCCTGCACGTCCCCTTGCAGAATGTTGCCACCGCCGCCCACTTCCAGGCCGAAGCCGGAGCGGTTATCCGGTTGCAGCAGGCGGTCGAAGTAGTCGCGCCGGGTGGCCCGCTCTCTGCCCTCCTCGTAGCGCTCGATCACGTTCCGCGCCGCCGCCGTGTCCGCTGGAGAGAAGAGGCCGTCGCGCATGCCCTCAATGGTCAGTTGGCGCACCGCGGCGTCGATGGCCTCCGTCACGGCGAGGGTCTTCGGCTCGTTGTACGAGATGCCGGCCTCCGCCTCCAGAAACAGGTTTGGCGCGACGAAGCGGGTGGCGTTTCCCTGCAATTGCTGCGAGATGATGGTTTTGGTGGTGTGGACGGTCTTCAGCACCTCGCCCGTCTGGGTGGACACGGCGCGCAGGTAAACCGTGACTTGATTCCGGCGGTACTCCCCGGAGCCTCCAATGGAGAAGAGCCGGAAGCCCCCCCCACCGGAGATCACGTTCGAGTCGAACCCGATGATGCCGCCCTCCAGCAGGATGCCGGCGAAGAGGAGGGGGGAGAGCGACTGGGCCTGGTTGCCCTCGTACTGCTGGCGGATGGAGCGGATGATGTCCCGCTCCTGGGTGAGGTTCGAGAGCCCTTTCCGCTCGATGGGCCGGAACCAGTCGGAGTCCGCGAGGGCGTCCATCAGGATGGCGGTCCCCCCCTGCGTGACGGCCCGGGAAAAGGTGGAGCCGCGCTCTTTGCGCTTGTACTGGCCCGTCTGGTCGCGAAACTGGTACACGGCGGTTACGACCGGACTGGCCGGCTGGGGGAGCGTCGTCATCGAGTCGTGGACGGTACTCTCGATGCCCGGGTGGGCATCCCGCGTCTCAAACGCGGGATCCATGGAGGCGCACCCTCCCAGGAGGAGGACCGTGCCGGCAAGAAACGCAACGAGCGTGACAGGGAAAAGTCGGCGGTGCATCGGTGAGCGGGTAAAGAGGGGCAAGGCGTACAGCAACTGTGGAAGCGGGTATTGCGCCGCGTGCGGAAGGCGATAGGGCCACAAAGGCACCTTTAGGCACGCGTGTCTACGTGGGGCAAATAACGGACCAGGACTCCCATTCCCAAGATGCAGGAGAGAGCGTTGGCCTGCACGCGAGGGAACCCGCCCCAGCCAACGCGGCATGCGCGCCGGGAGACACCCTCCCAAAAAGAGATTGGAATCGTTCAGGCAGGAGGATGCCTCCGTTGGTCGAGCGATCCGCTTTAGGGGTCAGAACCGGGGCACTTCTACGGTCGTGCTCTCGCCGGACTGCTTATTGAACACACGGATGTTGATGCCGCTCGGCCCGGGCGTCACGTCCACGGTGAACCGCTCGAAGTCAAACGACCCCTCCTGCGTGAGATCGATGTCCCCAAATCGGTTCTGGATAACTTCCCGGGACAGCTGATTCAGCACCTGGCGCTGCAGGCGCTGCTCAAAGTTCTGGAGCGGGTCGTCGCGAAAGCGGTCGAAGCCGCCGCCCCCTTCAAACGGGTTCTGGTTGTTAGCCGTGTTGAGGAGGTACTGCGTGTTGCCCGGGGAGCCGCCGAAGACCGGGTTGATCGGTTGATAGACGAATTCCTGTGCCTGAGCCGCAGAGGGCCCACCGAGGCAGAGGCCGAGCAGAACGGAGGCGAAGAGCATTCCCAGGAGGCGCGGGTAGAACGTCATGGGAGGCGAGGGGTCAATGCGCGGTGGATGCTAGAAGGGAAGAAGAGCACTTCGTCCGGAGGGTGAACGTCCCCCGAGAGTCAGTATACCTCTCGGGGCTCATAGAATTCCTGGAGGTAGTACCGCGTTCGGGCCGCAGCCTGCCGGGCTGCCTTTCGGATCCGTTGGTATTCCGGGCGAAGCTGGGCCTGGAAGAGAGTGGTCCCCTCCACGGAGACCTGAACCTTGGACCCAAACTGAGGGAGGGGCTGCTCGTCGATGCGGATCGTGAAGCTGGATACGTCCTCCGGCTCGGTCCAGTGGTCGTTGAACGCGTCCTGAAAGTCCCGACCAATTACCGAGTGGGTCCGGTCGATAATGAGGCCGGCGACCGAAATTCCCTTCTTCACCCCAGTCGACGTTGCCCCGGCCGACTTTGTCCCGGCCGATTTCGCTCCGGCCGATGCTGCCCCAGTCGGCGTACCACCCGAGGGTGAAACAGGTCGGTTCCGTGCCGCTTCCCGCGTGGAAGAACTTGCCGACGAGGGAGCCGACTCGGATGTAGGATCGTCTTCGTCTGTCACAAGCTCGGCTTCCGCGGCAGGGGCCGGTTCGCTGGCCTCAGCTGCAGCAATGGGAGCACCCGCCTCCTCCTCCGCCCGCACGACGAGCGTGTCAAGTTGTTTTTCGTAAACTACGACCACCGGATCGGCGTCCGCAACGTAGACTGTGTCGTCGTGCACCGGAACCGTGTTGTTGTGCGCCGGTGGTGCGACGTTCGGTGACGCGTTTATGGAGGCAGCTCCTCCGATCCACGAGAGAAGCAGGAGGCCGAGCACAAGTGCTGACGGTCGTTTCACCGGCACAGCAGGCGTATTACTGACGAATGCTTTGCTGTAGGTACCATATCGGTTTTCGACTTTCGGGTCCAAAGCAATTCGGAGAACACCCTTCCAGTTCCCGATCTTTGTCTTCACGGCCACGATTGGTAAAATAATACCGAGTATGGTAATCTAAAAGATCAGCTATCTAAACCAGTTTCGGTTGAGACGGGAAGCTGCTGGAACATACGCGCTGGGCTTGGCCGGGCTGCCACTACGCCCGTAACCACTGCGCCCGCAGCCGCTGCGCCTACAAGTTACCCGGTCAGCCAAGTTGCCCGCTAAGCGCCCAGTTGTCCCGGGACGGTCCCGAAAAGACGCCAAAAAGACGACTCCAAGGAGGCGACCCCAAGGAGACGACACAGATGAACCGACACCGATGAGCATGCTCTACGACGGCGCATACTGTGCAAAACGGCACAGCTCACTTCCAGCAGTTCTCACGGAGGGGCGGAAGACACGGCGCTTTGCCAAATGCCATCCTTGGATGGCATCTCGCACATCCTAATCTGCGTGCTTTATCACTGTGGAAGTGAAAATCGACAATTACGGTATTGAGTAGAGCGCGGTGAGCTGAGCTAGAGCAGGCTCAGAGATTGTTCTTTCGCATAGAACCACACGTTGACGTGACAGCGCGGGTCGCCTATGGGCCTAAGGCTGTGCAGAATAGGACGTATCGTGCGGAATAGGATGTGTCGCGAGGAATCCGGTCCAGGAAGGCAGAGGACCTGCTGCCGCTTGGCGCAAGATCGGGGAGTACGGATAGGCATCCACTTCGAGAGGGCAAGCAGTTCGTGTCCTGGGGACTACTTGCCCAGCATCTCCACGAGGTCGAGGGGATGATAGGGCGTGAGGGTCGTCGATACAAAATCCGACTCGTTTCGAGTTGCAATTGCAGAAGCGCTGGCTGATGTCCCAGCAGCAGCAAGGTAACTGTCTTCAAAGTCATCGGTCCCAGGATTCTGAAGCGCCGTTCGTAGGGGTGAGCGTCCCATGGGAGCGAATCGCATCACGTCTGCCAGAAGGTCGAAGAGTGGGCGCGGATCGGTGTCTTCCCGCTCATGGGCCACGTACCAGCAGGTCGCGATTGATGTGGGTGCGACGAGACCATCGATGGTGTCGCGCTCGGCCGCAGCAATCAGCCGGACAGCCGTGCCGTGATAGGAACGGGACACAACGGCGGCATCGATGAGCACATTCGTGTCAAGTAGGACTGTCATGTCAACCCGGTCAGGTATCGGAGGCGAGGAGCATTCGGGCTACTTGTGTTTCTCGTGCATCGCGTCGACCCAGGCCTCCGTATCCTCATCAAGGTCAAGGTCCGTCTTCGCCGGACCGAGAGCGTCGACCATCTGTCGAGTGCGAGGCGGGAGATCGTCAGGAACGGCATTTTTACCGGATGCCGATTCCGCTCTGGAGTCGCCTCCGCTTGGATCGTGGAGCAAGAGTCGGAAGTAGTCTTCTACGATCTTGGAGACGGAGGTCCCCCGCTCTTCAGCTAACTGCTTGGCACGTTCCTTCAAACCGTCGTCGAGACGAAGAGTAAGCTTTGACTTCATTACTAGTTCTACCGGTATACGTCAACAAGTGCGCTTTTGTGACGTGCACCAGTTGCTTCGTTCTCTGTTCCTTCATCTGGGGCCCGTTCGGTGCTGCCGGGGTTCTGATTTCGGGGACAGCTCCAGCCGATCGTACGGGAATGAGTAACCGCTGGACCGAAGCGAACGTCCGCAGCTTGGTTTGGACCTGACCCGTGTTGGTGGACGTTTCTTCACTTTCGAACCAACAGGTATTTACCATGCCAAGAACCCGTCCACCATACCCACAGAAGTTTAGGGATCAAATCGTGGAACTGGCGCGAAACGGACGAACGCCATCGGATCTGGCTGAGGAGTTTGAACCAACCGCGACAACGACCTCGGGCTGGCTGAACCAAGCCGATCGAGACGAGGGCAAAAGCGCCGAGGGCCTTTCCAGCGACGAACGGGAAGAGCTTCGCGAGCTCCGCAAGAAGTTGCGTGAGCCAAAGCAGGAGCGGGATATCCTGGCAAAAGCGACGGCCTAATCCCAAGAGGGAAAAAGGCGATGTACCGCCAAAATCTTCCGGTTCATATACTTCTGCCAGGCCGAATTTCCAATCAGCGCGATGTGTCGTGTCCTCGGTGTCAGCCGGAGTGGATACTACGCATGGCGAAAACGCCTGCCCTCGAAGCGAGACCAAAAAGACGCGATGTTGACCAAACGAATCAGACAGATCCATGAGAACTCGCGAGGAACGTACGGGTCGCCTCGTGTCCACGCCGCTTTGCAGGCCGAAGGCGTCCGCGTCGCGAAAAAGCGCGTCGCTCGGCTCATGAAAGAGGCCGGCCTGCGAGGCGTAAGCCGTCGAAAACGGCCCTCTACGACCGTTTCTGGCGACACAGGGCGCCCCGTTCCCGACCTCGTGGATCGAGACTTTACCGCTTCTGGTCCCGACGAGCTCTGGGTGGCAAATATCACCTACGTGCCGACCCAGGAAGGCTATCTGTACCTGGCCGTCGTGATCGACGCCTACAGCAGGAAAGTTGTCGGCTGGGAGATGGCCGACCACCTGCGGAGTGAACTGGTGCTGGAGGCTCTGAACATGGCTGCCCGGCAACGAGAACCTGAGGAGACGGTCCATCACTCCGACCAGGGCTCACAGTATACATCAATCGCCTTCGGAGAGCGGCGGGAGGCCGAAGGGGTGCGTCCCTCAATGGGTTCGCGAGGCGACTGCTACGACAATGCGATGTGCGAGTCCTTCTTCGCAACACTCGAATGTGAGCTGATCGAGCGGGACACGCTCGCCAGCCAGTCGGAGGCTCGCCTCTCGGTCTTCGAGTTCATTGAGGGCTCCTGCACCCCCGAGCGCCTGCATTCCGGGATCGGTTACCAGTCGCCGAATCGCTACGAAGAGGAGTACCATTCACGAGACCATTCTCAAACCGAGGAACCTCATTCACTTGTCGCGGCGTGAAAGCCGCGCACTGTCCACTTTATCGGGGGAGCTCCACATCGTCTGGGACTGTCCCTTCGAGAGCCAGTAGCCTTGGCAATCCACAAAACGCCAGTGCCACTTCGCCACAGTCGACCACAGATCACCCGCTCGACGCGCTAAGGCATCAAGCTGATCTGTCCTGCCTAATTTGAGTTTGCGAGCTAGCTACCGGACAGTTTTGCTTTCAAACGAATGAGGCTGTTGCATCACCGGAATCGAACCGGAAGGTTGAAGGTGACCATGCCTTTGGCCAACCGACCCGTTCCGATGAGCAACAGCCTCTCTCTTCAAGATAGGATCGAGACCTTGATTGGCCAAACGCTTCTGCCGTTGCGGAAAACTCGGCACCGAAACTTGGCCCGTCTGCTGACTGGGCTCTACCAAGCGGAGCACGTCCACCTCTCGGCGATGGCCGACGAGTTGCCCGGACTGGCACAACAGACCAGCAAGACGCGTCGAATGCGGCGTTTTTTGAACAACGAGGAGGTCGAGCCGGATCGATGGTACCGCCCAGTGGCTCAAAGGCTTCTTCGTGAGGCCTCCGAGAGCGGCCGGTTGCGTATTTTGGTCGACCGATTGGAACTGAGCGGCAAGCGGCGCCTGTTGGTCGGGGCGCTGGCATATCGCCGTCGGGCGCTGCCCCTCTGGTGGCGCGTAGAGCGGCAGACCGGTGCCACCAGAGCAGAGCTGCAGGCCAAGCTTCTTGGAAGAGTTGGCCGAGCTTGTGCCGCCGGAGGCCGAAGCGGTTCTGATTGGGGATGGAGAGTTCCATTCGGTTGATCTGCTGGAGAAGGCCAAACAAGAAGGCTGGGCCTACTGCGTGCGTTTGCATGCGGACACCTACGTGCGAACCGACGGAGAGCGGCCGTGGAGGGAGTGCCGGACGCTCGATCCGGCGGAAGGAGAGCGCCGATACGTCGAAGACGTTCGAATTGCGAAGAGCCGTGACTTCGGCCCAGTCAATCTGGTCTGCCATTGGGCCGAAGGAGAAGAGGAGCCGTGGCGGCTCGTGACGAACCTCTCGCCTCGCTTCTCGGTCGTGCGTCTCTACCAGAGGCGCATGTGGATCGAAGAACTGTTCGGGGATTGGCAGGAGGAACGGTTCCACTTGCATCAAACTCGTCTTTACGCACCGGAAACGCTCTCGCGATTGGTTCTGGGACTGAGTCTGGTCTACGTCTGGCTGGTAGCGGTGGCCAGCTACGTCGCCGGGGCGAGGCTGGCGCCCGCTCGTGGACCGGACTGGTCGTCGAGACCGGAGTTATCTGGCAATTGGGCTTCGGTGGATCAGAAGGTGTCTTCGGAACCGAGAGCCGCCTCAAATGCGATTGTTACCCTACTTCTGAAAACTGTCCGGTGGCTAGGTTTGCGAGTCAGATACATACGCTGGATTGATCTCTTCGGACCCGCGAGAAGAGTCCGTGTATGTCCCGGCTAAAGCGCGGGACCTTTACTGCGCTGCGGAGCGAGTGCTTTTAGAGTGCTCTTCTGTGGAGTCGGAGGTAGGCGCGTTCAAATCCCTGCAGATCACCCTCTGGCTGCAAACAGTCAGAAGGCCGTTTCCCACCTTCGCTCACCCGAACCGCCCGCATAGATTTCTCCGTAGGTCGGCTCTCCATGGATCCTCGAAGGCCAAGTGCCTCACTTTTGTATTCACGTCCCTACAACCTGGCCCCATTCAGGGCCTTTCCTCTCCCTGTGCTTGAGTCAAGTGCAGGCTTTTATCTTCGGAGGACCCTACCCCCTACCTCCCACCGTGATCCCAACACCGCAGCACCGGGCATTTCGGGTCGTCTCGTAAATTACTTGTGTCGGATTCACTGCCTATCTTCGCCAGTGCCAGCATATTTAAGCTGTTTCGAGGCTACTACATAGGCTCCGTCAACACTCCCTTCGAGGATTCCCTTCTGGTTCAGGCATTGGCAGATCTAGGTGCCTTTCCATCCTGAGGAGTGTATCCTGAGTTAGCAGGCTCATTGGTCTCCGCTGGACGTAGGTTCTGCCTCCCAAGATGTCCCTTGTACCTCGCAGATTGGCGGGGCTATCACGGCCAGGACGCTGAAGCATGATTCCGGCCCTGCGCCTCCAGCACGAGAGGAGGCCATCTGTTGGGCTCTGCAATCCAGGCCCTCCAGTGTCCGTGCGCACCTCCCTTGGGGTCCCGGCATGAGCAGATAAAACGCTGCTGTGTGATGACAGTGGCGCATTCCACCCTCACGGGACATATCTTCTCCAAGGGCTTCCATCTCTGAAGTGGCTTCAGTGCGGGGTGAGTTTTCCCGATGGGACCGAAGCAGTTGCTTTGGAATAACCTTGTCCAGCCATCGCCAAGAGGAGCGGCCCCAAGGCTTGCCACTGGCCCCGTCTCCCCCTTCCTGGACCGGATTCCTCACGACACGTCCTATTCCGCGCCGCCCCAAGCCCGTAGGGCGACCCGCGCTGTCATGTCAACGTGTGGTTCTGTGCGAAAGAACAGTCTCTGAGTCTGCTCTAGCTCAGCTCACCGTGCTCTACTCAATACTGTAGGCTCTCCGGAGTGAACCAAAAGCTCCCCCTTCCGTCGGAGTGGAGGCCGCTGTTCCTTGGGCCTGAGAGTGATAGCTCCCCCGTCTCCTTCTTCAGGCTCAACGCTTATTTTGAGAGCAGTCCCCGAATCAATACCGAGGTGATCTCGGACCTCTTTCGGAATGACAATTCGACCTTGACTTCTCCCCCGGCTAAAGCCGGGAGATTCTTCATGGGCTTCTCTGCCCTTATCCCACGGGTCTGCCCGCCTGCCCACAAGAGCCTTTCGGCTCTGTGCAGGTCTTACCAGCGGTCGCCGGGTTACACCGTTGCGGTTCAGAGCCTGTCGGCTCGGTTCGCATGTGCGGACGATACCGCACTCCGGTGGGCGAAGCCATCTCGCCAGCTACCTGGGTTGCCCCAGGATACCTCTCGTTCAGAATATTTCGTGCTCCTACCACGTCTCGATGTGCCTCAAATGAGCACTGCGGGCAGTTGAAGTCTCTGCCATTTGGCTTATGCCTGTGCTCGCAACTCGGACACGTCTGTGAGGTGTAGGCTTCCGAGGCCCGCTCAACGGTCATTCCGCAAAGGTGGGCCTTGTAGGTGAGCATGTGCTCGAACTTCGAGTGTGCCCACTGGTGTAGGCGTTGGTTCATTCGGTCTCCGTACTTGATCCGCTCTCGGATTCCCGTGAGATCACCGACTACAACTGTTCCTGTCCGTCTCTCGTGGAGGACATTTACCAGCCGCGTCGTGACCTTGTGCAGTAAATCCTCGATCTGATTGCGGACCTTCTGTAGTTGCCGGTCCTTGGCTCTGGTGAGCCGCTTCCAACGCCTGCTTCCTTTCTCTTTGTGGTCGATTTTCGACCGCAGGTTGCTCAACATTCGGTTGTGTTGCCTGCGGAGAGAGCGAAGCCGTCCGCCGTGGACACTGATGTTCTCTCCGTCTTCGACATAGACAGTCGCAAGGTGTCGTTCTCCGAGGTCTACGCCTGCCTTCTTAGAGCCCTTCGGCTCTTGATCTTCAGAGCCCTTCGGCTCTTGATCTTCTTCGACCTCGTACTGACACCGAAGCTCGTACTGATCGCCGTCCCATCCAATCTCGACTCGTTTCGGTTCCTGGCCTGAAGGTCAGTTAATCAACACCGGGTCGTTGCCACGTCCATTAGACAGACGAAGCACGCCGTCATCTCGAAGCCGGATCGCAGAGGACTTCCACTGGACCTTGAAATGCCGCTTCTGCTTGTAGGGTGGGCGGAGGCCCTCATAATTGCCGTTTTGTCGCTTCTTGCGCCAACTCTGGAGACTGTCGTAGAAACTGTCTGCCACTGCTTGAGCCGACTGGCTATGCAGCCCGTCGAAGCCCTTGCAGTACATCTTCTGGGCTTGCCCTTTCGAGAGCCAGTAGCCTTGGCGGTCTACAAAGCGCCAGTGCCACTTCGCCACAGTCGACCACAGTTTTCCTGCCCGCCGAGCAAGACGGTCGAGTTGGTCTGTTTTGCCCAATTTGAGCTTTCGGGTCAGATACATGTGAAATACAAAAACCCTCGCAGCACTCGGCAGGTGGAACTGGGCTCATAGTAGGCCCGGCTGCCGATTGCTCACGAGGGCAATCAACACAATAGCACTATGATTTCGGAGTTCCACATCCGCAGTCAAAGACATAGGCTCAAACCGGAAGTGTTTCCGGCTCAGCTCGTTCGCCGGACGAGAAGAGTCCCCGAACCGACAGGTTCATATGTCCCCAGGAGCGACAGCTCCATAAAGCGCGGGACCTTTACTGCGCTGCGGAGCGAGTGCTTTTAGAGTGCTCTTCTCGCGCTCTACTCAATACTGTAACGCGTGAGGCGGGGCGGAGGGTAGATTCTACGCACCCATGTGGAGGCCGCGTGCCTGTGGCGCGTTGGAACGGCTCTTGTGGCGTTAGGGAGAATGCAAATCCAAACTCCCTTCACGATTCCGGCCGTCACGCCATGTTTTCCGTCGGTCAGACCATCGTCCTCGGGCTTGCCGGCTTCATCTACGTCGTCGGCGCCGCCTTTCTGCTCGGGGGACGCGCCGTGTTGAACAGCCGGGAACAACGCCCCTCCGGCGGAGACGGCGGCCAGGTCGTGCGCCCCGGAACCATCAACGGAGCGCCCCACTTCGTTCCGGCCCTGAACATTCCTGTCTCGGGTAATGGCACCGCCAGTCCCAATGCCCGCTCCGCAACGGGAGGCACGGCCTCGAAGGAGGCCTTGTCCCCAGGCGGACGCATGCACCCGGCCCGCGGCCGGGCCCACTCGGGCACGGCAAGCGGCGCCCCGACCTCGCTTCGCGCCCCCCTCTGCCTGAACTGACAGGCCCACATCGCATACAAGAACGTTGAGATCAAAGCAGGCCAAGGCCGAAGCAGGAGACAAGTCTTGCAGAACAAAAGCCAGGGCCCCCGGCCGACCGTCCCTGGAGCCCCGTTCCGTTTCCTGTAGGTGAAACGTTCGGATCGTCGCATCGGGACTGCAATGCTCCAAAAGATCAGCGCCGGTAGGCCGTTTGATGACGAATAGGCGCGAAGACGTGTGCACACTGTGGAGTGCGGTTCGTGTTACAATTGTAAATTGGCAAACTGTAGAATGCTCGGTGCGGGGGCGCCGGGGCGCTCTCCTGCCTTGCTCGGGGCGACCGGGCATTATCGCGACCGGGCCTTGCCCGAACGCCGGAAAACAGCGTGCAGACGCTCGTCTCTCCAGAACGAATCCTCCTACCTTCGTAGATGGCTCACCTTCAGCGGCGCGATCCAGACCAGAACGGCCAGGGGGATATCGTCCGCTCATGGGAGGGGGGCACCAACGGTGCGGCTGGACCGTCCTCAGAAAGACAGGGCATCAAGGGGCAGATTGAGGAGCTGCTCGATCTGCTGCGGCGCCGGAAGTGGTTCATCGTTCTGGTGTGTCTCACGGCGGTGGCGGGGGCCGCGCTGTACACGTACACACAGGTGCCCGTCTACCGGACGAGCAGCCTCGTGCTCGTGGAGAAGGGGCAGCAGTCCGGTACCGAGTCCGCGATTGGTGCGCAGGCGCAGGGAAGCGGTTTGCTGCCGAGCAGCTCTTCGCTTCGGAACGAGCTGATGTTTCTCCGCAACTCTCAGGCCCTGCGAGAACGGGTGGCCGAGCGCCTTCTGGAGCAGGGCGAGGCGCGTCGTGTCTTGTCGTCGCAGGGGGTCTCGCCGTTTGGCAGGCTCATGGATCGGGCGTGGGCGTGGTCTGGCCAGGGGACCGGGGGCGCGGAGGGGGGCGCCTCCGAAGACGACCCGTCGCCTGCGGACCCCACGCAGCTGTCGCCCGCCTCCGTCGCCCCGGCCCTCGCCGGGCGCGTCCGGTTCAGCCGGGCCGGGGCGGAGACAAACGTGATTCAGATTGTCGCCCAGGACGAAACCCCGCCGGTGGCGCAGCGCCTCGCCAACCTGTTCACGGAGGCGTACATCGAGCTGACCCAGAAGTCGAGCCGCGAGCGGGTCAAGGCGTCCCGCACGTTCTTGGAGCAGCGGTCCCAAGAGCTCGAACGGGAGCTCGAGACGATTGAGCAGCGGATCCAGCGGTTCCAGCGCAGCGAGGACGCCGTGAGTCTCGACCAACGGCAGGGCTCCCTGACGGAACGCATCGCGAGCACCGAGTCGTCGCTGGAGCAGGCCCGCATCGAGCTGCGGATGGAGCAGTCCTCGTTAGAATCCCTCCGGGAGGAGCTGGAGTCCATCCAGCCGGGCCAACTGTCCGATCAGCTGGCCTCGACGGTCGACCAGGAGATTTCGTCGCTGCAGTCGGAGATCGCCAAGCTCGAGCTGTCGAAGCAACAGCTGGAGCTTCAGTCCGGGGCGCCGACCCCCGCCGACAGTGCCCAGGCTGCCCAGATTGACCGGCGGATTCAGAAGCTTCGGGCCCGCATCCAACGGCTTTCGGACCGGTACGTGGAGGAGCTGATGGGAGGGGGCCTGAGTCCCAAGCAGGGAGCGCAGCGGATCAACGAGCTCAAGCGCCGGATCGCGGAGAAGAAGATTCAGATCACGGGCCTGAACTCCCGGATCGACGTGCTCTCCGAACGGCTTTCGGAGTACGAGCAGGAGCTGAACGCAATTCCCGGCAAATCGATGACCCTGGCCCAGCTCCGCCGCGACCAGAAGTATGCGGAGCAGATGTACGGATTCGTGACCAAGCAGCTCCAGCAGGTTCGGGTGCGGGAGAAGTCCGAGCTGGGCTACGCCACGCAAATTTCGGAGGCGGACATGCCGGGCATCCCGGTCCGGCCCCAGCCCCAGCGCAACCTGATTCTGGGGCTGATGCTCGGCCTGCTCGGGGGCGGCGGGCTGGCCCTGCTCCGGGACAAGATGGACAACCGGCTGTACAAGCCCGACCAAATTCGCGACCTGGGCTACCACGGCATCGGGGTGATTCCGAACCTGACGCCACTCATCGAGGATCAGATGGGCGGGCAGGCGACGGTCGAGCGGGACGGGCACCAGCTGGAGACGGGCCTGATTGCGGCACTGAAGCCGTACTCCGCGGCCACAGAGGCGTACCGCAAGGTCTGGACGAACCTGCAGCTCGGCCGGCCCGACGGGGAAAGCGGGACCGTTTTGGTGACCAGTCCGGGGAGCGGGGACGGCAAGTCCCTGACGGCGGCAAACCTGGCGGCTATTATCGCCCAGGCGGGCCACGCGACGCTTCTGGTGGACGGGGACCTGCGCCGTCCCCGGCTGCACGAGATCTTCGACGTCTCGCGGGCGCCCGGGCTTACAGAGACGCTCCAGAATGATCTTGAGGAGCACGCAATGAAGCGGCCGCTGGACGAGAATTTATGCGTGCTTCCGGCGGGGACGAAGGTCGAGAGCCCCACGAAGGTGCTCGGGTCGGCCCGCTTCCGCGAGTTTCTGGGGGAGGCCCAGCAGTACTTCGACCACGTTATCGTGGACTCCTCGCCCGTGCTGGCGACGGCGGACGGGCCGATGCTCTCGGACCTGTGCGACACGACCCTCTGCGTGGCCCGGGCCGGCGCGACGACCGAAGACGAATTGCACGACACCCTTGAGGTGCTTGGAGAGGTGGGGGCGGACGTGGCCGGCGTGGTCTTTAACGGCTTTGATATCTCGATGGCATACGGATACAAGTACCGCTACCGCCACTACGGCCAGTATGGCCCCTACGACCAGTACCGTTCGCTTCCGGAAGACACGTCTGCGTAGCGACGGCGAGCGTCCGGCATTTCACCCCTCGGGGCCGAACACGTGTCAATGTCTCCTCCCTTGATCTCTTCTCTGCGATGACCTCCATGCGTGCCCGCTGTGCAACTGGACTCGCCCTGTGCCTGATGCTGGCCGTAGGGCCGGCGTGGGCCCAGCAAGAGACGGGGGGTATGCAATCCGGGGGCACGGCATACTATACGTTTGCGCGCCCGGGCCAGAACACCATCGAGGTGCTCGTGCTTGGGGGACAGTCTGGAATTTACGAGGTGGGGGAGAATATCAACATGGGTCAACTCGTCGCCCTGGCTGGTGGTGGAAGAGGCGGTGGCCGGACAAACGTGACAGTGCGACACTTCCGCCTTAAAGACGGAAAGCGGAGGAAAATCCTCGATCAAGACCTTGACGAATTTACCGAGCGTGCGCAGTACCCGTCGTTACAGGATGGAGATGTAATCCGGCTCGAAACTAGTCAGGGATGGGGCTGGCGCGAGGTGCTTCAGATTACGACCGCTGTCACCTCTCTGACCTTCACCGTCCTGCGCATCTTCGATATTGGGCGGTAGACGAGAGGACGGGAACCCGGAAGGCGGCGGCCCGCTGGATGGCTTTTTGAGCGACACTCCGGGACGCGGTGAGAGGGCCGCCGCGTGCCGGCACCGGTTTTATGCGCCCCTGAGTCACAGGGCTCTTTGCAGAGCCGTGTGACTGACGTAGCGAAGCTGTGTCTTTGCGTTCCGTAAGAAGGCAGGATCCGTCCCTTTAGAATAGCCGTGCGCTATGTCCCGTGACCTCTCGGCCAGCACATCACTCGCATAACGCCTCATCGAAATGCACCTGACGAATTCCGACGCCAAGATTTACGTGGCCGGCCACCGCGGCATGGTGGGGGCGGCGATTTGGGACGAGCTGGAGGCGGCCGGCTACCAGAACCTGGTGGGCCGTTCGTCGGCGGAGCTCGATCTGCGGGACCCGCAGGCGACCCGGGCGTTTTTCGAGGCAGAAGAGCCGGACTTCGTGGTGCTGGCGGCGGCGCGGGTCGGGGGCATTCTCGCCAACGACCGCTACCCGGCCGACTTCATCGGGGACAACCTCGCGATCGAACAGTCGGTCATCCGCGCGGCCCACGAGACCAGCGTCGAGCGGCTGATCTTCCTCGGGTCGACGTGCATCTACCCGAAACGCGCCGACCAGCCGATGCCCGAGGAGTCCCTTTTGACGGGCCCGCTGGAGCCGACGAACCAGTGGTACGCGGTCGCCAAGATCGCGGGGCACAAGCTCTGTGAGGCCTTCTGCAGGCAGCACGGGGACGACATGCTCACCCTGATGCCGACGAACCTGTACGGCCCCGGCGACGACTTTGACCTGGAGACGAGCCACGTCCTGCCGGCGCTGCTCCGGAAGGCCCACGAGGCGAAAGGGGCCCGGTCGGATGGCTCCGACGCTCCGGTGACCCTATGGGGCTCCGGCGAGCCGAGGCGGGAGTTCCTCTACGTGGAGGACCTGGCGGATGCGGTTCGGTTTGTGCTGGAGACCCCCGAGGAAGAGATCCGTGAGGTCGCCGCGGACGGAATGCTGAACGTGGGGGTGGGGGAGGACCTCTCGATCAACGAGCTCATGGCGCTGATCCAGGGGGTGGTCGGCCACGAGGGGGCCGTCGAACACGACCGCTCGAAGCCGGACGGGACGCCGCGGAAGCTGGTGGACACCAGCCGGATGGACGCCCTCGGCTGGACCGCCGACACGAGCCTGCGGGCGGGCATCGAGAAGACCTATAACTGGTATCGCGAGCACGAAGAAGAGCTTATTGCGGCGTAGAAGTTCATTGCGGCATGGCGCTTGTGCCGGCTTAGCGAATCCCGCACTCCATCATCCGCACTCCACTACATTTTCCTACACGCGGCCGACACGTCGAATGCCCCCTGACAACGAGATCACGAGCAAGATTCCGGAGGACCGGCCCGGCGCCCGCGGGGAGGTGCCCGTGGCGCTGATTACCGGCATCACCGGGCAGGACGGCTCCTACCTCGCGGAGCTGCTTCTAAAGAAGGGCTACGAGGTGCACGGGCTCAAGCGGCGGTCGAGCCAGTTCAACACCGGCCGGATCGATCACCTCTACGAAGATCCGCATAAGGAGGACGTCCGCCTGTTTTTGCACTACGGCGACCTGACTGACTCCTCGAACCTGATCCGGGTCGTGCAGGAGACCCGGCCGGATGAGATTTACAACCTGGCGGCCCAGAGCCACGTCCAGGTTTCCTTCGACAGCCCGGAATACACCGCCGACGTCGACGCCTTGGGCGCCCTGCGCCTACTGGAGGCGATCCGGATTCTGGACCTCGAAGACAAGACCCGGTTCTACCAGGCCTCCACCTCGGAGCTCTACGGCAAGGTCCAGGAGGTGCCCCAAACCGAGGAGACGCCTTTCTACCCGCGGAGCCCGTACGCCGCAGCGAAGCTCTACGCCTACTGGATCACGATCAACTACCGGGAGGCCTACGGCATCCATGCCTCGAACGGAATCCTGTTTAACCACGAGAGCCCGCGGCGGGGGGAAACGTTTGTCACGCGGAAGATCACGCGGGCGGCGGCCCGGATTGAGGCGGGCCTGCAGGAGCAAACCTACCTCGGTAACCTCGACGCCGAGCGGGACTGGGGGCACGCCCGGGACTACGTGGAGGGGATGTGGCGGATGCTTCAACAGGAGGGGCCGGGCGACTACGTCCTGGCGACCGGGCGGACGACGACGGTGCGCGCCTTCTGCGAGATGGCGTTCGAGGCGGCGGGCATCGAGCTCGCGTGGGAGGGGACCGGTGAAGACGAGGTCGGCTACGACGCGGAGACCGGGCAGCCGGTCGTGGAGGTCGACCCGCGGTACTACCGCCCGACGGAGGTGCACCAGCTCTTGGGCGAGGCGGAGAAGGCGCGGGAAGAGCTCGGCTGGGCGCCCTCGACGAGCCTCGAAGCGATGGCCGAGGAGATGGTCGAATCCGACCTGGAGACGGCGCGCGAGGAGATTACCGTTCAAAATCATCAGCAAACGCGTTGACGTGCAGCGTTCCAACCTTTGCTGGTCATGCAGATCGTAAGACATCCATGCGCATTACTGTTCGGATTTCTGACGATCTCGGCGAAGACGTGAAGCGTCGTGCCGACAACGTGAGAAGATACGTTGAGGAGGCCCTGATGGAAAAAATTCAGCGGGAAGAGCGGCGCCGGGCCCGCCAAGAGATCTTGGACATGGCCGGGGGAGAGTCGGTCGACCCTGCCTTGCATGATCGAAATCAGCAGACGCGAGAGAACGAAGACCGGCACGGAGACGCCCAGTTTGCCAGGCAGTAGCTTTGTGACCGGAAAGGATCGCCAGTCTCCGGAACGCGCCGATTCCCACAAGGGACGGTCCTTCGGGTCCCGCAACCACGTTCGGAATCAGTATCTTCCGCTTCGGTCGCAACGCGGGCTAGTGTCGTCTGCAACGTCGAGGAACCGCCCGTTCTCGGCTTGTTCGGCAGACAGCGAGGAAAACACGAGCCGAAAAAGAAAACTTACGTGCACACCGAGTAGCGAACGACGACACGACGCCAAATGCACACATGACCCACCCCGAGACGGGCGAGGCCCCGTCCATCCTGTTCATCAACCAGCACTACTGGCCGGACTGTGCGGCGACGGCCCTGATGCTGACGGACCTGGCCGAGTATTTGGCCGAGCAGGGGGTCAATGTGCATGTCCTCTGCAGCCGGGGGCACTACCTCTCCGGCGCGATGGAGGTGCCGGCGGAGGAAACCCACAACGGCGTCCACATCCACCGTGTGCGGGCCACGGCCCTTGGGCGCGAGACGACGCTCGGTCGGCTGACGGACTACGCCAGCTTCTTCGCCAATACTCTGCGCCGAGTGCTGACGGGCCCCGCCTACGACTACATCATCCCGCTCACCACGCCGCCCCTCCTGCCGCTCGTCGGGGCGATTGCACGGCGGGTGCGCGGACAGGCCTACGGCATCTGGTCGATGGACCTGCACCCGGACGCCGAGGTGGCCGCGGGCATGTTCGCGGAGGACGGCCTCCCGGCCCGCATGCTGCACGCCCTCAACAACGCCGGGTACCGGCACGCCGACTTCGTAGTGGACCTGGGGACCTACATGAAGCGCCGGCTCCGAGACAAGGGCGTGGCGGGCGACCGGCTCCACACCATCCCGGTGTGGAACCGCAAAGACGACGTGACCCCGCTCCCCCACGCCGACAACCCCCTGCGCACTGAGTTGGGGCTGGACGACACGTTTGTGGTGATGTACTCCGGCAACGCTGGGGTGGCCCACCGCTTCGAGGAGGTGCTGGCGACGATGAAGCGGCTCGACGGGCACCCGGACATCGAGTTCGTGTTCGTCGGGGAGGGGCCGAAGAAGGACCGCATCCAGGCGTTTGCCGACCGGCATGCCCTCTCGAATTTCCGCTACCTGCCCTACTTCCCCCGCGAAGACCTCGAGCACTCGCTCCCGATGGCGGACGTGCACCTGATGACGCTCCGGGAGGAGATGGCGGGCATCGCCGTGCCGGGGAAGCTCTACGGCATCATGGCCGCCGGGCGGCCCGCCCTGATGGTGGGGCCGGAGGCCTCCGAGCCGGGCGAGACGATTCAGATTTCAGGCGCCGGCCGTGTCGTGGATCCGTCGCAGACCGACACCCCCGCGCAGGCGCTCCATGACACCCTGCTGTCGCTGTACCGGGACGACGCACTGCGCACCGAGCTGGGCCGAAATGGCCGCGAGGCGTTTCTGGAGCACTTTGAACGGGAGGTGTGCTGCCGAAAGTGGGCGTCTCTTTTCGATCGTCGTCTGAACGGGGGTTCGGAGGTGGGCGCCTCCCCTCAGAAAGAAGCCGTGGTTGGATCGTGAGAACGGGGGTGGACCGCGGACGGCAGACGGCGGACCGCCGTCTTCGCTCGTTCAGAACCGGACGCCACCGTTCGAAAATTCCCGATCGAATCCGGCGATGACGCCGCTTCAGATCACTCCCTCTTGAACCAGGCAGCCAACCCACCGCTGCCCGCCGACTGCCGTCTTAACGACCGCCTACCATCGTCCGAATACGGTCCCCACAAGGTATTCGTGCGGCAACGTCATGGACGCAGGCCCGTACGCAACGAGAGCGCTCTGTTGCACAAGATGAGAGGAGTCCGATGGCTGAAATTGCAGATCGTATTGAGGTGCAGCCGGAGGTGCACCACGGAAAGCCGGTGATTGCCGGGACCCGCGTCCCCGTGCACATGGTCCTCGGTCTCCTTGGAAAGGGCGTAGCGATTGAGGACATTCTGACTGACTACTACGACCATCTCACGCGGGAGGACGTATTGGCATGCATCCGGTATGCAAGCTCGGTGATTGAGGACGAAGAAGTATATGCCAGGAGGGCGTAGATGGAAAGTGATCGAACCGTGCCCGAGGGGCCGTTCCTTGCGGACGAGTGCACCTTTACGCAAACGGTCCGGCGAATGGAGGAGGCCGGGTGCAACGTGACGCGGATCCAAGACCTTGGGCTGTCCGGCGCGTCGGATGCCAAGGTCCTTCAGAAAGCGAAAGCGCTCGGGGCCGTTTTGGTGACGACGGACAGAGGGTTTGGCGACATTCGGACGTACCCGCCCTCCTCCCACCATGGGATCATTCTCCTCAAAGTGATCCCCGATCCAGAGCAGGTGCGAGCCGTCCATCGCACACTGGAGACACTTTTGACCTCGGAAACCAGCTTTGAAGGCTCGCTCTTCGTCGTCGATGCACAGAAGTACCGCAAGCGGACGACGCCGTAGCCTCGTCCGCGGAGCTCACGAGACTCTCAGCAATCACCGCTGACCGCCGTCCCGCTTCCGCTCCATCAAACCAACGCAGAGCCCCGCGCCGCCCCGTGATCGGCCGTCCGATGCCCGCTTGTCAGCGCCCCGACAGGTTCCGATCGAGTTTGCAGACAATCTCCGATCCGGCGAACAACTCACGAGTCTGGCGACAACCAGACCGCTGTCCGCTGCGCTGGGAGTGCCAACGACCGAGTGCTCTTGGGGTGACCGCTGACGGCCGTCAAACTCCCGCGGTCGGCTGTCCGCCGTCCATAATGCATCTCGAAGGAGTCTGTAAAATCGGGCGGACGATCAGATGGTCTACAAATTCGAAGATTTAGAAGTGTGGACCCGCGCCCTGGACTACAGTGACCAGGTGCACGACATCGCCGAACAGCGTCCGAAGCATGAGCGCTACAACCTCGCCGACCAGATGACCCGCGCCGCCAACAGTATCGCACTAAACGTGGCAGTCTAAAACTACTTCCTCGCTTCGCTCAGGGCGCGGAGGGCTCAACGGAGCTTAGTGACGCTGAGCAGGACCGCTTCCTTCGAATCGCCGTCCGTTCTCTGCTTGAGACGGTCGCCTGTCTTCATCTCGTGAAGCGGCGAGAATATCTCGACAACGTGGACCTGCTCCGCAACGCCTATGAGGAAAGCGAGTCTCTCTTCGCCAAACTGCAGGCGTTTCGCGCCTCCCTGGACACCGACTCCTCCGTTCGAGAGCCGTCAGTCGAATATGACGACGAGGCTCCATTTTAGCCTCCATCTGCTGAATCCGGCGACAAACGGACCGCGGTCGGCGGACGGCGGTCGGCCGTCCTCCTTTCTGAAATCTGTCTCCAGACATCGACGCTGCCGCTAAATGAACACATTCAGCGACCTCCTCAAGTACCTGCGCATCTACCGCCGCTACCTCGGTCGGCGGATGTACTTCATCTTTGTCCTGACGCTGGGATCGGCGTTGGCGTCGGCCTTCGGCATTACACTGCTCCTGCCCCTGCTTCGCGCTTCGCAGTCGGGCGGTGAGGGGATGGAAGACATGAGTACCGCCGAGCAGTACCTGCAGGCCATGCTGGAGGCGATGGGCATCGCCGACTCAATGGTCGGCATTCTGGCGTTTATCGCGGTCGTATTCGTCGCGAAAGGAGTCCTCCAGTTTGCAAAAGGGGGCTATCAGGGCTACCTACGGGCCCAGCTCCTGCGGGAACTCAAGACGCAGCTTTTCGACGCGTACAGCGGGATGGACTACCGCCATTACATCCGCAAGAACACGGGGCACTTCATCAATGTCATCAACGGGCAGGTCAATCGGTTCTTTGCGTCGTTCAAGAGCTTTGTCGACTTCCTGACGCAAGTCGTGACGACGGCGAGCTACTTTGGTTCTGCGTTTGTCGTCTCGTGGACATTCGCGAGTATGGCACTGGGGGTCGGGCTCGTGCTCCTTTTCTGCTTCAAGTACCTGAATGCGTACGTGCGGCGGCTCTCGCGCCGGCAGTCCGACGAGATGAGCGAGCTCAACAAGCTCCTCGTGCAGGCCCTGCAGGGCCTCAAGTACATCGTCTCCACGAACCAGATTGCCCATCTGCGCAGCGGGGTCGTCGACAGCGTAGATCGGCTCACCGGGTACATCTTTCGGCAGAACGTGGCGCAGGCGTTCACACGGGCGGTCCGAGAACCGGCCTCGGTTCTCCTCATCGTGGGCCTCATCATTCTACAAGTGGCCGTCTTTAACGACCCGATCGCGCCCATCTTCGTGGCGCTCCTGCTCTTTCACCGCGGCATGCAGGCAATGATGTCGGTGCAAGGGGCGTGGCAAAGCACCATGAACAAGATTGGAGCCGTGGAGATGGTGGACGGCGAGTTCGATACGGTCCTGTCGCACCAGGAAGACCGGGACGGCCGCGTCCTCCGCGCCCTGTCGGAGGGCATCGACTTCGAAGGCGTGCACTTTGCCTACAACGAAGACGACGGCGACGTGCTACACGACGTGAACGTTACCGTGCCCGCGAATGAGACGGTGGCGCTCGTCGGAGAGTCCGGGGCGGGGAAGTCGACGCTCGTCGACATGATGACGCTGATGCTCTCGCCCCAGGCCGGCACGATTCGCGTCGACGGCATCCCCGACGACGAGGTGGACCTCGCCGCGTGGCGCGACCAGATTGGCTACGTCTCCCAAGAGACGGTCGTATTCGACGACACGGTGGCCAACAACATCAGCCTCTGGCAGGGGGACATTGAGGAAGACCCGGCCCTGCGGGAACGCGTCATCCACGCCGCCGAACGGGCCCACGCGCATCACTTCATTCAGGACTTGCCGAACGGATACCAGACGCAGGTCGGGGACCGCGGTGTACGCCTCTCCGGCGGGCAGCAGCAGCGCCTCTTCGTGGCGCGGGAGCTCTTCAAGGAGCCGAACCTGCTGCTGCTCGACGAGGCGACGAGTGACCTGGACACGGCCTCGGAGCAGCACATCCAGAACAGCGTCGACGCCCTGCAGGGGGAGGTGACGGTCGTGATCATCGCGCACCGGCTCTCGACGGTGAAAAACGCGGACCGCGTCTATGTGCTCGACGACGGACGGGTCATTGAGTCCGGCACCTACCACGAGCTGCGGCACCGGGAGGAGGGGGCCTTCCGCGAGATGGTGGAGATGCAGAGCTTGTAGCAGTACATGTCTAAGGCTCCACGTTGAATGAGAATAGGGCTAAGACAATCGACGGTCGTACACATCTTGATTACTCACAGTTTTTCGGCACATCATGAGAAGGCATTGTTCTCGCTGGTGGACAGGGGACGTGCCTGCACCCCACCACAGAAGCCTTGTCGAAGCAGCTGATGCCAGACCGCAGCAAACCAATAATCTAATACCAGTTCTTGTTATTAAAAATGTACTGCAAGTAGAGTCAAAAAAGTTAATGAAACGCTAATAAATTAGCAGGTAAAACTGTTTATTGTCCAAATAAAAAATCCAATCTACTTTTGGGTCAATATCGAAGTTGTTCATTATAATTGTAGAAGTATAACTTAAGAGTTAAAATTGTAAGCCAAAAACACAAAAAATTAAATATAAATACGTTTGGAAAAGTGTTTTGTTCCAAGCACGTATACGTACGGACGATTAAAAACATGCCACACTTGTCAACTCAATGTTTCTATTAGAAAAATTCGATACTACGAAAGTATGCGTATCTTTCGGTACCTAAAACGGTACATCAAACCACGTTTACCAGGACGACTCTTATTTACACACGTTCCCAAGACTGGAGGAACGTCTGTCGATCTTTCGATCCGGAGCGCGTATCGTATTCCCAAGCCGGAACCCGATTACGAGGCCGTACGAGCGGCATGTATTGATTTGATGTCAGACGGAAGTTTAGAAGCGACGGGTGAGTCGGCAAAGGTTCTCTGTCACTACGCCCTTCAGAAAGAATGGTCTTACATAGCCGGGCACTTTCCAACCCGTTCCGAAACTTTGGCGCTTGCAAAAAAAGGGATACACGCTCGCGACGATCGTTCGCGACCCGGTAGAGCGTTTCATTAGCAACTATATCTACCACTACATCCGACTGTGGGAGCTTGGATTAGAAGAACCGCCCCCCGTTGAAGACGTGACCGATCAATTCCGGAGGCGCTTCTACGACGACATTCAGAACGACGTGCGTTTTCAGGGGTCTGCGTATCAGAGGTTCTTTGGTGGCGCCTCCGCGAAGGACGTAATCAAACGAATGAGTCGCTACGACATTGTCGGCGTAACGCACAGTCTAACCGATATGGAAGAGGATTTTCGGGCTCACGGGTTCAAAGTTCGTATTGGTCATGCGAACAAAACCAGCAAGCTTGACACATTTTCCAGTCGGAGGCAGGCCCTAAACAATCTATTTGAAGACCCCAAGTTACTGTCGAAAATACGAGAACGTACACAGTTGGATAAACGCGTCTTCAATCATTTTGATAACTGATAATATTCCTCAAAGTACAGCGCAATAGTTGTTCCGATTACGACGAATAAAAACTGACACTGTTAAATACTGGTGCCTCTTTAGATGTCCCCTCCTCTAATCTCTATTGTAACACCAAGTTATAACCAGGCTGAATACCTTGAGGAAACAATTCGATCGGTGCAGGAACAGGATTATCCACACGTCGAGCACATCGTTATTGATGGCGACAGTGACGATGACAGCGCCGATATCCTGCGTGCCTACGACGACAATCTCGCGTATTGGGTGAGCGAGCCAGACCGGGGACAAAGCCATGCCATCAACAAGGGACTTGAGCAGGCCACAGGGGATATCCTTGCTTACCTGAACAGTGATGACTTCTATCTTCCGGGCACTTTTGAAGCCGTCGCCGAGCTGTACCGTGAGTCCCCAGAGGCAGGGCTGCTACACGGGCGTTGCCGATACGTTAATGAGCAGGGAGAAAAAGTTGGCTCGCAGTACGGTCAGTTCGAGAGCGTTGCCGATCTGCTTGATCTGTGGGAAGTGTGGTGGAGCGAGCAACAAGTGGTTCAGCCCGAGGTGTTCTGGACGCGGGATGTCTATGAGAGGGTTGGGGGCTTCCGAGAGGATCTGAACTACGTTATGGATTACGACTACTGGCTGCGTACGCTGCTGGAAGGATTTGACTTAGTGCGCGTCGATCGAGAGTTTACCGCCTTTCGATTTCAGCCCAACCAGAAGTCTGAAGAGAGCGAGGCGGTTGCAAGTGAGCTTCTCAACTGTGTCAGACCATACCTCTGGGGAAAAGCCTCTTTGCCTCTGCCAACGCGAATATATTTACAGGGACAGTGGTTGCATCACGCATGCTTCCTGCCGGCAGTGGAGCGCTCCTTGGAAAAAGGACAGTCAAAGCATCAGCGATGGAAGATGCTTCTGCGTCTGACTGCCCAGCATCCCCAAATCGTCTTTTCCCGGGGGGTTCGCCATAGACTGTACAGCATTCTGACCTCCATCACATCTAAATCCTGATGTTGGCAAGGTAATAATCCGACCTTTTCAATGACGACGATTTTCTTGCATATCCATAAGACGGGCGGGACCTCTCTGAGTCATGCGTTGCGGTGGGGGACACAGTTTGCAAGACGCCATTGGACGGAGCCCGGTGATTCCTGGGCAAAATCGTACCAAGACCTCTCAGAGAAAGAGCGCGAACAAGTTGACTTGCTGCAGGGGCATTTTCTCTACGGAATACATGAGCATTGTCCAGGTCCAGCTACGTATATCGCGATGGTGCGTCACCCAGTAGAGCGTATCATATCGTCTTATTACTATACAATCGACACATTTCCTGACACCTACATACAAGAGATGACCTTGGAAGCTTTTGCCGCTGGCGAGAGCATCCATCGGGAGTGTAATGCTCAGGCTCGCCGTATCGCGGGCGTCAGCAAAGACGAGGCTGAATCAGTAAGCAGTGAGGGACTATTTGATCGAGCCATTCACAATATTGAGGATCATTTTGCCTGTGTCGGGTTGCTGAAGCGTTTCGACGAAAGCCTCATGCTCATGCGTCATCTTCTCGAATGGTCTTTTTATCCGCTATACCTGCGCGAAAAGGAGACGACCGATCGACCCCGCGGAAACGATATTCCATCATCGACGCGGGAAGCCATCCGCAGATCCAACGAGGTCGACATGCGCTTATATGATTTTGTTGTGAGTCGCTTCGATGAGCAGATAAAGTCTCAGCCTCGTATCGAGCGTGACGTGAGCCGATTCCGCAAACTCAATTGTCTCTATCAAAAGATCGCACCTTGGTTTGTGGAGCAGTATCGCCGCCTTCGTTGACGTAACCAAATGTTACCCTCTCGATGGGAATTGGGGCGCTACTACTCAAACTCCGACAGACTTTCGAGCACGGCGTACGCGCAGCATACTATCGCGACATTGTGCGCCATCGGATCACCTCGACTGAGCCGATTCGAGATCTTACAGACACTACCTGCGAGATCCACGTGCTCACGTCGTCCGACGACTGGCTCAACCTGCTCTGGGCGCTCAAGAGTTTCTACTGGGCCTCGGGGCGCCAATACGCGCTCTGCATCCACGATGACGGCTCTCTGGAAGATGACCATAGAGCCACGCTGCAGGAGCATTTCCCGGACGCAAGTCTCATTGAGCGCGAAGCGGCCGACGCCCGAGTAATCCCTTCCCTTGACGAATACCCGAAGGCAAAAGCCTTTCGGCAAGAGAATCACTTGGCGCCGAAGCTATTCGACTTCCGTGCGTATCTGGAAAGTGACCGAATGCTCCTGCTCGACAGTGACGTACTGTTCTTCGACGAGCCGACCGAGCTGCTCCGGCGCATTGAGGATCCAACGTACCAGAAAAACAGCGTCAACCGGGATATGGATACGGCGTATACGGTGGACCCGGTGGACGTCCATGCACAGTTTGGATTTGAACCAGTGCCGCAGTTTAATTCCGGGCTCGGTCTCATCCACCGCGATTCGCTCCGGCTCGACTGGATCGAAGTGTTTCTTGAATTGCCGGACATCCGAAGCCACTTTTGGCGGATCGAGCAGACGCTTTTCGCGCTCTGTAGCTCGCGGTACGGTGTGGAGCTGCTGCCGGAGTCGTATGATGTTCACCTCGGAAAAGGCATTCGGGGTCCTGTACGGCACTACGTGGGGGCTGTGCGACATTTGATGTATGACGAAGGAATTCGTCGGCTAGTTGGTAGTAATATGCTGCAACGGTAAAATGGCCTCTCGCACATCTTTTGTACATGATCTTTCGTCCATGATAGGCATCGAGAAGTAGCATGCGTCGTATTCTCATGATGCCGGACTACCGGTCTGATAATCCCTACCAGCAACTGCTGGCAGATGGGCTGCTGGAGCAGGGCAAACAAGTTAAATTCCCAAAAGGGTACCGGCGCGTGCTTCCCGTTACCCGTGCATCTCTGGACCATGCGCCCATTGACGTGCTTCATCTGCACTGGCCCGGCCCGTACCTCAAAGGACAAACTTGGGCTGTGAAGGTCGTCTACGCGGTGAAATTGCTCGTGGATTTGTTCTGCGTCAGGCAACAGGGCATCCGCATCGTGTGGACCGTGCACAATAAGGTTTCCCACGATACCGATGTCCCCGAACTAGAACTGTGGGTCCGACGAGGCGTGGCCCGACTGGCCGATCGGTTAATCGTGCACGACGAGGCGACGCGCCGTGAGGTCGCCAAGACGTACCGCATTCCGGCCGCGAAGATACACGTGATCCCCCACGGGCACTATCGCGACGTGTACGGTGATTCCGTCCCGAAAGCGGAGGCGCGAGAGGCGTTGGACGTGCCCCAGATGGGCCGGGTTTTTCTCAATTTCGGCATGCTCCGCCCGTACAAGGGGATCGAAACCTTGCTTGACGTGTGGCCGGTCTACCAGCGCGATCATCCAGCAGACACGCTGCTCATCGCCGGTAAACCGGCCGATCTGGAATACGAGGAGGCCCTTCGGTCACAGGTCCAAGCCTGCCCAAATGCGATTCTCGAAGCCCGATTTATCCCCGACGAAGACGTCCATCTTTACTTCAGTGCTGCCGATGTAATGGTCCTCCCGTTTCGGCAGATTACTACATCCGGCAGCATGCTGCTGGCAATGTCCTACGGCACCCCCATTATCGCGCCGCGCATGGCCAGCCTTGAGAAAACGCTTCAACCTGCCACCGATCTGTTATACGAAGAGGAAAACTTGTTGTCAACGCTCCGTAGGAGCCAGCATGTAAACATTGAAGCACTGGCACAGAAGACAAAGGAGGCCTGCGATCGGCTGTCGTGGGATCGGATAAGTGGTCAGACGTGGGGTGTCTACGCGGAGGCCGCTCAGAAAGAACTGGTTTCAGCTTAAGGAAGCGATAGCAAGAGACGACCCGAAGGGAATGTTTCTCTATCCAGTGATTGAACCCCTCGTCAGCGCCCTCATCGCCTGTTAAAACGCCGAACAGTGAGGCAGGGTGCCGTCAAAAGCGCGTTTGCACAGATGTAACCGCGTACGAAGATGATCATGTAGGATGACGGTCGCGACCGTCGGTAGCCGATGAGTCGCCACACAGTAAAATATTTGGCAAGAAAAACCTACCTCAAAGCACGTATCCTATTGTGATGACTTAGCGAGGTCTATGTTGAATTTTATCGTCCCTCTCAAAAGCCCCGAGGTCTCTAGAGACTGGGAGGTTACGTCTCGGCTCTGCAATCGAACACTCTACTCAATTTGCCGGCAGACATGTCCGAGGTTTAGGGTAGTGCTGGTGTGCAATGAACGACCGGTCAACTGTTACCAGCACGAAAATCTGGAGGTTATCGAAGGCAGTTTTCCAGTACCTGACGAGGAATTGGGAAACATGGATGATAAGTTCAGGAAGCTGCGACGTGGTGCCCTACGACTTAAAGGTATCATGAGGAATGAAGAGTATTTCATGGCTGTCGATGCCGATGACCTTGTGCATCGGGGCTTAGCCAAAAAAGTAAACTCTGATGCATGCGAAAATGGATGGTACTTTCCGTATGGCTATATTTACCCAAACAATAGTTATTTTGTTTTCGTAAAAAATGAGTTTTATAAGTATTGCGGGACATCTTCAGTGGTAAAGTGCTATATTGAAGATATGCCTAATTCAGAGAAAGACTCAGGCTCGTTTTATCCTGGTGGTCACAGCAATATTGTAAAAAGGTATAACGACGCGGAAAGACCGCTCAAATCAATTGATTTTATTGGTGCGTGCTATACTGTAGACTCTGGCGAAAACCATTCTGGGGTATCCTGGAGAGGGTGGCATGGAAAAAAAAGATTCATAGAAAAAATGTTAAATATGAGGCCTATAATTTGGAATCAAATATCCCACAAGTTCGGGATGGGCTATTCTGAATAATAACTGTGCTGTTGATAGGGTGTGCTATCAAAAAATTACTAAAATACTTTCTTGTAGAAGCTCGATCGCTGAATCGAGGGGTCAGTGAATTTGAGTGCGGATCAGGTAACGAGGCAAAACATCAGTCGGGTCGTGGTTGCATGGACTACAGTCTCCGGCATCTCAAGAATGTGTAATCCCAAATCAGCCGGCTAATCCTTGGAACCAGCCAACTATCCGTTTAACTACCAATGGATTCAGAAGCAGACTGAAGCCTGGATCTTCCTCTTCCGCCTCTATAATCGAAGGAAGCGAATGGAAGCACCGTCCAACGAGTGACCCCAGAAGGCCCCTCACATGTTACCAGTAAAAGCCGCCCTCAAGCGAGTCACCCTTTCTACCAGACGTTTGGCGTTCGGCTTGCTGGGCACTTTGTTTATTTTCGTACTAACTGACACCTCCTGACTGAGAGATAAAATGACTGTAAAACAGCTACTAAAGAATATTCAAGGTGAAAAAGTATGGTACTGTCCAAATCCTGGCAATGCTGGTGATGCTTTGATTGCTGAAGGAACCTTTCAGATGCTTGAGAGATTAAACATCAAATATAACACAATACATAAAGATCAAAATGTCAACTTGAAAGGAGAAGTAGTTATTTATGGTGGTGGTGGATCATTCACTACGCGCTATGGTCACGTTAAGCAATTTATCGAAAAGCACAGAGGGCAAGCGAAAAGAATTATCGTTCTTCCTCAAAGCATACAGGGAAATAAAAACTTCATTTATAGCCTTGGAGGTAACGTCGATATATTTGCTCGTGAAAGGTATAGCTACGAGCATGCTAAAAAATCAAGCAAAAATGCAAATGTATACATCGACCAAGATATGGCACTTAACATAGATGTGCAAAAAGTGATCAGTAAAGCAAAATGTGGAATACTTTGTATGTCATTGGAGTCATTTGTAAAAAAAATGGTAGGATACAAAAAGGGATTTTATGTACCCTTCAAGAAAAATATGAGTTTTTGCTACAACTACATTTCAAATTCCATAATAGACAACGATGATGTGCTTAACTTCTACCGAAAAGATTCCGAGTCAATAATGGAAAAAGTGCCGGAAAATAACATAGATGTGTCTGATCTATTTACAACCGGAGTATTTAATAAACATACGGCTCTAGCCTCAAGTTATTTCTTTTTAAAATTTGTAAACAGGTATAGTGTTATAAATACTGATAGGCTGCACGGCGCTATAGGGTCTATGTTGTTGAAAAAAGAGGTAAACTTTTATCCAAATGATTACCATAAGAGTGTTGGTGTATATGAGTATTCTATTGAAGGTGAGTATGATAAAATAAGTTGGCACGGATAATTTACGAAGCTTAACTTTCAGGAATGACTGAGGTGAGTGTTAGTATCCTAATTCCCTGCTACAACGCCGAGCAGTGGATTGGCGAGGCTATCGAGAGCGCGCTGGCACAGACATACCCCCACACGGAGGTGATCGTGTGGGATGATGGGTCCACCGACGGGAGTGCTGATGTCATCGCCTCGTACGAGCCGAACATCACGTGGGGAAGCGGGCCCAACCGAGGCGGAGCAGCGGCGCGCAATGAACTGCTAGAGCGCGCCTCTGGATCGTGGATCCAGTATCTGGATGCCGATGATTATCTGGAGTCTGACAAGCTCACCCAGCAGGTAGAGGATCTACAGGTTTCTCCGCAAGATGTGGATGTGTTGTACGGGCCGGTCACGATGCAGTACGAGCAAGAAGAAGGAGTGCGAAAGGACGTGCTGCCGATTGAGTATCCAGACGATCCCTGGGCGTCGCTTGTGACGTGGGACCTTCCGCAAACGGGGGGGCCGCTCTGGCGAAAAGGGGCCATCATGGATGTTGGCGGATGGAAAGAGGATCAACCCGTATGTCAAGAGCACGAACTGTATCTGCGGCTGTTGATGGCTGACAAGAACTTTGTGTACGCCGATTCCGGAGGGGCCGTATACCGTCAGTGGAGCGAGGAGACGGTGTGTCGACGGGACCAACCCAAAACGTATCGGCACCGACTGGCCATCATGCGGCGGGCGGAGGAGTTTCTCATTGACCAGGACATGATGACCCCAGTGCGCCGCCGGGCGCTGAACCAGGCGTATTTGGAATGCAGCCGCATGGTCTGGCTTTTCGACCGGGACTGGGCCCGGTCAATAATTGCACATGTGGAAGCGATGAATGAAGGACAGTTTCAGCCCAGTGATCAGGTACCACGCTCGTATCGGTGGCTTTATCGGCTCTTTGGATTTAATACAGCTGAACGTGTGGCGGCCTGGAAACGAAAGTTGGTGTCGTAATGAGCAACGAGCAGCCTTTCTTTTCGGTTATGATTCCCGTATACAACCGGGCGGAGATGATCTCCGATACGCTGGAGTCCGTCTTCGATCAGGAATACGACGACTACGAGGTCATCGTCGTGGATGACGGCTCAACGGACGGTACCGTTGAGGTCGTGAAATCATACGGTGACCGGGTGACGCTCCTCCAGCAGGAAAACAGAGGCCCCGGGGCAGCTCGCAATACCGGTTTGGAGGAAGTGAAGGGCACGTATATAGCTTTTCTCGACAGCGATGATCGGTGGTTCCCCTGGACGCTGGCGGTGTACGACCAGGTAATTCATGCCCACGATCATCCTGCTTTCCTTGCGGGGAAACCATTTCTGTTTTCGGAGCCCGACGAATTAGGTTCAGTCTCGAGAGAAAGCGTTGGCACAGAGTCCTTTTCGGACTACTTTGCCAGTGGGGATGAGTGGCGATGGTGGGGCGTTTCCTCCTTCGTAGTTCGTGGTGATGAGCTGCGGAAAGTGGGAGGGTTCGCAAATCGGCCGATCAATGCTGAGGATGCCGATCTAGCCCTGCGATTGGGAGAGGCTCCGGGCTTTGTTGATGTGAGGACGCCGGCGACGTTTGCGTATCGCCAGCATCAGAACAATCTGATGTCTTCAGTGGCAAAGAATGCGAAGGGGGGACGACACCTCGTTGAGCAGGAGATGCGGGGAAATTATCCCGGCGGAGAACGCCGTGCCCTGGAGCGGTATCGAATACTTACACGACACATACGGCCCATAAGCCTCGCATGTCTTTGTGCCGGGAGGACAGACGAAGCTTGGGGCTTGTATCGGAATACGGCAGGCTGGAATTGGAAGCTGAACCGGTGGCGTTACCTGTTCGGGTTTCCGATGTACGCACTACGTGAACGTGTCCTATAACGGAGCCTCAAGAATATACGTGACACGATGGGCTGAGAAGGCACATACGGTCGTAAACGGGGTCTGTCGCAAGGCGCGAGCCTGGTGGCTGCGGCAGCGGGGTGTCGCCATGGGGCCGTCCTGTTGGATACAAGATGTGATGATCCCCCGCAACCCTGGAGGCATCCAGTTAGGTGCAGGGGTTATGCTCGATCGACAGGTCGTTCTTTTGGCCGTTGAGGGGAATCGAGAACGACCCTCAATTGTGATTCAGGACGACGCGTACGTCAATCGATTCACATTTATTGACGCGTCAGATCGCGTGGAGATTGGTCCGAAGACGATGATTGGGCCGAACTGTTATATTACCGACCACGATCATGGAACGGCGACCGGGGATCAGGTTGGGGATCAGCCCCTTGTGAATGAACAGGTTCATGTTGGGAAAGACGTATGGATCGGGGCGGGTGCCATCGTGCTGAAAGGGGTTGAGGTTGGCGATCACGCGATCGTGGCCGCGGGGGCTGTCGTTACGGAATCAGTTCCCTCGTATGGAGTAGTGGCTGGAGTTCCCGCAGAGATTATACGAATCCGAGAGTAGGATTTAGATGCCCGACCACACGGTCCCCGTCTCCGCCATCATTCCAACCTGGCGGCGTCTTGCTCCGCTTCGCAAGACGCTCGACGTGCTTCGTTCCTGTGAGCCGTCTCCGGCGGAGATCCTCGTGCACGTGGATGCTGGTGATGACGACACTGCTCCCTGGCTGCGAGAGAATGCGACGGAAGTGCAGGTGCTCGAGAGTGATGAGCGAAGAGGCCCCGGTGGGGGCCGCAACCGCCTCATGGCGGCCTCAAGCCAGCCCTACGTGGCGAGCCTCGACGACGACTCGTATCCGCTGGACGCCGACTACTTCGCCCGTGTCGTGGAGGCGTTTGACCGGCATCCTGAAGCGGGAATGATTGCCGCCGTGATCACACTCCGTGAGGAAGACCCTGAGCCCATTCGAAATGAGGCCGAAGAGGTGGCTCTCTTTACAGGATGCGGGTGTATCTATCGGAGAAAAGCCTGGAGGGAGGTGAACGGATACATTCCCCGAGCCGTGGCGTACGGACTAGAAGAGGTGGATCTGGCGTTGCAGATGTTGGATGAGGGATGGAAAATTTTTCGGGACCACCGTCTGCGAGTCCGTCATGACACCAACCTTACGCACCACGACAATCCAGAGCAGACTGCAAGCACGATCGTAAATACGGCGGTGCTTCCGTACATTCGGTATCCAAAACGTTATTGGTTTTGGGGAGCGGCGCAGTACCTGAACAAAATTCGCTGGTTCATTGCTGCGGGACGAACAGAAGGAATCGGGCGGGGGATCCGGAATACCATCTCGAAGCTTTGGGAGTATCGCGGGCTGCGAAGCCCAGTAGACCCCGATACGCTTCAGAAATTTCGAGAACTGCGGGGGTAGCCCCCGATAGAGTTGAATGAAATGGCTGAACATGCATCCTGGCTCGTTGCCCAGATTGGAGCCCGCGAGCACTACGCCATTGCACGCGGTCTGCATCGGCACGGGCACCTTCAAGGACTGATCACGGACGCCTGGGTGGAGCCCACTTCCCTCCTCCGGTCCCTTCCCGGGCGCCCGTTTCAGAAGTTGACCGAGCGGTATCATTCCGACCTCCGAGGGGCAGACGTACATCACTTCACCCGTTCACTGCTCGGCTTCGAGGCATGGGTTCGCCTGCGGGGAACGACGGGTTGGGACCGCGTCATGCGTCGAAACCAATGGTTTCAGCGTCGGGCGGTGCCTGCTGTCCGGCGCCTCGCTGCCGAGGCGGATGATTCCCCGGTCATCTATGCCTACAGCTACGCCGCCCGTGCCCTTTTTGAAGAGGGGCAGGATCGAAATGCTCAAGCCGTGCTGGGACAGATTAACGCGGGTCCGTATGAGGAGGACCTCGTGGCCGCGCAGCAGGAGCAGCATCCTGGCTTCGACGAGCAGTTCGTGCGGGCCCCGGCCCGCTACTGGGAACACTGGCGAGAGGAGTGCGAAATGGCCGACACCATTGTCGTTAATTCGGACTGGTCCCGCACGGCCCTCGACGAGGCCGGGATCGAGACGGACAAGGTCTCCGTCGTGCCGCTCATCTACGAGGCGGACCCGATTTCCGTCGACGAAGACGCTTATCCGAAGCAGTTTTCTGCGGAGCGCCCCCTGCGCGTTCTCTATCTCGGGACCCTCACGCTGCGGAAGGGCATTGCTCCCCTGTTGGAGGCGGCGTCCCTGGTGGAGGACCGTCCCGTCGAGTGGTGGATCGTCGGCGACGGGCCCGTCACGATTCCGGAGCCCTATCGATCGCACGAGCAGATTCGATGGGTGGGGCAGGTGCCACGGAGTGAGGTGGATGCGTACTACCGGGACGCCGATGTCTTCATTCTGCCCACGATTTCGGATGGGTTCGCCTTGACCCAGCTGGAGGCGCAGGCCCAGGGGCTTCCGGTGATTGCCTCACAGCGGTGCGGAGATGTCGTCCGGCACGGGCAAAACGGGTTACGCCTGGGCGCCGTGACGCCCGAAGAGATTGCGGACGCGGTGGTCCAGTGCCTCAATCACCCGGATCGGCTGCGAGACATGGCCGTACAGGCCACGAGCCGGGTGGCCGATTTTCGGGAGGAAGCCGTACTCCCGCAGCTCCTAAGTGTAGTTCAGGAGGGGTGACGTGTCGGCAAAGAGGAATGCCAGCCCCTCACGGGTCCACGTCCTCCTGAGGCCGACGGCCGTCGGCAGAAGGATCTCTTTGAATGACGCAGAAGCGAGCCTGAGAGGCATGCCGATTCTTTCCCTTTCCGCCTGATTCGAAGAAACTTTTGTCGTATAGAAAGGTCGAGAACTGGATTTTGAGATCACGGGGGTCCGCCAAAACTGAAGACTGACCACCTACCAACACGGAACGGGCAAATGCTATGAATAGAGCAGGTGGCAGCAGAACTCGGGCCCGGGCGCAGCGTCTCCAATCGGCGCCGAATACGCCGGACTGGGGCGCCACGGTCCTGTTCCTGGCAACGCTCTTTGTGACGGCCTTCTTCCTGGATGGCCGCTCCTCCTACGCGGTGGCGCATCGTGCCGCCATCGGGGTTGGGATCGGACTCGGTGGGCTGACGCTCCTCGAGATGCGCCACTCCTGGAGACATCTCTTTCGGGCCGACCTGATGGCGATGGCGGCCCTGTACTTCCTGACACTGTTCGAGTTTTGGTTTTCGCAGTCGGCGTTCGCAAATCAGATTACGGCCCCGCTCGTGCAGCAGGGGGCGGAGCTCGTGCTGTGGGGGTTCGGGGGACTGGCCCTGGGACGTCATTTCGTGCCCGGCCCCAGCCAGAAGGTCACGCGACTCATGCGGCAGCCCACCCCGCCCTCTTTGATCGTCGGGGTATTCTGGGTCTGCATGGGGATCGGATACCTGTACATGCTTCTGGCCGTGAACTTCAATCTTGTGGCCATGGTGGAGTATATGCTGGAGCCTCGGTTTGGTCGGCCCTGGGGACGAGGGCGGCTCGGAGGATGGTGGGCCCTGGTTCATGAACTCAGTTTGTTCAAGTATCTGGTTCCTCCACTCGCAGGAGTCGTTTTTGCCCGCCGTCAACGGTACTCTACCGGACAGACGCTTTCAGTCACCGGAGGGGCGCTCTTTGTTTTGTTCGACGGGTTTGCGAGTGGCACCCGGCACGTCTTCGGCATCTACCTTCTCACCTTCCTCGTCGGATACAGCTTTGCGCTGCCACATGGGAAATGGAAAAAGGCCGCGGTCGTGTCCGGAGCGGGGGCTCTCCTGATGTACTGGGCGACGAGCGTCATGCTGGCGTTCCGGGGCATCGGGCTCGGGGCGTACGTGGCCCTCGGCGGCAGCAGTCGGTATCTTGAGGGAAAATCGGGGCTCTTCATTGACTACAATCTGCGAAACATTTCCCAGTTGACGGAGGCCTTTCCGGAACCCTACGGTTACCTCGGGTGGGAAGTCCCGTACTGGGCGTTGGTTAAGCCCATTCCCCGCGCGTTGTGGCCGGGCAAGCCGACGGGACTGAGTACGGGAATTGAGGAGGCCCTGGGCGCTGAAGGGTTGACGCTGTCGACGACCTTCGTTGGGGAGGCCTACATGGCCGGGGGAACGGTCGGCGTCGTTCTGATCGCCACGGTCCTCGGGATGCTCTGCAGCTGGTGGACGCAGCACCTGACACGCCGAAACTCGGACTTGGGCATTCTCGTCTACGCGTCGGGCTTCTTTGCAATCGCCGTTGGAATGCGCAGCATGTTTTGGGTCACCACGGGCATGCTGCCCGCCGTGGCCGCCGTCGTGGGGGGAACGATTTTGCTCCGGCAGTACACCTCGTCTCGGCCCCAGCGTGCGGCCCGGGCCGTCCATTGAATCGGGGAGGCAGCGGCTCGGATGCAGTGCGAGAAGGCAATTGTGCCCGTTCTCTCCCCGCCACATCTCTGTGACAAGAATTCCAATGAGGCAGGCGCAGCGGAGGGCAATTGCATGAGCGCAAACCGTCGCTCCAAACTCGATTTGGAGCCCATACTTCCGGAAGGGGAAGCCTGCCCATTCGGTCGGATAGGTCCCACACGAGCGAAGCGACTGATGCAATAAATCAAGTTTGGGACGACAAACCAGAGGGCTTTTTTGTGTCTCCACTGCCAGAAAATGGATGTCTGAGCATCCGTCTGAATCTGCTAGCTATTGATGCGGTTGCCCTGAGGCGCAGCGTCGCCGTCAGAATGACCCGTGAGTGCGAACGTTTTTCTGGGTAAGAATCCCTCTCTCTGTGAACGTTGATCGATCGCCGTCCACGTCGCCTCGGAACCTGCAGGCGAACGAGACGCCTCGATACAAAATGGGCGTCTTGTCCGTCGTGCCCTCCCCGTATCAGCGGGATTTGTTTGCGGCCCTGGCGGCGCGCCCGGAGGTCGACCTTGAAGTGTACTATCAGGAGGATGCCGTTCCCGAGTCTCCCTGGCCGGCGTATGAGTTGGCCCCCTACGAATCTGTGCTTTCGGGGTTTTGGCTAGGCTCGGGGCCGCGTCGCCTGTACATCAACTGGAACCTCCCCAACTTTCGGGCCTTCGACGTGGTCATTCTGAACACGAGCTACCTGTCGCTTGCCACGCAGTGGCTGATGCGTGCAGGACTGGGCGAGACGCCGTGGGTCGTGTGGGCCGAGCGACTGCGGGCACAAGATTCGAAGATCAAGCGAGCGGCCCAGCGCCTGTTGACCGCACCCTTCGGGGGGGCCAGTGCGATTGCGGCCATCGGCACGCTCGCCCGTCGCCAGTACCAGCAGCGGTTTCCGGATCAGCGGGTCGTGAACATTCCGTACCATTGCGACCTGAGTGCGTATCGGCGCGTCGCCGGGCAGTCGTCCTCCGGCGAGGGGGTCACCTTTCTGTTCTGTGGACAGATGATCCATCGGAAAGGGGTGGATCTTCTTCTGCGGGCCTTCGAGTCCCTCGTAGCAGACGGATTGGACGTTCGTCTCGTGCTAGTGGGGCGGGAGGCCGAGCTCCCAGAGATGATGGGGGACGTGGGGACGGCCGCGCGAGGACGCATCGCTTTCGAGGGGTTTCAGGATCCGGAGGACCTTCCTCGCTACTTTGGGCAGGCCGACGTGTTCGTGCTGCCGAGTCGGCATGACGGGTGGGGCGTGGTCGTCAATGAAGCGCTCGGGGCCGGCCTGCCGCTGATTTGCTCCAAGGCCGTGGGCGCAGCCCACGATTTGGTTCGCCCTGGAGAGAACGGAGTGGTAGTCTCGCCCGGAGAAGAAGAACCCCTCCGGAAGGCGATGATGCGCATTGCACGAGACGATGCGCTCCGGCAGTCCTGGCGGCGCACATCGCGCGAGGATGCAGCGCACTGGACCCCCTCAGAGGGGGCGAAGAAGTGGACAGAGCTCGTAGAGTCGGTAGTCTGAAGGTTACAGTGGCACTTCCGGTCGGGGGCAGATAAGGGGGCCGGGCGGAAGAGTAGGGGGGCGTAAGTCTCATTTTTTATGCCAATAGCATGTCCCTGAACGTCGCATTCTTCGAGCCTCCTCCTCAACAAGCGGAGGGCGGGCTCGAGCGGGCGATCGAGATGCTCGACGACTATTTCGAGCCGCGGGACGTCCAGGTTCGGCGACGTGCGACGGCATCCGAGGTGTGGAGCCGTCCCCCGGACCTGGTCCACTTTCACGGCCTCTGGCAGCCCGACCACGCGTGGGCGTCGTGGCTGTGCCGCCGCCTCGACGTGCCGTACGTCGTGTCCCCGCACGGCATGCTGGAGCCATGGGCCTGGGCCCAAAAGAAATGGAAGAAGCACCCGTACTACGCCGCAGTCGGGCGGTTTCACCTGCAGGGGGCCGATGGTGTGCTCGCGACGAGCAAACAGGAAGCGTCGAATCTCCAGGCATTCGTTTCAGAAGACCAACTTCGGTCCATTCCTCTGGCGATCACCGACGATGTTGGACCGGCGTACTCCGAGGCCCGGGAGGCCTTGGAATGGCCCGATGATGAACGGGTGCTGCTGTATCTGTCACGAGTACATCCCAAGAAAGGACTGCACATGCTGCTGGAGGCACTCGTCGATCTACCGTCTTCGGCCAAGGAGAAAAAACGTCTCGTGATCGTAGGGCCAGGCCCTGACGACTACGCGGAGCAGCTCAAGTCATACGCACAGCAGCATCGAGATCGGCTGCCCCAAGTAGATTGGGAAGGCCCTGTGTGGGGAAACGAAAAGTGGACGTATCTCCAAGGGGCGGATCTAATGTGTTTACCCACGCACTCTGAGAACTTCGGACTCGTTGTCCTTGAGGCACTACAAGTCGGGACCCCCGTGCTGACTACAGACACCACACCTTGGGACTTTCTTCAGGAGTGGGCAGCGGGACTTATCGTTGCTCCAGACGTGGAGGAGATTGGAGAGGCCCTGAGATCTTTTAATGAGAGATTTATGTGGACTGACTCAAAGCGTCATCAGTTGGCCCGCAGAGCAAGAAAACGTTTCTCAATGTCTAAGGTGGGCTCAAAATACGCTGAGGTTTATGGGGATGTCTCCAAGTTCAGTAGATAGGCCAATGAAGAAGTTAAAATTGAAATTTAAAAACAAATACGAAGTTAAGGTAGAGTTATGAGTGAGCACGCTATTCGGCTATTCGACTATGCTCCACATCTTGCTGGGACGGTCAAACTCTACTTGTACTGAGTCACTTGAAGACGTGAGGCTAAAGTCACTTGTCCAGGCATGGTTGGAAGAGTCAGCTGGAAGAACAATCTCACCTTTGCCACCAAACAGCCACACACGCTGTCCATCAGATGCCCTCGCTTCAAGCTCCACATTATACGGGCCGTTGAGCCCTTCTTCTACTGCGTACTGTTCCGAGTATGCCCGAATAGTTTCGTCGCTATACAGCGTTCTTGGGCTAGGAGGGCCATTTCCAGTGTACGTATTTTCTTCCAAGAGGGGGTAGACGTCAGCGCCGTTTCCACCGAAGGAAATACCTTTGCTTCCATCGAACTCATTGTTTGTGATAACGAGTCCCTGCATGTCGGTAGACCCCGCTGCCCTGTAAGGTGATGCCGAGTTCAAAAATGTGTTCTCCGTAATCACACCCTCGTAGTATCCGTTTTGCCATTTCATCGGGTGCGTCCCCTCCGTATCGTGCTCGTTTCCCGACACGTCCAGATTGGCCCTTTCTCCCCCTGACCCGAAATTCGCAAGCCACAGCTTCCCTCCCTGAAACGTGTTGTCCGTGATGTTCAAATCGTACGGACCACTTTCCAAGAGAAAGTGAGGGTTTGTCGACCCCGAGTGGTCGAAAGAGTTGTTCGTCCACGTCCATGTTTGCCCGTCAGCAAGATTTTGGGAATCGTCAAGGGCCAATGCTATACAGCCGTCCCCCGTATTACACCCTTCATATGTGTTATTCCGGTGTACGGAGGTTGCATTTGGAATCCCTTCGGCCAGAAGCTCCCCCCAAAACCGAACTCTCGGCCCAAACTTCGAGTCTTCTACAAGCTGATCTTTCGCCGTGGCAATGTTGTACGCACTCCCGTTGCTCTCGTGGCTCCATACGCGCCGAACAGTGACGGTGCCCAGTCCGAAACCGCCATTGTAAATGACTTCTCCTCGATAGCCATACACATGAACGTCCTCGATTTTTAGGTCTGTAAGATTGCCACTAGGGTTAGCCGATAGGTGAAATCCTTTATGAGTCAAGTCCCAACCATTATATGTGTCTACAGAGTCTTCATCGAGGTTCCAACTGTAGTCTCCAGTGTGTTCGGCTTGACCGTGAAGCTCGAATCCCTTCAGCGTGATGGCACGAGCAGAGTCGGCACTTCCCTGAGCCAACCCTGGGAAAATCGCCATGCCACTTCCGCGCATCACATCTGTGTGGTCAGACCCACTAGGGTCGGGGCCGAGGTACATATACGATTCTTCGCTTCCAGGCGTCCCAATGTAGGAACATCCACCCATGTCTCCCCACCCGCAGGCCCCCGCTCCCATGATCGTGATGCTATCCCTCCGAATTTCGATGTGGTGGCGGGTGTCACGGTCTGGAAAGTCATCACTCCACTTTTGATCGGCAGCAATGTAGATGCTGTCCGAAGGGAGGCACACAGTTCCACCAGCAGGAGCGTCTGCAATCGCAGCGTTTACGGCCTCAAGATTAGAAACCCGGTTTAGGCTGTCGGCGGATGCCCCAGGATTAAGCGTTCCATATTCCCCGACTGCCACTGATTTCGGTGCGTTCAAGCAAGCCGTCGGGTACTCCAAGTTGCTCGAAAGCGGAGGATCGGGGTACGAAAGCGTTTGCGAGGTTGAAACATGCACCTTGAACCCCTCCCCGGGCGCTAGTTGCTCGAGTTGGTTGATGCCTTCGTCGGGGACAAACGCGTCTCCCGTCTCATCCTTGACCATTGAAAGCGCGCCTTCGATGGAGGCCAGCGCCTCCATCGGTTCCTGGGACGTGTTGGGCAGATACGAGACGGTATTCCAGCCCTTCTCAAGGGGAATGTCGGCCTCGTTGCTAACCGGAAGACGCCCTTCGATGACGAGGGTTTGGGGAGATGTGACGTACACCTCGTAGCCTGCCCGCACCTCCCAGTCGCCGATCGTGTTCGTGCCATCGCTGGGTTTGTAAACCGTGCCCGACGGGCCTCTGACGACCTTGACCGCGTCGGCGATCGGGGCGAACACGGCCTCCATGCTCGGGGCGTCCGGCACCAGCCGGCTGGAGATCAGGTTCCATCCCTCCTCGAGGGCGATGTGCTGCGTGTCCGCCGGCGCGAGGGGCGTCTGCTCCGCCGATCGTAGAGGCGAGGCCTTGGGGGAGGCGGCCTCCATGCCCACTGCCCCTGCACAAACCAGAACGAGCGCGAGGAGCCCCGGTACACTGTACCAGCGGCCGAAAGACGAGTCTGTGGTCATGGCGTCCAAAATAAGTACGTGCAAATGATGTCTGTGCCTCTGGTCTGCTGATGCCCAATCCAGCATCTCACCTCTACAGTGTAGCGCGAAACCTTACTCCATCATATTCGACAAAATACGTTCCATCGCGTACGGATGCAGCGGTCCGTCCCACCCAGAAAAATCCTGCGGGCCTGCCACTCCTCGCAGCCCGCTCGTGGACAGGGGCTTGCGGAAATCATGAGCAGCGGCGTAGGGACGAGAGTCGGAACCGAAAACCGAGAAAATGTACCCCCGTACGTACGTTCTTCCCGGTCTGGGCGGCCCGTCGCCGCCTTCACCGCATCTCGCTGACGGGAATAATCTTCGCATGGGCTTGACGCTCCCTTGGGGGAATCGTTACGCTGATGTTCACTACTATGTCTCAGTAGAGAGCGTGCCCGGCCCACTTCCGCACCGTTTCGCATCTCCCCGTGACATCGTCGTCCTCCCCATTTCGGCTGCTCGTGGCCTGTGTTCGCCCAGGGACGGGGGCCGAACGTGCAGAGGCGGTTGCGGCCCGGCTCTCTGAGGCCACAGACTGGGACCGGCTCCTACAGCTCGCCGTGCACCACCGGGTCCGTGGGCCGCTGTATCGGGGGCTTATGTCCCTTCCTCCGGATCGGGTGCCGGCCGACGTGCAGGACAGCCTCGGGTCCATGGCCCGGGCGGCCGCGCTTCAGAACAAGTTCCTGATCGGGGAGATGGGCCGCGTCCAGTCGCTCCTCGCCGACACGGGGGTGCAGAGCCTTGCGTTTAAGGGCCCCGTGCTTGCTTACACGGTATATCGGGATGGCCGGTACCGGCATACCCGCGACATTGACCTTGTGGTTCGCCCGGCGGATTTCGAGCACGCGAAGTCGCTTCTTCTCCAGGACGAGTACAGGCCGTTTCGGGACCGAACGGCATCGCTTCTGGACCGCCTCGGGGTCTATCTGAATCAGCAGACGGCCCTCATCCGCGGCAATACCTTCGCCATTGACCTGCACGCCAGCCTGACCCCGATTGTGCACGCCAGCGGGGCCCAGTTTGAAGGTCTCTGGGGCCGGTCCGTACGGCAGGCCGTGGAGGGTGCCTGCATTCGGCTGCTCCACCCCAGGGATCGGCTGTTGATGCTGTGCCAGCAGGCGATCAAGAACCGCTGGAACCGCCTGAAGTACACCTGCGACGTTGCCGAGTGCCTTTGGGCCACGGACGAGCTGGAAGGTGATCTGAACTGGCGGGCACTGTGGGACGAGGCCCAGCAGACGGCCCAGGCGCGGCTGCTGCTCGCGAACCTGTTCATCGCCCACGAGCTTTTCCAGACGCCCCTGCCAGACTTTGTGCACGCCGAGATCGAGCGCGACCGGCACGCCAACCGCATTGGCCGATGGGGGGTGCGCAAACTGCGGTCCGGGCTGTCCTCCGTGGGGGTGAGCGTGTCCGAGCGGATGTGGCTGTACTGGACCGTTCAAGACACCGTGTCCCACAGCATCCACTACGCCGGGTACTCCCTCGTGCGCAACCTCTGGGAGCAGGCCCAGCACGTGCGGTCGGCGCTTCGCGGCCCGTGAGAGCCTCTTTGGCTTTTGACCCGATCCGCGGCGTTTTTGAAATACACCGCAGGACGCTCCAATATCTCCGTCAGGGCCCGGGGCCGGCGGTCAACCTATGGAATTGGGGCCTCCGGTCTTGAAGAAAATGCCGCCCGGATGACTGCGAAGGCAGGGCGCCGCCCTCTTGATCCATGGAATCGCTCCTACGCCCCCCGTCCATTCGCCCAGCCACCCCGCGCTGATGACGCATACGCAATGAGTCCTCGTTTGTCCGAACTTCTACAGATGCCCTGGCGGATCACGAACGAGGTGCGCCGCCGGCTGGCCTACCCCTACATCCGGTGCGCCTTTGCGTACCATGGGGTGGCGTGGGGGCGCGGGTGGCGCGTCCTGGGCATGCCCATTATTCAGCGGCACCGGTCGAGCACAATCGTACTCGGGGATGGAATCTATCTTCGGTCGTGGCCGCGGTCGAATCCCCTAGTGCCCCACCACCCGGTAGTGCTCGCGACTCGGATGGCAGGCGCGCGGATTGAGGTGGGCGAGAATTGCGGCTTCTCGGGGACGACGTTCGTGGCGGCCGAACAGATCACGGTTGGCAACCGCGTGCAGATCGGCTCGAACGCCTCGGTCGTAGACACGGACTTCCACCCGCTGCGGCCGGAGGTGCGGCGCGAGAACTTCAACGCCGGGGCCCGTGCGCCCATCGTAATCGAGGACGACGTGTTTGTCGGGATGGACAGCCTGATCTTGAAGGGCGTGACAGTGGGGGAAGGGAGCGTGGTGGGCGCGGGGAGCGTCGTGAGCCGCGACGTGCCGCCGGGGGCGGTGGTGGCAGGCAACCCGGCCACGGTCGTCACCGAGCTGGATTAAGAATTAGAGAGGGAGAGGGCCGCGCTCCCCAACGGTGTTCGGTGCTTTGGAGCACGACTGACAATCCAAAAGAACAAGAATGCCGGGGTGGGCGACGCTTCTTTTGATCAGTGGGCATTTTGCAAAGAGCCTCTCGGTCTGCTGCTCTACTGGCGCGGGGATACCTGTTGGCGCGAGAATGCATAGCGCGTGCATCGCGAGGTCCTCAGGTGCAGGCGGCCAACCGCTGCGAGCGGACACGAGCCGGAACCGGGGGGCGATGGGCGTTATGACACACGTGGAGGGGGGGGCGTCCAGACGGGAGGCCCGCCGCCCGATTTGCGCCGCCCATACGTGCCTGCGACTCCTCTGTACAGCTTTTCAAAGCCCAACATCCATTCCGATTCTCAACGTCACTGCCATCCATGGTTGAACACAAAGACATGACGAACGCCTCTACTGTCGTCGCGTCCGACGGCGTCACCTCCACGGAAATCGAAGGGGAGCATGTTCTTCTGGACCTTGACGAGGGAATCTACTACGGACTCAACTCGGTCGGAGGGGCGATCTGGAAAGAACTGCAGGAGCCGACGTCCGTCGAGGCGATTGTCCGTGCGATCACGGACGCCTACGATGTAGGGCGCGAAGAATGCCGGGAGGACGTTCTTGCGCTTCTCGATGACCTGCAGGACAACGGGCTCGTGGACGTCCGCGAGGCGTAGTGCGGGAGTCGTTCCGGGCAGAGCACCCTTCCTCACAGCTTTGATGCGCCGATGAGCGGGATTGCGGGCATTTACCATCTCGACGGGCGGCCCGTCGACGAGGAGATCGACCGGATGGTGGGGGCCATGGAGCACCGCGGGCCGGACGGGATTCACACGTGGCGAGAGGGTCCGGTGGGGCTCGGGCACTGCCTACTCCAAACGACGCCTGAAGACCGGTACGAGTCGCTACCGCTGGTGGACCGGACTGGAAGCTACGTCGTCACCGCGGATGCGCGAATCGACAATCGTCGTGCGCTCATCGGCACGCTCACCCCACCTGCACCGGACGGACGCCCGGTCACGGACACCGAGATCATCCTCGAGGCATACAAACGGTGGGGACGGGACTGTCCCAAGAAACTGCTGGGGGCCTTTTCATTCTGCGTGTGGGACGCTCGTGAACAATATCTTTTCTGTGCTCGAGACCACTTTGGGGTGAAGCCGCTGTATTACTGTCAGCTACACGAGCAACTCTTTGCGGTCGCCTCCGAGGTAAAATCACTCCTTCAGATTGAAGCCGTCCCGCAAACCTTGAACGAGATGCGCATCGCGGATCAACTCGGGTACTTTGGGGGGGACAAGGAAAGCACGTACTTCAAGAGCATACGACGGATTCCGCCCGCGCATGCGAAGACGGTCGGCAAGGCGCAAAGCGATTCTATCGAGTACTGGTCGTTGGATCCCGGCCGGACATTGAACTTGGACTCCCGAGAGGACTACGCGGAGGCATTCCGCGAGCTGTTCACGACCGCCGTGTCGGACCGCATGCGGAGCCAGGCCCCCATTGGATGCATGTTGAGCGGTGGGCTGGACTCCTCGTCCGTCGCGTGCGCGGCACATCAGGTCCGCGATAAGCAAGCGGATGATCGCATACGCACCATTTCGTGTGTGTTCGACGAGACGCCCGAAAGCGACGAGCGGGAATACATCTCCGCTGTTCTTGAGGCGCATGACTTCGCGCACACTTCCTTCCGCGGAGACTCAATCAATCCCATATACCCATTTTTGGACACTCTCTCCGGCGCGCTGGATATTCCGTTGCGGGGAGGGGGCAATCTATACGTGCAGCACAAGGCATATGACATCTTGCAGTCCGATGGGGCCCGCGTGGTCCTGAGTGGGTTCGATGGGGACAGCACGGTCTCACACGGCTTCGGGCGGCTCCGTGAGCTGGCCGAAGCCGGACGCTGGTTTTCGTTTGCCCGCGTGGTGCGGGCGTACGCTCAGAACATGGGGAGGAGCGCTTACGAGATTGCCCGGCCATACCTGATTCACTTCATTGCGGGACCAGTTGTCTCACGCATCCCCGGGTACCAGCGCCTCCGCCACGCGACGAGGGGGATTCTGGGTGATGGGGAAGAAGACGATACATTCATCGACCAAGACGACCTACTAGATTCCGACTTCGCAGACCGTTCGGGCTGGACGGAGCGGAAGCGCAGCATTCTGAAGGAGGCGCGAAAAAATACCACCGGCCAGCGCGATCTCCAGCATCGGCGCCTCACGGGCGGTGGCATCGTTGCGGCCCTGGAGGAAACAGAGCGCACGGCCGCCCTCGTGGGCATCGAGGCACGATTCCCATTCTGGGACCGCCGGCTCGTCGAGTTTTGCCTCGCGGCCCCTCCGGAGCTGAAGCTGGGGAAAGGCTGGACGCGTCGGATTCACCGACTTGGGACGGACGGTATTCTGCCGGAGAAGATTCGGTGGCGCCGAGACAAAGGAAATCTGGGACATGCGTTTCGACGGCAACTTGTCGACGCCAACGCAGGCCGACTCAGTGAGCTCTTGTCGCGCCCACTGCGCATTCGCGACTACGTGAATGTGGACACGGTTCGGAAGTGCTGCGACTCGGCCCTCGACTCAGGTCAAACCACAAGCGTAGAAGCTCATCACCTGTGGAACGTGCTCACGCTTGAACTTTGGCTTCGCCGTTTCGAAGAAGGCTAATCCAAAAGTTTATTACTGCACTTAACAAAAGTATTGACTTTTGCGGTGCTGAGCCGCTATGCTAACTTATGGGTATAGCCAAGCCATACCCATGAACCGAACTGTTCTTTCAACTAACTACCCAAGGCTGACATGAGCACCCAAAAGCTTCCGTACAGCTCCCCGGAGATCGCAGAACTCGGCAATGTTGAGACGCTCACGGGGAAATTTGCCACCAATAACGTGACCGATGTCCCTCAGGGTGACACCCAGCAGCCCAACGAAGGGGTAAGTGCGTAGGCAAAAGGTCCAATTCTTCGGTGTACACGAATCGGTGTACATGAAAAGAGCCCAGCGCCGGTGTCTTAGCATCGGTGCTGGGTTTTCTTCTGGAGAGGCTTTTCCCGCTAGTAGAGCCCCACTCTCCTCGTTGCGGAGGGTTCTTACACTACGCACTGAGAGCGTATTAGGGGCCGCTCAGTGATCTTGTGCTCCGTGTCGCGTTCCGGCTGCGCACTTACCTGTCGGGGCGTGACCCCTCGCGACCGAGTACTGAGGAATGCACACCTCGACTTTCCAGGCGGGGTCTTCTTGGGGCGTGTATCTTCGGAATGTCCTTGTACATGTTGTCCCTTGAAACCGATTTTTTAGAATGTTTTATTACACTGCACATGGATTAAAAATACGGTCTTGCCTAAAAATGCCTGGACTAAAGGCCATACAGAAAACGAAAAACACTGACGTGGTGGTTGAGGTTGGGGCGGTAACAGATCCAAAAGAGAAAGAAGACGGAAGACGAACTGTAGTAAACAGGGGAAGCAAAATATTAATCCACTGGAGAGAGTGGGCTACGATTTCCATTCGGAACGGCAAGAGGATCGTGGTCGATCCGGTGGAGGGGGCCGATGATCGCATCATTGAACTGCTGGTTGCGGGCTCGGGGCTAGGGGTGCTTCTTCACCAGCGACAGCGGGTGACGTTGCATGCGAGTGCAGTTGCCATCGGGGACGGAGCAGTGGCATTTGCGGGCGAGAAAGGGATGGGAAAGTCGACGACGGCCACTGCTTTTATGAAAGAGGGATATCCCGTGCTCACCGACGATGTGCTTGCCATCGACACCTCAACGGCATCCCCACAGGTGACTCCTGGAGGCCGACACTTTAAGCTCTGGCCCGACGCGGCGGCGGCCACGCTGGATTCCGACGCTGAGAACCTGTCGGCGCTGTACCCGGGCTATCCCAAGAAGGGCTACGCCGTACCAGACGGCCCCACAGCCTCTTTTCCGCTCAAATGCATCTATCTGCTCGGGTACGAGGACAAAAACGAAGAAGGTCTGCCTAGGGTAGACGTGCCGTCCCCCACGAATGCATACATGCAGGTGACACTGAATTCTTATGCGCTCCGCTTTCTCAAAAAGACGGGCATTGACAAGTGGTATTTCGATTCCGTCGCGGAGATTGTGGGGTCGGTACCAGTACGTATTCTAGTAAGAGAGTATAGTACGAAAAAAATAAAAGATACAATAGAGTTTGTGGAGAAGGACGTGAGGGAAGAGCAGTTTCAGGGGTGCGTGTAGCGCATGAGCGGGCGCCAGAGAAGGCCTGCCACGAGGGTATAGAAACGTGGGTGTAGCAAGCACCTCTGTAGATCATTCTTCTGTGCATGTGAGCGGCCACGCATATGAATGAGGATAGCCCCAAAAGCATTAGGGAGGTGGTCCAGAGCATAGGTCACCTGCTGGCGTACGTCCCGCAGGTCATGAGGCTCATGTGGGACGCGGCCTCTCAGTGGGTGCTTGTCTGGGGGATTCTGCTGGGGCTGCAGGGGCTCCTCCCGGGGGCGAGCGTGTACTTGACGAAGTGGGTTCTGGATGCCGCGTCGCAGGCAATTGGACAAGGCCTGGCCTGGGAAAATGTGCGGTTGATTGCGATTCCTGGCGGCCTCATGGCGCTTGTGCTCCTTTTGCAGCAGGTGACGAAGGCCGTGAATGGCTGGGTTCAGACGGCCCAGTCGGAGCACGTTGAAGACCACATCCAAAAACTCATCCACGACCAGGCTGGCCGTCTCGATCTTGCCTTCTATGAGTCGTCCGATTACTACGACACCCTCAATCAGGCAAGTAGCAAGGCAAGCAGCAAGTCCCTTGAGGTGCTCCAGCAATTGGGCGGATTCCTGCAAAATGGGATCACGCTGGTGACGATTGCGGCGATCCTCGTCCCGTACGGCCTGTGGATTCCGCTGGTGCTTATCTTCAGCACGCTTCCGGCCCTCTACGTGGTGGTGAAGCACAACCGCAAGTACCACAACTGGTGGGAGCGGCGTACGATAGACCAGCGCCGGGCCCGGTACTACGACATGATGCTGACATACGACTTTGCGGCCCAGGAAATTCGTGCGTTTGACCTCGGCGATCATTTTGCCGAGGCGTACAGCGACGTGCGGAAGTGGCTTCGGGGCGAGCGGATTGAGCTGGAAAAAAACAAGGGCCTCGCAACCGTTGGGGCCGGGCTGATGGCCCTGGCCGCGATGGGCACCGTGATGGGCGTCATGGCGTGGCGGGCCATGCGGGGGCTGGCGACCATCGGCGACCTGGGGCTGTTCTACCGATCCTTTCGGGAGGGGCAGGGCCTGATGCGAAACCTGCTCCAGAACGCCGGCAAGCTCTACACGAACGCCATGTTTTTGGAGCACCTGTTCGACTTTCTCGCGTTTGAGCCGACGATCCAGGACCCAGAGGAGCCACGGGACGAAGACCCGGTTCCCCAGGAGACGATCACGTTCGAGGAGGTCTCGTTTCGCTACCCGGAGACCGAAGAATATGTGCTGGAAAACTTCAGCCTCACGCTGCCGGCCCGGAAGGTCACGGCCATCGTTGGGGAAAACGGCGCGGGCAAAACGACGCTGTCGAAGCTCCTGGGGCGCCTCTACGACCCGCAGGAGGGCCGGGTGTTGATCGACGGGGTTGACGTCCGCGAATATCGCACCCAAGACCTGCGCGATCAAATTACGACGCTGTTCCAGAATCCGATGCGGTACCAGGCGACGGTTGCCCAGAACATCATCATGGGGGATGTGCACCGTGAGCAGGGGCGGGAGGCCCTTGAACGGGCGGCCCAGAAGGCACTGATCCACGACACCATTCAGGACCTCCCAAAGGGCTACGACACGCAACTCGGGCACTGGTTTGAGGGCGGTACGGACCTGAGCGGGGGGCAGTGGCAGCGGATTGCGCTGGCCCGAGCCTACTACCGCGACGCGCCGATCGTCATCCTCGACGAGCCGACGAGCGCAATGGACTCGTGGGCGGAAAACAGGTGGCTGCAAAGCTTCGGGCGCCTCGTGGATGAGGGACGCACTGCGTTTATCATCACTCACCGCTTCACGACGGCGATGCATGCGGACATCATTCACGTGATGGACGACGGCGAGATCATCGAGTCGGGCACGCACGAGGAACTGGTCGAACAGGAGGGCCACTACGCTTCGTCCTGGAAGGCACAGATAGAGCATGGATGGCGGGATCCCTCCCAGGTCGACACAAATGAAACGACATCGCTCCCACGGGACGGATTAGAAGAGCCGCCTGCTAAATCGGTTGAGGAAGACATTGCGAGGGGGACAGATCCGTTCTGAGCACGTTCTTCGTCCCACTCTGCTGGGAATTTGGACCGCCAACCGGCGCGAGGGCACGGAGTTTGCGCAGCTTGATCCTCACACACAGCACAAAAAATGCTTACTGGTACTCCTAAAGTCTCTGAATACGTTTTAGAAAGACACCTGCAGGAAGAGGGCAAAAAAAGATACAGAGAGCGTTTCGGTAGGGGGAATATAAAATCCCTCTGTATCGATGACTTTCTGAAGACGGAAGTGGCCCAGGATGTCTACGAGTTCCTCTCCGATGGGGTTGCGTTCGAGCGAATTTACGGTCTGTACGGTGTCGATGAGCCTGTCGACCGCGACGCGTGGGAGCGGGCCGACGATGCGGACCGGATGTATACCTTCTCTCGGGAAGACGGTATGCGGGACGGGACTTCTGGCTTTCGCCCCATCAAGTACCGACGAGTGAGAGATCTAATTGGCGGTGAGGCCTTCATTGAGTACTTGGAGGAGCTTACGGGCACTGCGCTCACGGACCTCCAATCTCTCGCAGCGAGCGCATATGGGGTGGGCGACTACCTGAGACCACACACCGATCAAGGAGGAGAACGCAAGATTGCGTATATCATCTACCTGAACCCAGAGTGGCGTGAAGAATGGGGAGGCGCACTCCACCTAGTGGATGCGGAGTCAAACAAAACGGAGTATGGCTTTCGCCATAACCGGTTGGTGCTCTTCGATGTCCACGACCACAAACACCACTACATTGAAGAGATCAGTGAAGAGGCTGGAGAGCAGCTCCGTTATACCCTTGGGGGATGGGTGAATGGATCTGAATAAGAGTCACTTGGGGGGCCATAGACTGTGACTTTGCCCGCTGCGCCTCGGACTGATTTCTGTTTCGACCGGCTTTCGAGAAAGGGCCGACTCAGGAAAGTGCCGACTCAGGAAAGTGCCAACTCGGGACGGGTTCTTCGTGAATGCATTGTCCTTCGATCCGCATGCGCCCGCCACACCGTCTGCTCCAAACCATGTGGCAGCACCCCTGGCGAAACTGGGGGCTGCTACTGTACACGGTAATGCTTACCGTGTGCGTCCGGGCTTGCCTCTCCTTGTACTCCTTGAACCGGGTCATCTGGGCACTCCGGCGGGTGGCGGCCGAGCTTCCACAGCGCCTCCCCGCAACGCGGCGGTACCGCCTGCGTGCTGCCTGGGCCGCCCGTGCCGTCGGGCGGCGCTTCCTCCCCGAACGGCCTTGTCTCACGCAGGCCCTCGTCCTGCAGTACCTCTTGCTCCGCCGTGGCGACGACGAGGCTGAGTTGCACATTGGGGTCGCGAAGAACGAGGGTGGCCTCCAGGCCCATGCCTGGGTGGAGCGCAACGGACAGGTGCTCATCGGCGGGGCCGACTCCCCCCAGGAGTATGAGCGCTTCGGCGACCTCGCCCGCAAGGTGCGTTCGACCACGCCTGCCGACCGCCCTGACTCAACTCCGGTATCCGGCTCGTCTTGCCCATGAGCGGCCTCTGCGGGTGCATCCACTGGACCAATCGGCCCAGGCACGCCCAAGCAGCGGCCCAGATGGCCGATGCCGCCGCGTACCGTGGGCCCGACGGCATCGAGGCCTGGTCGGGAGCGCGGGCCAGCCTGACCCATCTCGCGCTCAACGTCACGGCGGCCGACGAACGCGAATCCCAGCCCATCGTTGAGAATGGCCTCATCCTCGTGGCGGACGCCCGGATCGACGACCGCTCGACCCTGCAGTCCAACGTGCGACGTCAGCTTCGCACGGCCTCCCCTACGGACGCCGACCTAATTCTCGCCGCCTACCACCGGTGGGGCACCGACTGCCCTGCGCACCTGATCGGCGACTTTGCGTTCGCCCTCTGGGACCCTGAAGAGCGCCGCCTGTTCGCGGCACGCGACCCGATGGGGATGCGGCCGCTCCACTATCGCATTGAAAACGACCGCCTGCTTTTCGGGAGCGACGTGAAGCAGCTTCTCGCGGCGCCGGAGGTTCCGGCTCGCATCTCAGAGCCAATGGTGGCCGCGTATCTCCAAAATCGGCTCGAGCCGCTCGACTGGACCTTCTATGAAGACATCTTTCAGCTAAAGCCGGCCCATGCCCTGCTCGCACGGCCCGGCGGCTCGCCCGAAACGTGGCGGTACTGGGACGTGGACCCGGACAAGCGCATCCGGTACGACGATGAGCGCGATTACGTCGAGCACTTCCGCGAGGTGTTTGCAAAGGCCGTACGCGCTCGGCTCCGAAGTGCCCAGCCGGTGGGCCTGTTTCTGAGCGGCGGGGTGGACTCGGGTAGCATCGCGTCCATGGCGGGCCACCTCAAGGAGACGGAGGGCATCGGCTGCCCAACGTTACAGACGTACTCATGGGCCTTTAAGACCCTCACGCAGTGCGATGAGCGTGAGGTGAGCACTCAGATCACCGACCGCTACAACCTTCCGTCCACGCCCATCGATGCAGAGTCGGTCCGCCTGATCGGTCCGCCTCACGGAGTGCCGGATCGGGACTCCCCGTTTATGTCGCACTACCAGGCCCTCCTTGCCGAAGGACTGCGGCGTGCCCGAGAGCACGGGGTGCGCTGCATGCTGAGTGGGCAAAATGGGGACCTGATGGTTGGCTCTTGGATTTTCGACAACATCACGCTCCTTCGCAAGGGTAGACTAAAAACCCTCCGGGAGGAACTGCAGGCACAGCACGAGACCCTCGGGCTGTCGTTCAAAGATTTGATTTGGCGCACCCTGTACCGCCCGATCCGGGCACACATCTGGCCGGAGGATATGCTTCCCCGCCTCCGCGAACCGCTATGGCGGTTGTGGCGCACGGTGCGCCCGGCTCAATCTTCCGCACCGCCGCCCCCTTGGATGAGTGAAAACCTGCGAGACGCAGTGGGCCTTTCGCCTGATCGTAAAGAAATACCATCAGGGCTGCGCCAGTTTGCCCGGCGACGGCGGTACGAGACGATCCACTCTCCCCTTCAGCGACGCATCGGCGCCTGGTCCGAGCGGCTGTTCGCCCATCACCACATGACCTACGCGGATCCATGGGCGGATCGGCGGCTTATTGAGTACGTAATGGCCGTCCCTCAGCATCAGATTTTTCAGCGCGGGCAGAACAAGAGTATCGCCCGTCGGGCTATGCGCGGCATCACGCCGGATGCGGCCCGAAACAATTTACAAAAGGTAAGTCTCAAACCCCTATACGAGCATGCGCTAAAGGATGAGTCTCCTGAACAGGTTCACAAGTACATTCTTCAAAACAATCAGTACCTAAACTCAGAGCCGCTCACAGCCTACTACAAGGGTCGCTTGAGGGACCAGAAAGAAGAAAGCTTTCGGTTTTGGCTCGCCCTTTGCCTAAACATGTGGGTGCAGCAGTACAACCTATAAACTATCACAGATCGAAAGGTTATGACAGACCAAAAAGCCAATTCAGACTACCAGTCTCCCTCTGTCGAGCGGTGGGGAACCGTTTTGGACCTGACTTCTGCGGGAGATGTGGGAGGGTCTGGGGACACATTTCAAGATAATTCAGCGTCCATTAACTGTCCGCCAGCATCCGACAACGGAAACGGGAACGGCAACGGATGTGGAGGATGACGAAAGATCATGCGTCGTCGATAGGTGCACACATTTTGTTAAGCGGTCCGATTAACTCGGGAAGCCGCTGTCCGGCACGCGACGTGTTGAGGCACCTTGCAGATCAAGCAGTTTTGGAATTCGATGCGTTGGGCACAGTCCTCGTGGTGCGCCCTACCCCCGACCCTACCCTCGCGGCACTAGGAAATCTGGATGGGGAGCAGGCTGCCGTTCTTGAGCGCCTGAGCAGGCGCATCCGGGCCTTGCTCAAACGGGCTCGACATGTGAGCTACGATCAGGTTGAGCGCGACTGTGAGATCCTTGCCGAACGCCTCTCTGACCGTCTCCAGAACGGAACGCTCGAAGATGCTGATTTTGTTGGGATTCCCCGTGGAGGCCTGGTTGCTCTCGGAATGCTGAGCTATGCGCTCGACCTTCCTCACGCCCGGCTCGAACCTCCCACTTCTGGGGAAGGACCGCTCGTGGTTGTCGACGACTGCGCGCTCACAGGCTCTCGGTTTCGTCGGTTTCTCCGGCAGCATCCCGACCGAGAGGTTATCTTTGCCCCCCTGTACGCCCACCCGGAGCTCTGCGCAACGATCGAGCGGGAAGAACCGCGGGTAACGGCCTGTGTGAATGCTCGAGACTTGCACGACTACGCCCCCGAAGAGCTGGGCGAAGATCATTCGGAATGGCAGGCCCAGTGGCACCAACGCCACTCCGACGAGCGTTACTGGATTGGGCGCACTGAGCATCTCTGCCTTCCCTGGGGCGAAGCGGATACCGCTACGTGGAACCCGAAGCGCAAACAGGTGGAGCAAGGACTAAGCGTCGTGCCTCCTGAGCATCGCTTAAAAACCCGGTCTGGAGTAGACTCTTCTCATCGAGAGTCCTCCGCTTCCGTTCAGGTTCAACCGGACCCCGCTGGGCCCATCCGGCCAAGTCCACCTGTTCTTTTCGGCCAAGTCGGCAACCACACAATCGTTGCCAATCCAGAGGCCGACGTCTGCATCGAACTCGGCGGCACGGCTGCTGCCATGTGGCACGCGCTCGTTGAGCACGGCACCATCGGCGATACGATGGGCGCTCTCCACCAGGCATACTCCGTCGGCGAAACGACCCTGCGCGCCGACCTCGTCGACTTTGCCAAACAGCTCGCGGTGCACGACTTGCTGCACGTCCCCGATGGCTCTTTCCCCTAACGCCCCCTCCACTCTCTCCCGGGTTGGCGTCTACGGGGTTACGGTGGCAACGGATCTAGATCTTATTCCGAGCCTTCCGCCCCGGTCCGATACCCCCGACCTTCATGTGGTGGCGGTGAGTGAACCCATCGAGTTTGCGGACCAGGACCTCTTCTACTCGAGCCCGACACGAGATCCTGATTCTGTTCCCGCGATCCGTCTGTATCGCGTCGAAGACCGCTTTGTCGCCCGATTCGTCGGCGCGGCGACGTTTTCCATCGGGTCGGAGCGCATCGAATACCTCCTGCACGACGACACGTACGCGTACGCCCTGGAGCTGTGGCTGCTTGGCACCGTGCTCGCGTTTTGGCTGGAGTGGCGGGGCGTGCCGGCCCTCCACGCCTCGGCGGTTGCCCTTGGCGACGGTGCAGTTGGTTTTCTCGCCTCCAAACAGGGGGGGAAGACCACCCTCGCCATGTCGCTCCTGCAACAAGGGCACCCGCTCCTCACCGATGACCTGCTTCCCCTTGGCGTAGAGGGCGACGCGATTCGCGGGCAGCCTGGATATCCGCAGATGCGTATGTGGCCCGCACATGCCCGTCACTTCGTCGAAAATCCCGACGCCCTGCGCCGGGCCCATCCGTACACTTACAAGCGCCGCGTGCCCATCGGAACCGACGGACTCGGCACCTTCTGTGATGATGTCCGCCCGCTGCAGGCCCTTTATCTTCCCGAGCGCACCGACAAGACCTCAATTCAGATCCAGCCGGTCGCCCCAACCGAAGCCCTGAAGGCCGCGCTTCGCCACTCATTCCTCCCCCGGCTCGTTGAGGCGGCCAGCTGGCAGGCCCGTCGGTTGAACGTGCTGTCCCAGCTCGTGGAGCAGATCCCCGTGTGGCAGCTTACGTACCCGGAGGGAATAGAGCACCTTCCTCGCGTCGCGGACGCCATTCTCGACGCTGAAGCGTGAGAGCAGGTGCCCCTCGTCGCAGTCTCCTTTTGGTCTGCCTTTCGTGCCTGTATTTCTTGGAAACGAGGGGTTGACTTCCCCCTCGATGAACCGAGGAAATTATTGCTTGCGAAACAGTGAGCTGGAAATCGCAGGCTCATCCATTGTTCTTTTCACATTGAACGCGTGCTGACGTGAGCAGCACGACTGCCCTACGGGCCTAAGCGGTACGCAATAGGACGTGCCGTGGAGAATCCGGCCCAGGAATGGGGAGACGGGGCTAGTAGCAAGCCCTAAGGTGCTCCCCTTGGCGATGGCCAAACAAGGTCATTTTCAAAGAACCGCCTCAGTTCCATCGGGAAAAAGCACCCCGGACTGAAGCTACTTCAGAGATTGAATCTTTTGGCGGAGTTAAGTCCCGTGAGAGGCAAATTGCCACTGTTATCATGCAGAAACTCTACATGTCTCCTGCCGGGAAGCCAAAAGAGGTCTGCGCGATCACTGAAGGGTTCCTGTTTTACCCAACAGATAGTTTTCCAGTGAGACGGAGACATAGAGCCTGAACCACGCTTTAAGGCTCTAATCGCGATAGCCCGGTTGTTCTGCCGGGTACAAGGGACAAGGAATAGGCGGGACCTACGTTTGGCGAATGTGAATGAACCTGCGAAATCCAGGATACACTTAGCAGGATGTTAAGGTACCTAGATCTACCGATGCCTGCTGGGTGTCGGCGGAGTCCATGTAGTAGCCTTGGAGCAGCCCGAAATGGCTGACACTGGCGAAGATGGATAACGAAGACTCAAATACAAAGTACAGAAGATGACCGACGAAGTCCCAGACACAGTGATTGGAAGTCACGGCAGGAGGGACCGGATAAGTATCCGGGAATTGGTAGGGGATTCTTGCACCCCGAAATTGGAAGCCTGCCCCAGATGGGAAGGGGCTGAAGTAAGCGTTCCTGAATGGGAATGTGGTAGGTCATTGCGGAAACGTGAGGCCGATGTGCCTCAATAGAGACTTCGTAGAGAGCCGAGGTACGCCGAAAGGTGTACGCCCGGTTCGGGAAGAAGAGGTTGGAGACGGCCTTTAAGGTATCTGAAGAGATTAAACGCACCAACCTCTTACTTTCACGGCTCGATTGCCTGTACTCAGAATTGCTCCATCAGCAGAACGACACGTGCGGCGTTTCGGCGGAGAGGACTCACGTCGCACTCGACTTCCCGCCGTGAAGGAGCTGGAGGTTAACAGGTTCAGGTCCCACCATGAGCGGCAGTTCGGTAAAGCCGGAGGGGGCTGTTCCTTCGCTCATGTCCAATGCTTTGAGCCCATGGTCTACTTGAGTCTCCGATCGAAAGTAAACCCGAAGTTTGGTGAACCGTGTCACCATTGCATAATCAAAATGAACCGCTTTCGAAAAGCACGCCACCAGCAACCACCGGTCCGATGGCTTCAATTACGCTGAAAGGCCTTCCCGGCTCTCTCAAAGAGAAAATTGAAGAGATGGCTGACCGAGAGCGGCGCAGCCTCAATCAACAGGCGATTTATCTTCTCGAGCGCGCGGTACGGGAGGAGGTGGAAAGCTTCGGCCGAACGTACCGCCGCTTCCGAGAGAACCGCGGGCCCTCACCGCTTAAGGAAGAAGACCTGGAGGGGCTGCGCAGCGAAGAGGGTAGTCGGGAAGTTGATCTGTGATTTGCTTTGGGACAAGATGTCCTCTGCAGGGAGCTTTGCTGTACTGATGATCCGCTACCTTCTGGATACCAACATTGCTGGATACTAACGTTTTAAGTGAGCCAACGGGGCCCGACCCGTTAGAGGAAGTGCTGACCCGCCCACGGAGGCGAGGCGGGGAGGTGGCCTTGCCATCTGTGGCCCGGCACGAACTGACCTACGGCGCTGAACGAATGGATGATACGGTGGTAGATGGATGATAGGCGTCGATGCTCCTATCTGGCAGGTTGCATTCATGAAGTGGCGGCCCCCCATGCCGCTAGTGCTACCGTATGACACAACGGCCGCTCAGTGGCACGGTTAGGGAAAGTTAGGCGCGGGCACAGGGGCCACTGCCCGATGAAGGATTGGGAGGGCGAAGCGCCGAGACGGCTCCGGGCGCCCCTCCGGCGAGCGGCTACAGGTCGCCGTTGCGCTGCGGAATGGAGTCGGTGCGGCGGTTCTGTTCGTCGGCGCCCTTCTTGCCCCCCAGGTCGCCGACGGCCCCTTCTCCGCTCGTTGTAATGCGGCCGGGCGCGATGCCGTTGTCTTCGTAGAACTCCGCTACCGCCCGGGCGCGGTCCCGAGAGAGCGGCAGGGGCGTTGGTTCGTCCGGAGCCGCAAAGCCCTCCACGCGGACCGACAGGTTCGGGCAGTTGCGGAGCACCTCCGCGTTCTCTCGGAGCTTCTGCCGGGCCGTCGAGTCAAGTGAGCTTGCTCGCCGGGCAAAGTACACTGAGTTGAACTCCTGCACCGTCGTGCAGACGGCCGGGAGCGCACGTTCCACCGGCAGGGTAAGCGAGTCGGTGGCCGTCCCGTCCTCGTTGGACGCGACGAGGCGGACGGTGTACTCCCCAGGGGCGTCGTAGGTGTGGGTGGGAGCGGGTCCCACGCCCGAGCGCCTGTCGCCGAAGTCCCACTTCAGGGTAAGGGGCCCGGCGCCCTCCACTGTGCTCTCAAACTGAACCGGCTCGCCCGGCGAGGCCGGGTCGGGCGTGGCGCCGAGGGACACGATGCGGGGCGGGCGTGGGGGCGGGACCACGCTCACCGTCAGGGAGTCGCGGGCCACGCCGGCCTCGTTGCGGGCAGTGAAGGCGACGGTGTAGGTGCCGGGCTCGTTGTAGACATGCGACGGCGTGAGCCCGGTGGCCGTCCGCCTGTCTCCGAACTCCCACTCGTAGGACAGTGGGCGCGTGGTCTCTTCCTCGTTCACGCGGGCGGCGAAGGCAGCCGACTCGCCGGCGGTCAATTCGGCAGGGCCGCTCAGTTCTAAGATTTGGGGCGGCACCGCGGGTCGGCTGAAGGTGTACCTCAGCCCGACGGCGGGCAGGGCGCTGAGGGCGTCGGCACGGGTTGCACTGCTGATGCCGTCAACGGCGTCGTCCGGGAACGTAAAGTTGAGGCGGCCCTCCAGAAAAAGCGACATGCGGTCGCTCACGGAGGCGTCCACCCCGATCCCAACCAGATGTCCGACTCCTGGTGAGAAGCCCCCTAGTGACACGTTGAGTCCCGCGTCGACGTAGGGACTGAACGTCCACACGGAGGCCCCCACCATGTACCGGGCCAGCAGCTGTACTGTGTGTCGCGACTGGCCGAGGTCGCCGCCCTGACCCGGCGCGCTCGGGGTGGTGGTAAAGGGAATGCCGTTGGCGAAGGGGTATTGCCCAAACTGGTAGCCCAGCCCGAGGCCGAACCCGGGCGAGAACTGGTAGCCCAGCTCTCCGACGAGCACGTACGGAAAGCTCCCTCGGTCGGTAAACTTACGGGTATCAAAAAACTCCCTCAGTTCAGTCGTTTGATCGATGGACAATGTCCCGTCGTTGCCGCCCGCGTAGTCGGACAGCCCCCCACCAAGCTTGATGTAGAACGTATCGCTGGCGCGCTTGCTCTGGGCCTGGTCGGGACTTTGGGCCTGGGCCGGCGGAGAGAAGGCGAGGCCGAACAGCACGGCGGTGAGCAGGAGGCCGTAGAAGCCCTTCCACGAGCCGTCGGGACGACCGGAAGGCAGAGGCGCCTGCACGGTGGGTGAGGACGTAGGAAACGACATGAACGACTGGGGGAGATGAGCGTCGTCCGATGAGCGTGTGTCCCGCGTGGGACGCGATGTCATCGGGGGCGATCCGAGGCCAAGAGAGAGCCGTTTAAATGGCAGAGGCTATAGCAATCAGGTAACACTAACGTTCCATTCGCTCTTCCTCTTGAGCCTCTGGATGAGTTGGGAGAAGAGAGTGAGAAAATGCTAGCGGCAGTGATCTCCAGCAGAGAGCCCCAGTCTGGAAATGAAGCGGGAATAATTGCTGCCCGCAAGGCGCATCAAGATGCCCGAGTGGGCGTGTTTTCGGCCTCAAGCTTTGCCCCGAGGTCCTCAAACCGCTCGTACGTGTCGGGGGCGCCCGTGCCTCCAATCAGCACCTGCCCCCTGTGCTCGACCCAGGCATGCGCCTGGAGGTCTGTGGCCTCGTCCTTCCTCACCCCGATGTGCAGTTCGGCCGCGTCGTCCCCGCGGCGGAGCAAGAGATACTGCAGGACGAGGGCCTGCGTGAGGCAGGGCCGCTCAGGAAGGAGGCGCCGGCCCACCGCATGGGCGGCCCAGGCGGCGCGTAGGCGGTAGCGGGGCGTTGCCGCCGACCGTTGGGGAAGCCCTGTCGCCACGCGCCGTAGGACTCGGGTCATGCGGCTCAGGGAGGTGGCCGAAAGCCCGCCCCGGATGCACGCAGTGAGCGCAGCCGCGTGCAGGAGCAGCCCCCAGTTCTGCCAGGGGTGGCGCCACAGTTTCCGAAATGTGCGCACGAAAGCCCTCAAGACGTTCAGGGGGTTACTTGACAGGAGATCACTTGGCAGGAGGGTACCTGATCAGGTACTTGACCCAAAATGTGAAGAAGTCCAGAGGAGCTGTAGGGAAGTTTAGAGTATTGAGGATGCATGAGGGAGACGGAAACCCTCCGGCTCTGATCGGAAGAGAAGTCAACGCTGCCAAAGATTGGTCTCTGGCAAGTGGACTGTCGAATGTGGATAGTTGGATACCAAACGTGATTCCTTCGGTAGTTGCTCCGACGGAAAAGTCCTTATCTAAAACGACCAGAATCTGGTTCAGTCTGGCGGTTGCCTAAATCCGCGTCTCAAAGAAACGAAAAGCGATGTTCTTTCACGGCACGAACTGCCTTTGCGGGCACAGTCAAAGCCAGCGAGCAGTTTGAAAATTCTCTTCGGAACTGGCTTTGATGCTCGGCTTGTCCCGCGAATCTCCTTCGGCAAGAGTAGTGGCTCCATCTCTTGACTTCTCTTCTGGCCAATCGACTCCTCTGTCAAATCAAGGGAGCGTTCTTCCCGAGTTTAGCTGAAAAGATCAGTCAATCAGTTCAAACAATATATTTGGTTTTGGTAAGTAGAGTATACGCAAGCAAAAAATACTCATTAATGTATATATGAAAAAACTTTTAGATAAAGAAAGCTTTCTTTTCTCCCCGGTGGGTTCGCTTAATCCATAACTATTATGTACGTCAAGAAGGAATTCTTGCATCGATCGAAACGTGCCCGAGCGCGGGCGCTCACCCGCCCGCGGGGAATCCGCGAAAGATGCCGTGTTCGCTTGCAGCATTGAGGAGAGCCTGAGAATTGAGGAGAGCAAGGGCATCAGAGATGCATAGAGGAGATGCGTAGAGGCAGAGAGCGAGGTGCAGCATTAAAGCGGCGAGCCAAGGGCATGAACGAGCAGTGTTCGTTGCAGGCTCGCCTTCAAGGCTTAAATGCTGATTGGCGCTTCAAACCTGATGTTGACCTCCCCTCGCAAGAGAGCACTGTCCCTTAAAAAGAGCACTGTCCCTTGAAAGAGGTCACTGTCTCTTGCAGGAGGGCACTGTCCCTTACAGGAGGGCATTGTCCCGGAGCGTCCGGGAGCCCCGAGAACGCCCGGGTGAGAGGCGCAAATCCTGAGTCCCTCCAGACCAGTGCGGCAATTTGGTTCTGTGACGGCAATTTGGTTCAAAAAATTAATTTGGTTCAAAAACTTGGGGGCTCGGGCCGATGAACTGAGCCAGTAAAAACGCCCTGCACCTCTGAAAGACAATGCGGCAGTGAGGCTGTAGCATGTCCAGCGGGCCTCAGTGGGTACTCCTCAGCGGGTGCTCCTCAATGGGTGCTCCTCAGCGGGGGCTCCTCAGTGCACCCGCAAGGACTTGCGCGTGCCCCCGGCGCTCATGGCGCCCGCCCACCAGCGAGCGCAGGAATGCCATCAATGACAGAAATGACACTCTCCGCACCGGGCAGTCCCTCCGTTCTGGGGGAATCCTTCCGCTCCGGGCGCCGCTTAGCCCACATCCCGCGCTTCGGTTTCCGCAGTAGGCCGGCCTTCCGCCAAGACTTGAGCCACCGCTGTACGCCCCGCTTGCTCGCGCCGAAACCGGAGGCTAAATCCTTCGCCTCCGCTGTCGAGAACGGATCTTCGGGGAGCGCCTCCAGATACTCCCGCTGCCGCTCGGTGAGGTCCCGTTTCCTCTCGTTAAGTTTCGCCTGAGATCTGGCCTTTTCCTGAAGCGCCTTTTCCTGAAGGCATGTGTCCTGTGGGCCGTCGTCTCCTTGAAGGCGAGCCCCGACCTCGATGGCATGGAGAAGGTATGTCAGAGACAGGCGAATACCCGCCTCCATGTCTTCAGCCCCCAGCTCAATGGACTGGGTTGAGGCCGGTGGAACCCCGCTCTCCGCAAGCCGAACGCCCCGGAGGACTACGGCGATTTTCACCGCCTGAAGCCCCGCCCGAGTGAGGGAGGCCTGCATGGAGCGGGGCACGCTCTCGTCTTCACGCCACTTCTTGGTGAGGGAGCGGAACGCCCGGGTATGCGCTTCCTGCAGGGCACCTGGTACGCTCACCCAAAGCGGCGTCTCCCTCGCGCCGAGCTGGCGACGTGCCTCCCGAAATTTTTGCCCGGCGCCCCGGAGGCTCTCTTCCAGGCTTCCTCTTCTTTCTCCAGACTGTAGATCTTCAGACTGTGGGCCCTCAGACTGTGGACCCTCAGACTGTGTACTTTCAGACTGCGGGCTCCGGAACTGCGGGCTCCGGAACTGCGGGCTCCACTCAAACTCCCGGTCAAACCGGTAGAAGAGAAACCGGCTGAAGAGCCCATTTCCCGTGCCGGGCGTGCTGCCACTGCCGGACATGAATCCGCCAAGCGCGGCCGGCGTGCCGGCCAGTGCGATGGAGGGAGCCGGGTGGGGAATGGTCACCGCGCCCTTCGAGGACCGGCTCATCCTGATGGCCTCGTTCTGAAGCCCCTTCAAGAGCACGTCGGTGAACGATCCCCAGGAGCTTCCGAGGGCCCGGCTGAGCGCCTGGAATTCCGTTTCGAAGATGACCCCATGCGGAATCTCCTCAAGCCGCCGCTTGAGGGCAGCGGCGCTGCTGTCCGCGGCGAGGAAGAGTTGCCGTCTGCCAGCCCGAACGCCGGGCCGTTCCCGACCAGGAGGCTCTTCTTCAGGTCCTTCTTGACCAGTGGACGACCCCTGCGGAGAGGCCCTGCCTTCTGGATAGGCCCCGCTCTCCAAGGAGGCCCCGCTTTTCGGGGAGGTCCTGCTTTCTGGGGAAGTCCCGCCACTGGACGTACTGTTGGACGGCCGGCCGTACTTGCGGGCGTGGCGGAGCGCGCTCTTTCCGGATGCCGGCGGGGCGACCACTGCACTGTAGAGATTGGGGCTTACCCCGGTCCCTCCGTAGCGGAACCGGACGTTTGGTAGTGCGCCGGCCCACACCGGAAGCGCGCCGGTGAGGAAGACGTCCCGTTTCCTGAGGTCGCCACGCTGGCCAATACGGAAGGCCGGCTCTGCGAGAAGCTCAGGCAGAAGCTCCAGGATGCGGCGGGAGAGGTATCCCTGGCGGAGACTCTCAAGTTCTCCGGAGCTGCTAGCGTCTCCGGAGCTGTCAGTCCCCCCGAAGCTACTGCTGTCCTCATCATAATCGGCGGCTGACTCAAGGGCTGGGGGCGGAATGAAGGTGTCCGGTGGGCCCTGAGGTTGCGAGGTGTCAGAGAAAAATGGGTTCTCGGAAGAGGTCGTCATAGGTAAACTCGGCTGCTTGAAAAAGACGAACGGGTTGGCGGTCTTGCCATCTGGATGGACCGGCAATCCGGGTGGATTGGCGTTCCGAGTGGCGCATATTCGCTACCTACACCCAAGATCGGAGATGGCAAAGACATCGTTGTTGACCCCCGTTTTTGCTTTTCGGTTACCGATCGCTCAGGCGCCAGCTGAATGTTTCTGCGGGCGGGTGCCGCCTGCACCTCTCATCGAAACTGGCGTGCCGACCGGCGTCCCGCAGTCCTGTACCTGCCGAGAGGCGGTCTTCAAGGATGTCAGATTCGGAAAGGATATCAGATTTGGACAAGTTCTCCCAAGCACCTAAGCGAGAATAAACCCAAGCGAGAACAAGGCGCCCGACAGTCGAAACTCGCGCCATCGGCAAGGACGTGTAGGCAGGAAGGAGGCGGGGCAGAGCCGCCGCTGAAGGTAGGGACGGGGTATCAGGCGCCGCAAAAAATGAATAATAGACAAATACGCGCACGCGCCTTGAAGAGAGTGCTTTTCGCTCTTCCTAGCGAATACCATGGCCTGAGGGTTGAGGAAGCGTGGTGTCCTCTCAAGCCCTCTGAGCTCCGCCTGAGGAGGGGCGTGTGACAAATTTTGCACCTCCCGATAGAAAATACGATTGTTCCGAAGGGCAAATTCGTCCCATCCGCTCCGCTCCCCACTTAAGCTCGTCTCTGACCGGTACGACTGGCCGCCGACACCGGCTCCATTCGGTATAGGCTCCGTGGGATGGTTTCCATGACACGGTCTCCATTCTGCGCGAGCCACGACTGATCCGGCCCAAGCCTGCGTGCCCCGAGCCTGTCCATCACCCCAAGCACCACCATGGTCGGATTGCCTCAGTCGGATTGCCTTGGCCAAACTGCGATGCCGTCCTCACGCCTGATGCTACCGCTGCCACTGTGAATCCTGCCGAAATGCAATTATCAGGAGGGCCCTCCCACCATATCGGTGACAGGAGGCCCCGTGCTCCGGGCAGCTCGGCGCACCTCGGTGCCTCTTGACTCGATACTACCAGTCAATGGACCCATGTTTAGACCAATGAACACCCCAACCGAAAATGACGAAAGCTCTACTCCCCCAAACGGCGGTGGCCCAAATGGTAGCTCGAATAAGAGTGACTTGGAGAAAGAAAATGATTCGGGAAAGGAACGGAGCCCGAGAGAAGAAGGCGCGGGCCCGGGCGCTAAGGAAGTCGCTTCGGGAGCTGGGGGCCTTGCGGCAGAGCGCGAGGTTACCTCAAGAGAGTGGCGCCGCCTGCGCGCTCCTTTCTCCCGAGAAGCTTATGTCGTGGGCAGTCGGGCGACCGGCCGGACCGCGGCGAACCTTCCGTTGGGGGCATACTCCGAGGAATCACAGCCCAACGAATCCCAATCTGGAAGTGGCGGCGGGAGCCCCAACGAGACCCGGAATCAGGCGGTCGTCGACCTATGGCTCCGGGCAGAGGCAATCCGCGACCGGCTCGACCTAGTCCTAGGGCCCGGGCGCTACGGCTACCGCCTGGAGGCGGGGCCGGAGGCAGGCGGTACCTTTTCGATGCGCTGCCATCTCCGGATCGGGCCCGGGCGGCGAACTGGCATCGGAACTGGCCGGAGCCTCCAGCAGGCCGGAAAGGTCGCGCTAGCAAGTGCGGCGGAGGCCTTCGGAATGGGTGCCTCCGGGAAGATCGCCGGGCCGCTCGTGGCCGACAGTGAGAGTTGGCACCAGCTGCCCGGCCCGGTGCTCGAGCGGCTCGAGCGCCGAGAAGAGCTGTCCTCGTGGGCGCCGGGCTCTTCTGGGTCTGAAGACAAAGGACAGGCTTGAAGGCCACAGGCCACGAAGATCACGGGCTAGAACGCCCCGCAGGCCAGAAAGCCACACAGGCCAGAAAGCCTGTAGGCTAGGAGGCCTGAAGCACTGGAGGCGGGCTAGCAAGGGAGAGCCGCAGGCGGGGGCGGCTCTTTTTTTGTCAAAGGCTCTTCTTGTCAGGAATTCTTTTTGTCAGGGGCTCTTTTCGCCGTAGTTCGTCGTTCGCTGCAGTTCGTTGAGGGTTCCGTGCCGCCGGTCACTTCCTTTATCATCGATCCACGACTGGCAACTGAGGAAAAGAGCCCTCAGCCGAAAACAGGCGGCAGCGGCCCGCCCACCAAACAGTGAAATTTTCTGTTTGAGCTGTACTCCGTTTGGTCCACGGCTGTGCCCCGTTTGGTCCACCAGCCTAGCCTGTGCGGCGATCCAAGAGAACCATGAATGTAGAGAGCGGGAGCTCCTCGGGAAATCGCCAAAAAGACATCGCCAAAAAACGGTCACAGCGCCGGTGGCGCCAGCAGCAGGACTGTAAAGAAAGCAGGGCACACGCGGCATCTTGGTCGCGGGCGATACTTATCTTGGTCGCGGGCGATACTCTGAGATGGCCCGCTTCTCACGTCTCCCAAGAACCCACCCTGCCCTTCTCCGTTTTATTTTTGCGCTCAAACAAATTCCTTGGTGCCATGCCTACAACTGCACGAGTAGCAGATCACCAAGAACGCTGGCACGAGATTATCTCCGACCCGGGCCTCCGAGAGCTCCCGTACACTGTAGAGACCAACCACAGAGGCCAGATCGTCTTGAGCCCGCGCAAGAACCGCCACTCCGTCGCCCAGGAGCAGATTCAAGGCCTACTCGATGAACATGCGCCTGGTGGGCTTCAGCCAACTGAATTTGCAATTGCGACGGCTGGGGGCGTGAAGGTAGCCGATGTGATCTGGATGAGCCCAGGCCGATGGGAGCACATGCAAGAGACCGGCGATCCCTCTACCCTCGCACCGGAGATCTGCGTGGAGGTGATGCCTGAGTCCAACGACTGGGAGTCCAACGACTGGGACGAGATGCACTCCAAGCGAACCCTATACCTGGAGGCTGGGGCCGAGGAGGTGTGGGTCGTCACCGAAGAGGGCGCCGTGCGGTTCTTCGCCGACGAAGAGATGGAAGCGTCCGAGGTCCTGCCGGAGTTTCCAGAGCACGTGTAGCGGACCTCGCTCCTGGCCAAGCCGGAGACTTGTTCGTCCGCCGTGGAACGGCGGTGGGGAGGCGGGAGACCAGCCTGCACCGTCTGGCGGATGCCCGGAGGTCTTGATGGAGGATGGCGGGCTGCCCCGGCTACCCCTGCAGGAACGAACCCGCGCCGCCGCACCTCCGTTTCATTAACACTTTGAACAGACGCAGCTGCCCCCCATGCCAACGACTACAACACGAGCTGAGAAGCACCAAAAGCGGTGGCAGGAGATCGTTGCCGACCCAAGTCTGCAGGAGCTCCCTCACAAAGTCGAAACCAACCAGAGAGGCCAGATCGTCTTGAGCCCGCACAAGAACCGCCACTCCGTCGCCCAGGAGCAGATTCAAGGCCTACTCGATGAGCATGCGCCCGACGGGCTTCAGCCGACTGAATTTGCAATTGCGACGGCTGGGGGCGTGAAGGTAGCCGATGTGATCTGGATGAGCCCAGGCCGATGGGAGCACATGCAAGAGACCGGCGATCCCTCTACCCTCGCACCGGAGATCTGCGTGGAGGTGATGCCTGAGTCCAACGACTGGGAGTCCAACGACTGGGACGAGATGCACTCCAAGCGAACCCTATACCTGGAGGCTGGGGCCGAGGAGGTGTGGGTCGTCACCGAAGAGGGCGCCGTGCGGTTCTTTGCCGACGAAGAGACGGAAGCGTCCGGGGTCTTGCCGGAGTTTCCGGAGCACGTGTAGCTGGCTTTTCCCGTGGCCGAGCCGGAGACTTTTTCGTCCGCCGTCTCCAGGGCAGAAGAATTCCGTAGAATCCCGAGCGCGAGCCTCAACTCGACCTCGACGAAATATGCCGAGTGAAAGTAAGAGGTTGGCGCGTTTAATCCCTTCGGATACCTTAGAGGCCGTTTCCAACCTCTCCTTCCCGAACCGGGCATACACCTTTCAGCGTACCTCGGCTCTCTACGGAGTCTCTCTAGAGGCGCATCGGCCTCACGTTTCCGTGATGCATCTACCACGTTCCCATTCAGGAACGCACACTTCCGTCCTTTCCCATCTAGGGCAGGCTTCCATCTTCGGGGAAGGTCAGTCCCCTACCGGTCCCCGGATACTTATCCGGTCCCTCCTGCCGTGGGTTCGAACCACTTTGTCAAGGACTCGTCGATCATCCTTTGTACTTTGTATTTGAGGCTCCGCTGTCCACCTTCGCCAATGGCAACCATTTTCGGGTTGCTCCAAGACTACTACGCAGGCTCCGCCAACATCCGGTGGGCATCGGTAGGTCTAGGTACCTTCACATCCCATCGGATGCATCCTGGATTCGCAGGTTCATTCACATTCGCCAAACGTTAGGTCCCGCCTCCCACATGTCCCTTGTACCCGGTAGTACAACCGGGCTATCGCGACCGGAGCCTTAAAGCGTGGTATAGGCCCCGTGCCTCCTTCAAAAGGAGACTATCTGTTGGGCACCCTGATTACGCCCTTCAGTAGTCGCGCAGACCTCTTTTGGCGTCCCGGCAGGAGACATGTAGAGTTTCTGCATGATAACAGTAGCAATGTGCCTCTCACGGGACTTGTCTCCGCCAAAAGATTCAATCTCTGGAGTAGCTTCAGTCCGGGGTTTCTTTTCCCGATGGGACTAAGGCGGTTCTTTGGGAATGACCTTGTTTGGCCATCGCCAAGGGGAGCACCTTAGGACCTGCTACTGGTCCCGTCTCCCCCTTCCTGGGCCGGATGCTCCACGGCACGTCCTATTATGTGCCGCCTCAAGCCCGTAGGGCGATTGTGCTGCTCACGTCAGCACGTGTTCAGTGCGAAAGAACAATCTCTGAACCTGCGATTGTCCAGCTCACTCAGGGGTTGAAAAACCACATCGCCGCAGGCGGCTTGAAGAAAGGCGTAACCAATATCTTTCTACTCAGCCGCCCTTGGCGACATGGACGCTATTTCTACACCTGTTCGGATCTACCTGTTCATCTGCCAGCGCAAGAACCTGTCGGTTCGGAGGCCGACTCGCTGCGGGGGCCCAGCGGCAGAGCAACAATAGCGGTCCGGAGTTTACCGACGAGGAGGTACTGACGATTTACGTGTTTGGGCCCGTCGAAAAGCGCTCGACCATCAGCGAGATTCACGAGTACGTGGAAGATCACTTTTCGGGCTGGTTCCCTAATCTGCCCATGCAGAAGAGCTACAATCGGCGTCTGGGTTGGCTGAGCGCCGTTTTTGCTCCACTGGCCCGAGAGGCTCTCTCGATGATCGATTCCGAGAATACCCGTGGCAAGGCGCTTCGCATCGCCGATTCCATGCCGACCTGTGTGGCAAAAGGACAGCGATCTTCACAGGCGGAGGTTGCCTCCGATCGGCTCGCTTCGGTCGGCTACTGCTCCTCGAAATGTGTCTCCTTTCACGGCGCGGGAGCTCCACCTTGTCGTCGAGCACAGGTCCGAGCAGCTTCCCGTTCCGGAGCGGGCTGGGCTGACGCCGGGAAGCGAAAACGACCTCCGCGCTCTTCGGCGCGTGTTGTCGACGATCGAAGGTGGAGTCCTCTGTGGGGACAAGGCCTACTGTGACGGCCCTCTCAAGGAGAGGCTCGCCGAAGACCAGGATCTCGACCTGCTGACGCCAGTCAAGAAGGAAAAGGGTCAAAAGACTCTCTCGGCGGCTGATAAGCTCTACTCGGAGGCCGTAAGCCGGCTTCGACAGCCAATCGAGTCGCTTTTCAACTGGATCGACGAGAAAACTGGGATTCAGCGGGCCTCAAAGGTGCGATCATACCAGGGATTGCTCGTACATGCCTTCGGTCGACTCGCTGCCGCAATGCTCCTTTGCTCTCAACCTCTGATTCGCATTACAAGACCAGCTGAAACCAACCACAGGCCCGGAAGGTACGTCTTACTTGCAGTAAGAGATAATACTTTTTGTAAAGCAAAACTGCCCAATGCCAACCTCTACGCTCACGACTCGGGGCCAGACGACAATTCCGAAGCCGATTCGGGAGGCTCTTGGTCTCCAGCCCGGCGATCGCGTTGAATTTATCCTTCATGGCGACCGGGTGCTTCTCCGCCGCGCAGGAGCGGATCTCTCAGCCCTCGACGGCATGTTGGACCGTTCGGGACAAGAACCCGTCTCCACTGGGGAGATGGACAATGCAATCGGAACGGCCATCAGCGAAGGCCACAGCGCCTCCAGAACCGGAATTGAGGCAAAGACAGAGGACGACCATGACCGGAATTGACACGAACGTCCTCGTTCGGTACATCACTCGGGACCATCCCGAGCAGTACAAGGCCGCGAAACGACACCTTGAGTCCAACTGCACGCAGGAGGACCCCGGCTACGTGAACGTGATTGTCCTCTGTGAGCTTGCCTGGGTACTCACGACCGCATACGACGCAGCATCAGAGGAAGTCGCTCGGGTTATCGATCAACTGCTCCGGACCCGCCAGCTACAGATACAGTGCCGGGATCAGGTTCGCTCGGCACTCGCTGAACACAGAGATGGTAGGGCCGGCTTTCCGGACTGCCTGATTGGCCACCTCAACCGGGAGGAGGGGGCCGGCGAGACGGTGACCTTCGATCAGGACGCCGCCCAGATGGGCCGGTGGCGCGAGCTGGAGTGGTGAACGGTGGCGTCTTTGTACGGTGGTTTCCTCATGCGGTGGCTTCCTCGTGCAATGGCATCTTTGTGCCGTACCGTCTTCCTGACGGAGAATCATTCGGCCCACGGCGCTTCGGGCCTCAATCTCAAAGCGTACACTCGTCCTTCGGCGACGAGCCAACTGGCCCTACCTGAAGACGGCAATAGCGATCACGGCACGGGCTTCAGCGGGGATAATTACAGCGTGGACGACCGAGGAGGGCACCGAGGAAATACTCCGGGCGTGCCTGGTTTGCGGGTGCTGGCGGGCATTGCGGAGCTGAATGCATGTCCGAGACTGTAGCTTGGGGCCCACAGGGGCCTCTTGCACACAGGGAGCATATTCAGCAGGAGCACATTCAGCAGGAGCACCTCGGACGGGGCAGCACGACGGCGGCCGTCAGCACGTCTTCCACGAGGAGGCGGCAGGAGGTCTCGTGCTTTTCAGGGAAGAGCAACGTCGGGGAAGCTGGAGGCTCATCCCGACGCTCAGGGCAACCCGGTCCCCGAACGTGTGCGTGCTCAGCACGCTGACCCAGGCCGGCGTGATCGTGACGGGGATCGGGCCCGGCACGACGGCCGAGAGCCCGATGCTTAGGTCCTGCCCGTACCACATGCCCATCACGTTTATAGTTATAGTATTGGGTTGAGCGCGAGAAGGGCCGTAAAACTCCCGGCTTTAGCCGAGAGATATACGGACCTTTCTCGCCCAGCGGAGTGAGAATGAATTGATGCTCTCCCGAAACTTACAGCTACTAACTATGTTGCTGTAAAAAACATGGCTCAAAAGAAAGGCTTCAAGTATCGGTTCTACCCGACCGATAAGCAGAAGGCGGTTCTCGCCAAAGTCTTCGGGCACACCCGGTACGTATGGAATTGGGCTTTGGAGCTTCGTACCGATGCCTACTACGAAGAAGGTGAGAGCCTGAGCTACACTGATACCGCCAAGCGTCTGACCGACCTCAAGAAAGAGAAAACTTGGCTCCGCGAGGTCTCGTCGGTGGCGCTTCAACAGAAGCTCCGCGACCTCGACCAAGCCTTTCAGAATTTCTTCGATGGGCGGTGTGGGTATCCCAATTTTAAGTCGAAGCACGATAAACAGGCTGCTCGCTTTGCCTCCAACGCCTTCACGCTTCACGGCAAGAAACTGTCGGTGGCGAAAGTGCCGGGAAGCCTGAACGTGCGTTGGAGCCGTGATCTTCCCGACGAAGCTAAACCGACCTCGGTCACGCTCACGAAAGATCCGGCAGGTCGGTACTTCGTGAGTATCACTTCCGCGGTGCCTGAACCGGACCCAGAGCCAACAGTCACCGACGGAGATGGCAACCAGAAGTCGGTCGGCATTGATCTGGGCATAGCCGACATCGTTGTCACCTCCGACGGTTGGAAATCGGGCAATCCGAGGCATTTGGAAAATGACCTGTACCGTCTTCGCAAAGCGCAGCGCCGTCTTTCTCGTAAGGAGAAGAATGGATCTGACGGTCCGAGCGAGAACTGGAAGAAGCAAAAGCGGCGCGTAGCGAAAATCCACGCCGAGATCAAGGACAAACGAGAGGACTTTCTTCACAAGCTGTCTCGACGGGTCGTTGACGAGAACCAAGTCATCGCCCTGGAGAGCTTAAGCGTCAAAGGAATGCAGCAAAACCGAAGTCTCGCTCGACCCATCAGCGACACCGGATGGTCGACGCTCGTCCGGATGATCGAGTATAAGGCCAAGGAAGCTGGCCGGACGGTTGTCAAGATCGACCGCTGGTTCCCTTCGACCAAAAGATGTTCTGAATGCGGCTACGTCACCGAGAGCAAGCCGCTGTCGGTGCGGTCGTGGGACTGCCCTCGTTGTGATACCACCCACGACCGGGACATCAACGCCGCCAAAAACATTCGTACCGCTGGGCTGGCGGGAGCCTTCCAAAAGGCTAATGACTCTGGAGGACACAGTAAGACGCGGGACGCCTTCCGGATCGAACGGTTCGGGGCAAACGCGCATGGTCCTGTGAATGAGTAATTCTGAGTACGGGCACGAAGCGACAGCTTCTATGCCCGTCGCGTGAGCAAGAATCCCCCGGATTTATCCGGGGGAGAAGTCAAGGCGAAGCAAATAAGGTTTGACTCTGATGCACGAAGCGCCCTCCAGGAGGGCGTGGACCAGATGGCGAAGGCCGTCAAGGTCACGCTCGGCCCGAAGGGACGGAACGTCGTTCTCGACGAGTCCTTCGGCGCCCCAAACATCACGAAGGACGGCGTTACAGTCGCGAAGGAGATTGAGCTGGAGCAGAAGCTTCCAAACGTCGGTGCTCAGGTGCTGAAGGAGGCCGCGTCGAAGACCAACGACGACGCCGGCGATGGCACGACGACGGCGACCGTGCTGGCTCAGTCCGTCATCAATGCCGGCCTGAAGAGCGTCACGTCCGGCGCCAACCCGATGGACGTGAAGCGCGGCATCACCGCGGCGGCCGAGGAGGTCGTGACGCACCTTCGCAACCAGAGCGACCCGGTCGAGGGCAAGGACCGCATCTCGCAGGTCGCCACGATCTCGGCCAACAATGACGATTCGGTCGGCTCCCTCATCGCCGACGCGTTTGAGCGCGTCGGGCAGGACGGTGTGATCACCGTCGAGGAGGCCCACGGCATCGAGACGTACCTCGACGTGGTCGAGGGCATGCAGTTCGACCGCGGCTACCTCTCCCCCTACTTCGTGACCGACTCCGAGGAGATGGAGGCGGTGCTCGAGGATGCCTACATCCTCATCTACGACGACGAGATCGGCAACATGCAGGACCTGCTGCCGATCCTCGAGAAGGTCAGCGAGACGAACAACCCGCTGCTGATCATCGCCGATGACGTGGAGGGAGAGGCCCTCGCCACGCTCGTGGTCAACAAGATGCGCGGCACGCTGAAGGTCTCCGCCGTGAAGGCGCCCGGATTCGGCGACCGCCAGCAGTCGATGCTCGAGGACATCGCCGTCCTCACCGGCGGTACGGTCATCAGCGAGGAGAAGGGCTACCGCCTCGAGAACGCCACGCTCGACTACCTCGGGCAGGCCGACCGCGTCACCATCACCGAGGACGACACGACGATTGTTGGCGGCGAAGGCTCGGAGGAGGAGATTGAGGCCCGGGTCAACCAGATCCGGCAGCAGATCGCCAACTCCACCTCCGACTACGACCAGGAGAAGCTGCAGGAGCGCCTCGCGAAGCTCGCCGGCGGCGTGGCGGTGCTGAACGTGGGCGCCGCGACCGAGCCGGAGATGAAGGCCCAGAAGGCGCTGGTGGAGGATGCGCTCAGCGCGACCCGCGCGGCCGTCGACGAAGGCGTGCTTCCGGGCGGCGGCGTGGCCTACCTCCGCGCCCTTGAGGCCATCGAGGAGGTCGAGGTCGAGAACGAGGACCAGGGGATCGGCGTCTCGATCGTGCGGGAGGCCCTGGAGGCCCCGCTGCGCCAGATCGCCGAGAACACCGGCCACGAAGGCTCGATCGTCGTCCAGAAGGTGAAGGACGGCGAGGGCGACTTCGGCTTCAACGCCCGCACCGAGGAGTACGGGGATCTTCTCGATCAGGGCGTGCTCGACCCGACGAAGGTCACGCGCTCTGCGCTGGAGAACGCCGCGTCCGTGGGCGGCATGCTGCTGACCACCGAATCGGTCGTCGCTGACCTCGAAGAGGAGGATGACGACGGCGGCGGTGGCGGCGGTGCCGGCGGCGGCATGCCTGCTGGCGGTGCCGGCGGCATGGGCGGCATGGGTGGCATGGGTGGCATGATGTAACGCCCATCCGCTCCGTGTGCCGCGACTGCCCCGCCATGGAGCACTCTCCTACGACGAAAGCTGCCCTTCCCGCTTCTTGGGAGGGGCAGCTTTTTTTGTTTGTCCCATTCCGCTTCTGCCTCCCGGACGAAAAATGCCCTGGCAGCCCGGTCTGGTCGCTGGGGAATAACGAGCACCGGGGGCGGTCACGGTCAACGCGAGAAGTCCAATTCGAGACATCAAGACTGGGAAGCAAGACTGGGAGGCTTCAGGATTGGCGCCGAGCGCCTCATGCCCGGCGACGATGCTGACTGGGGCCCGGCGGTGTCCATCTGCTCACGTTCTGGCCCAAACGAACCGATTCGGGGACGCGGACCATCATGCCCCACAGAGATCCCCTTCGGCCCCCCGGGGCTTCGTGCCCGTCCCGTCCGGGTCCGTTTGTGTGTGGGGCTTGTTTCTGGTAAATTTTGCGGGCCTTCCAGAATTCAAGCTCGTTCGTCGACACACCAATTTTCGATACATGCCGGTGCGCTCGTCCACGTTTCACTTGCTCCCTGCATCCCGCCTGGGCTCCGCAGTCCGCCCGTTCTGCGCTGCCCTTGTCCTGTGCCTGTTTTGGGCCGGTCCGGCCCCGGCGCAGACCGTTCCGGATGCCCCTGCGCCCGAGGAGGCCCCGAACGTTATCCTCATGATCCCCGATGGCTTCGGGCCCGCCAGCGTGACCATGGCCCGGGACTACCTCCGGTGGCGCGACGGCCAGAAGGAGCTTCCCTACGACAGCCTCCAGGTGGGGAGCATTCGCACCTACGCCTCTGACAGCTACATCACCGACTCGGCGGCCGGGGGCACGGCCCTTGCCACGGGCACGAAAACCTACAACGGGGCGGTTGCGGTCGATACCTCCCGCCAGGCGGTGGCGACGCTGCTGGAGGGGGCCGAGCGGCGCGGCATGTCTACCGGGCTTGTCGTGACGAGTCGCCTGACCCACGCCACCCCTGCGGTCTTCTCGTCCCACGTGCCGGACCGCGGCCAGGAGAACCGCATCGCTCGCCAGCAGCTCAACAAGGACATTGAGGTCATGCTGGGTGGGGGCCGGCGTCACTTCCTGCCGCAGTCGGCTGAGGGAAGCGCCCGGGAGGACGGCCTCGACCTTCTGCGGGCGGCCCGGGACCGGGGGTACGAGGTGGTCCAGACGGCGAGCGAATTGAGCCGAGCCGGCCAGGGCCAGACGCCGGAGGATCGCCTTCTGGGCCTGTTCAGCCCGGGGCACATGGCCTACGAGATCGACCGCGACCACACCCAACAGCCAAGCCTTGCGGCGATGACGGAAACCGCCATCGACCGCCTGTCTGGCAGCCGGGAGGGGTACTTCCTGATGGTGGAGGGCAGCCGCATCGACCATGCCGGCCACGGCAACGACGCCGCTTCTCACCTCCGAGACATCCTGGCCTTCAACCGGGCGGCAAAGAGCGCGCTGGAGGCTGCCCAGGAGGACGACAACACGCTGGTGGTCATCGTGTCGGACCACGAGACCGGCGGTCTCACGCTGGGCCGAAACCGGGACGGAGAGGGGATCTACTCCTGGCGCCCGGAGACGCTGGCCGCCGTGGAGGCCTCCAGCGGCGCCATCGCCGACAGCATCCGGTCGGTCCGCTCTACCGGGGCAAGCGAGGCGGCAAAGCGGAAGCGCATTGCCGGCACGTTGACCCGCCTGACCGGCGTCCAGGACGTGCCGACGGGGATCGTCTCCAACCTGATGGCGGTCGAGGGGCCCTACGCCGTCGGGCAGGCCGTCTCTCCACTTGTCAACCGGCAGGCCCTGGTCGGGTGGACGAGCCACGCCCATACGGCGGTCGACGTGAACCTCTACGCCTACGGGCCCGGGGCAAACGCGTTTGTCGGCCACCACGACAACACCACCATTGCCCAAAAGATTGCAACCCTCATGGACGTGGATCTGGAGTCGCTCACCGGTACCCTGCGTGCGGGGCGGGACGCCCGGTAGCTGCTGCCCGGCGCTGGGCAGCGAAATCCCCAAGCCGGCCGAGGCTCCCCTGTGGCTCCCCCCCAGGCGGGCTGGATCGTCCGACGCACCGGTTCCCTGATCGGCGCCGGCGCCACGTTGGGCCGGTCCCGGCCCCGGAACCACCGGTCGAAGTGCGCGGTCCGGACGATGAAATCGTTCCGGCGTCAGCCCTTCTCGTAGAGCAGCGCCAGGAAGTCGTCGTTGGAGAGGCCCCCGAGCAGGGGTGACACGTCCACCCCTGCCAGCTTTGCTTGAAGGGCCTCCGGCGCGTACGGGGTGCCGCGGAGGTGGTGCTCCAGCGGGGCCGTGGTGCCCCAGGTGCCCAGAAAGTCGCCGTAGATTTGAATGCGGTCGATCGTGCCGTCCTCGATGCCCATCCGCACGTCGACCTCTCCTTCTTCAAAACGCTCGCGACGGCGCACGTCGAAGGGCGGGGACGCCCCCACGTTCCACGTCCATCGGCGGTACTTCTCATCAGCGAGGGCCTCCACGGCGTCCCATTCGTCGCCGCGAAGGGTGTAGACCGGCGTCTCGTCCTGGGGAAAGAGGCCGTCGATGAGGAGGCGCCGGAAGGTGGGCACATCGTAGACGCGCCCGCCGACCTCGGAGATGTTGGCCACGCGCTTGCGTACGGACTGGTGTGCCTTCGAGTCGATCTTGTCCGGCGTCACGTCCAGGGCGCGGGCGAGGGCCTTGCGGTCGGTGTTGAACATGAGCGTGCCGTGGCTGAACATGCGCCGGGGGGTGGAAAACTGCGCGTTCCCGGAGATCTTGCGGCCGTCGCCCGCCACCAGGTCGTTTCGGCCCTCCAGTTGGGCCTCCACGCCCATCGAGGCGAGCACGCGGCGCAGGGGGCGCGTAAAGCGGTTGAAGCTGTGGAGGCGATCCGGCTTGTAGTCCGTCATGAAGCTGAAGTTGAGGTTGCCCTCGTCGTGGTACACCGCTCCGCCCCCGGACATGCGGCGCACCACGCGGACGTTTCGGTCCGCCACGTAGGCCCGGTTGATCTCTTCGAGGGTGTTTTGGTTGCGCCCGATGATGATGGACGGCTCGTTGACGTAGAAGAGGAGATACCGGTACTGCGGGTCCAAATTCCGGAGCGTCCATTCCTCAAGCGCAAGGTTAAGGGTCGGGTCCGTCACGCCCTCGTTGTCGATCAGGACCAGGGGGGCGGCCCGGGCGTTGTCGGGCGATGGGGGCGACGCATCGGGGGCCGAAAGCTCGGGGGCCGAAAGCGAAGACGACATGGGGAACGGACAGGGGCGGATGCGAGAACCACCGAGGAGGGGCCGAGCAGCATCTACGTCCCGGACATCGACTCGTACTCAGCCTGCTGGGCGGGCACGATGTACTCGTTGAAGTACCAGCTCGTCAGCTCTTCGAACGAGAGGTAAAAGCCTGTGCCGAGCACGACCACGAGAAGGGCAAAGAGCGCAAGGTTTTTCCGTTTGCGGCCCGGGTCAATCGAGCACTGGTTCTGCCGGCGGTGGTAGAGCCACGTGCCGACGAGCCCAACGAGCGCGGCCACGCCCCGAAGGATCCAGGCGCCCAGTCCCGCCGATCCGTCGGGGGCGTAGAAGAGATCGGCGAAGGAGATGGCGTAAATGCCCCCCATCAGGCCCACGGCAAACAGCACGGCCGGCGCCACGCAGCAAAGCATGCCGGCCAGGCCGACCGAGGCGGCCACCTTGAGGCCCCAGTCCCACAGGCTGGGGGGCGACTCGTCAGTGCGGTCCTCCGTCGTAGTTGAGCTCATGGAGCAATAGTGGGGTTTGAACCAGTAGCTGACACGCAGACGTCTGGGGAGGCACACGCCCCGACGCGAGGAAAGAGCGGCGCGCCGGGGCGCGCTCTTTCCCCGCAGCGTTTTGGAAAAATGAGGATGGGCGCGTTACGGCACCACCTGCTCGTCGCCGTCGTAGACCCGGAGCGCATCGACCGGGCATACGGCACAGGCCTCCTTCAGCCGCTCCGGATCGATGTCCGGGGGCTCCTCCTGGAAGCGCACGAGGTTTTGTTCATCGATCTCGAAGATTTCGGCGGCGAGCCCGACGCAGCTGCCCGACCCGATACACAGGGTCCGGTCGATTTCAACGGTCAGGCCCGCAATGTCGCGTGTCATCGTTCAGGCTGTTGTTGGTGAGAGGTGCGTCTCCTACTCAGAACGGTCCGCCCCCCCCTCCCCCCCGGCGGTGGGGCGAGCAGGCGCGGCGGGGTCAGCTAATCGACTGGAACGTGGAGGGCAGGCCCCCGGCGTTGGGCGACGAGTTGAGGTCGGGGCGACTCGGGGCATCCGACGGGGGCGCCTCGTCGGTGCAGTACGCCTGGAGGGCCTCGACCAGATCCGCACTGATCGCCGCCGGCTCTCGGCCCTCAATGTGCTTCCGCTCGATGACGTAGACCGGCTGGCCGTTTTGGAAGAGGGCCATGAACGGCGAGGACGGGGGAATGCCGGGCAGATGCGTGTCCCGGACGTAGTCGGTCGCCGCCACGTCCTGGCCCGCGAACACCGTCACCGCGTGGTCCGGCGCCGGGCCGGTTTCCAGGGCCTGCGCCACGGCCGGCCGGGCGCCGCCCGCCGCGCACCCGCACACGGAGTTGATGATGAGGAGCAGGGTCTCGTCCTCGGCGGCTCCGAAGGCCGCGTCGACGTCGTCGGGGCTTTTGAGCTCGTCGATGCCGAGGCGCGTGAGCTCCTTGCGCATCGGCTCGACCATGGACTTGGGGTAGGGCATGAGACCGGAAGTGCGAATGATCAAACGGTAGTGAGAATGAGCGTAGAGGCTCCGCCAAGGGCCTCACTGTTCTTCGTTTTGATCGGGTGTGCAACCGGGGCCGCAACCCATCCCCGAGGGGAGGGGAGGGGAGGGGGACTGGTGTCTTCCGGGCCCCGCTCGGGCCCCTCACACGTCCCACGTCAGGATGTCCTCCTCGGACTTTTCGGCGTCCTCCCACGCCTCCGCGTCGTCGAGGGGGCCGGTTTTTTCCGTCACGTTGTAGCCGAGATCGCGCCACTGGTTGGCCAGATACTCGTTCCACTGCGTGTAGTGCTCCCACTCCTCGGGAAGCTGGTCGTCCGGGTAGATGGCCTCGACCGGACAGACGGGCACGCAGGCGTTGCAGTCGATGCACTCGTCGGGCTGAATCGCCAGAAAGTTCGGGCCCTCGTAGAAGCAGTCCACCGGGCAGACCTCGACGCAGTCGGTGTACTTGCAGTTGATGCAGGGCTCGGCGACGACGTACGGCATACGGAGGGAAAACGGCAGGCAGTTTGTTACAGTCTCACGGCCGAAAAGCCAGCCAGGGCCATCAGGGTGTTCTCCGGGCGTCGCCGGACGACGCGCAGTCACGGAGGGCCCGAAGCCCGTCCGCGCTCACGGCGAGCAGCTGGCGCCGGCCGCGTCCGGCCTCCAGGAGAACGGAGGTCGGGGCATGGCGGCGCAGGCACTCCAGCACCGAGGCGGGGCTGAGCCGAAAGCGTGCTGAGAATCGCCGGAGCATGCCGATGGCTTCTCCGTCTTCGGCAACGTGGAACGGCGGGATTTGCATGCTCGACGAGGGATCGGGTTTGTGCACCAATGCGCCTATCAAAGAGAAAAGAGGCGCCCGTATTTTCAACATTTACGTGCCGAGTTCCTTTTAATTGATACTCTCTACATAAAACTGTATCCTGTCGGCACGCATACGCAGGCGCCCGGCCCCGCTGTAATTGCCCCTCATTCATCTCGTCCCCATGCCTGTCCTCGACCTCCTCAATTCCGAGACAAAGCGTCGGCTTCTCCGGCTCATGAACCGTCTGGGCGAAATCACCCTCAACGACGCGATGGAGACGATCGACCGGGCGCGCCCGACGCTGCGGGACCACCTCGATCAGATGGGGCGAGATGGACTCGTGACCCGTCGTTCCAAGCGGGAGGGACGCGGGCGCCCGAGCATGTGCTACCGCATGACTTCGCTCGCCGAGCGGCTCTTTCCCCGGCGGGAGGGCGCGGTCTTTGCCGAGTTTCTGGCGTACCTGGAGGAGCAGGGACGGGATCAGCTCATTGAGGAGTTCTTCCAGTCGTTCTGGGACGACCGCCTGGACGAGGTGGAGCGCCGTCTCCCCGGATCATTGGAGTCGGCGGACACGCGGCAGATCGTTGACGTTCTGAAGGCGGTGCTCGAAGAAGCTGGTTTTATGCCCGAGGTGCGCGTTGAGGAGGACAGGGTCGTCGTCGAGGAGTGCAACTGCCCGTTCGCGGAGATTGTCGGCACCACCGAGCTTCCCTGCGCGTCGGAGACCTGCTTTTACGAGACCCTGTTCGGGCGCGTGGAGCGGACGCGTCACATTCCCGATGGGGATGAGGCCTGTGCCTATGAGCTGCCGGTCCTCCAACAGCAGTAGCGGCAACGGCAGCGGTGGCAACGACCGCAGTGGGCCTCCTTCTCTGGAGCGACTCTCCGGGGCGGACCCCGAAGTGCACCCAGACGCCTGATGGGCACTGTGGGGCTCCACCCCCCACCAACCTGACGCGCAGGTCGCAGGGGCCTGTCGGAATCCCCTCGGTGCGGTAGCGCCCGTTGCTGCGGGGGGCAACCTGCGCATCAACGAGCTGCCCCGTCGCGCCCGGGAGCGACTCGCCGTCTACTGACGTCACGACGCCCCGGGGCGTACCGCTGGCGCTGGGCGGCAGGGGGGCTCGTCTGCGCGGACTGAAGCATGCCGACCCCGATCGGGGGCCGGCCCGAATTGCCCACGGCAGGCGCCTACGATTTGATTTTGATGGAGACAGACCGAGCGCCCCGCGCATGCATTAACATCTACACACAGATCTCGTCCATCCAGATGCAACCCATCCAGACGTAGTCCATCCAGATGCCATCCACGAACCCACCCGCACCCGCCATGGGGGAGGCCGACACGGCAGAGGCCGATGTCGCAATCATTGGAACAGGCTTCGCCGGGCTCGGCGCAGCGATTCGGCTCCTGCAGGAGGGCATGACGAACATCGTCGTGTTTGAGCGCGCAGACGAGGTTGGGGGCGTCTGGCGGGAGAACCGCTATCCGGGCTGTGCCTGCGACACCGCCTCGCACCTCTATTCGTTTTCCTTCGCGCCGAAGGCGGACTGGAGCCGTCGCTTCGCGGGGCGGGATGAGATCTTTGCCTACCTGAAGCAGTGCGCGACGCAGTTTGGCGTGCGCCCGCACATCCGGTTCGGGCACGCGGTCCGTCGCGCCGCGTGGGACGAGGAGGGCCTCCGCTGGCACGTCGAGACGTCAGAGGGGACCTACATGGCGCGGGCGCTCATCTGTGGCGTCGGGGCCCACTCCCAGCCCCTCATCCCCGACCTGCCCGGGCAAGAGCGCTTCGAGGGCAGGGCGTTTCACTCGTCCGGCTGGCCCGAGGACTTTGACCCGTCCGGGCGCCGCGTGGCCGTCGTCGGCACGGGGGCCTCGGCGGTGCAGATCGTGCCGGCGCTGCAGCCGCACGCCGAGCACCTGACGCTCTTCCAGCGCACGCCGGCGTGGGTGGTCCCGCATGGCGACCGGGAGATCCCGACAGCCGTCCACGACCTGTTTCGCCGCGTGCCGGTGCTTCTGCGAATCTGGCGCTTCGTGCTGCACCACCTCCGCGAGGCCACCGGCTGGCTCTTCTGGGACCGGCGCGTCGCTCGCCTCGTGGAGCCGCTCGTCCGGTACTGGATGCGGAGCCAGATCTCCGACCCCGATCTGCGCGAGACGCTGATCCCCGACTACGCGCTCGGCTGCAAGCGCATTCTCCACTCGGACACGTACCTCCCTGCGCTCTCGGAGCCCAATGTGACCGTCGTCGACGGGGCCGCCCGCGAGGTGCATCCGGGGGGCGTGTCCGGGCCAGAGGGCGTGTCCGGGCCGGCGGGCCCCCGCGACGCGGACGTGATCGTCTACTGCACGGGGTTTCGGTCGACGAAGATGCCGCTTCGCCACAGCATCTACGGCCGGGAGGGGCGGTCGCTGGCGGAGACCTGGGGCGATTCCCCGCGGGCGCACCTGGGCACGACGGTGGCGGGGTATCCGAATCTGTTTCTTCTCCGGGGCCCGAACACCGGGCTCGGCCACAACTCTATTCTGCCGATGATTGAGGCGCAGATCGAACACATCCTCGGCGCGCTGCGGCACATGGGCGACACGGGGGGCGCCGCCGTCGAGCCGCGGGCTGCCGCGCAGGCCCGCTTCGTGCGCCAGGTGGACCGCTGGTCGGAGGGCACTGTCTGGACCGACGGCGGGTGCCGCAGCTGGTACCTCGACGCCACGGGCCGCAACGCCGTGCTGTGGCCGCGCTCCGTTGCCGCCTTCCGCCGCCGCGCTGCCGACTTCGACCCGTCGGAGTACGCCACGATACGCCACGCCCGGTCCCCCACTGCGGCGCGCTAGGAGCGGCCCAAAGCGGCCCGGATCCCCGCGCCCAGCCTGAGCCGCAGGCAGCCTGCCGTGGTGTGCTGGGCCCTCACGGCAGATGCCCCCCGTCCCGCCTGCCGCTGGACGAGATGGAGGGGAAAGCCGTCGATCAGGTGTCGGTGGGCACACAGGTCCCCCATGACTACTCCTTGAACGTGTGCACGCGGCCGAAGAGGTCGTGCGGGCCCCAGATGCCGCTGCGCAGGCATTCCAGCTGAACGATCTGGCTGTGGTCCACGAAGAGGTTCACCTCCGGGCCGTAGTTCTGCACGTACCAGGGAAAGACGTGCGGGTCGGCCGCCTCGAACATGATGTGTTCTAGCCCCAGCTCGTCGATGAACTGGGCGGGCACCTCCGTGCGCATCTCCGGCACGTTTTCGGTAATGCCCTCGCTCTCCATCATGATCTGGTAGGCGCCCGCGTCGAGAAACCGCCGGGCCTGCGCGATGGCCTGCGACGGGTCCTGCTGGCCAATCTGCTCCAGCTCCTCGGTCGTGGTGGCCCCGCCGCCGGCCCCGTGCTGAATGCCGACCTCCGGCTTGGCCTTGAGGCCGGCCTCCTGCACGGCCTCGATCAGGCGCAGCCAGTCGTCGGTGGGCAGCGTGATGAAGCCCGCGGAGACCTCGACGATGTCGAAGCCGAGCCGGGCACACTCGTCGATGTAGCTGTGCACCGCGTCGGTCCCTTGCGAGAGCACGTACTCCATGAACCCGCCCGTAGAAACGAGCACGTCGTGCTCGTGGGCCTTGTCGAGGAGGGCTTGCACCTCCTCCTCAGGCATCAGGCTGAAGGAGCCGCCCGCAAACTTGAGGCTGTCGACGTAGTGGCCCATTGTGGAAAGCACATCATCGAGGTAGTTGGGGCCCATCGGAAGGCCCACGGTGCTGCAGGTGCTCGGGGTGATGGACGCCCACTCAATCGCAAGGCCTCCACCGTTCCTCGGTCGCCTTTTCTCGGCGATTGCTGAGGTCGGATTGGGTAGCAGAGCCCACCAGTCGAGGGGGCCAGCCGACGACAGGGCCTGACCCCTTGTGCCTATTTCTTCTGCAGGGCCCCCGTTCGGGTCCGAAGCCACAGGCATATGCACCGCGCTGTGGGGAAAACGGGCCGGCGGCCGGTTCTACCGATGAAGAGCGGCCGGGAGAATCGGCTTTCCTGTCGTAATTTGTATTTACATATCTTAATAAATGTTCCTCCCGCGACGTCTTGTGGTGTGCCGGTGAACGTGCTGTGCTGTGGCCCACCGCAATAACCCCGGTAGGGGTGTCCGAGGAGAAAACACGAAGCGACAAATCGCCCCCATTGTGGCGGGATTGCAAGATCTGCGGACGGGACGTGCATGCGGTCTGGCTGTCTCATCCGGGTAAGCAGCAGGCCGAAGACCAGGCCTTCAGGTCCGCTGTGGACGGCAATCGAAGTGGGGAGGTCCCCCAAGCCTCCGCTGGGCCCGTCCGACTTGGCGGCACGATGCAGGAGAAGCTCTTCCCACCGTGGAGGGGACGCGGGGAACGTCCATGCAACCTCCGCCCATGGGTTGCGTTGCCTCCCGTCCGTTACGTTGTAACATGTAAATACATTTTTAGGCATGACTAGCAACAACACCTTCCGCACTGCACTCTTCCTCACGGTCCTTGGATTGGGGATGGGGGGCCTAGGCTCCGCACAGGCCCAGGACAGTGGTAGCGCGTCCGCTGAAAGCGCGTCCGCTGAAGATGTCTTTGTCGTCGTCTCCTCGGGAGAAGCCCAGACGCAGATGATGGCGATGGTGCTTGGCAATCAGGTGGCCGCCAAGGGGGCCTCGGTCCGGGTTCTCCTGTGCGACGCGGCCGCTCGGCTGGCCGTGCAGGGCGAATCGTTTCCAACGTTTGAGCCGGCAGGGCGCACCCCACAGAACCTGCTCCAGGGGCTGATGCAGAAAGGCGCCACCGTCGAGGTCTGCGCCATTTTCCTCCCAAACACCGAGTACGAATCCTCGGATCTCCTGGACGGGGTCGGGGTGGCGAAGCCCGGGCCGATTGCCGATCACATGCTGAAGCCGGGCGTTCGATACTTCACGTTTTAGATTGCGTTAGATTGCGCTGCGCAACTTAGACTGTGCTGCGCAACAGGTCGCATCGACACGGCGGGCGCTCATTGTGGAATGGGTCACCATCGGCCGCGTGCTGAATCAATCGTGTGCCGATCGGTCACAGGCGACCGGCCTCTCAACAGGACCTCCGCGTCTGTTGCGGGCTGCCGGGCGGTACGTCGCACGGCTGCGCCGGCAGATGCACACGCCGCAGGATGGGGTAGCGCTGTTTGTGGCGGAAGGGACGCGGATTGCCCGTCGGCTCCTCACCGAGGACAAGCACCCTGGTGCCCGGGTCCGTGAGGCGTCCCTGCCGGGACGCGCTGCCCGACGCATTTGCCGTGGTTTCCCAGGCCTCGGTCCACCCGTAGAGCCATTTCGCGTCGCTGTTGACGAGGCGCACGCAGCCGTGACTCGTGGGGCCGCCCGTGGGCATGGCGTACTGGTGCAGGTGGATGCCCCGCCCGTCGTGGATGTTCATCACCCAGTACATCCACCACTCTTCCCCGGGCGGACTTTCGGACGAGAGCCGCTTCTTCTCCTTCCAGTTCACGTTGAAGCGCCCGTTGGGCGTGGGCGTCTCCAGCGCGCCGGTGTTGATGATGCCCCAGCGCTCAAGGCGGCCATATTCGTACGCCGCCCATCCCTGCACGTCTTTGTTCAACACCAGCAGTTTCTGTTTCTCGTGCCCGCCGACATAGTAGCGTGGAAACGGCGAGTACGCCCGAAAGTCCAGCCCGAAGCGGGTGGGGACCACCAGCGTATCGCCCACGGAAAATTGCCGCCGCGTAGTGCGGTTCAGAAGCGCGACGGTGCGGGCGCGCCGCCGCCCGGCAGCCACGTCTCCGTCGCCCAGGTGCCGGTAGAGCCGCTGCCGCGCCACAATGGTGTTGGTGTGCTCGGCGCCAAACGCGTAGTAGTTGTAGTGCACCGCCGGCAGGTCATTGAGGGCCTGCCGGTTCCGGCTGAGAAGATTGCCGACCGCCTCCTGGTCAACCAGGCCCTGAGCGGGGGCCAGCAGGGGGCTCCCGATCGCGGCAAAGAGAACTAAGCAGATGCCCCCGAGACGGGGTGGCGGGATGGTCATGGAACGCGGGCGGGACACAGGACGTGGGCGATGCAGGGACGCTGAGATGTCATCAGCTACTGCCCTCTCCCTTAGAAGGACGGCCCCGCGCGACGGGTGCAGACGACGTCCCCCGCGAGACGTTCTGCGGGGCAGCGTCTTCGGGGGATTGGGAAAGCCCCTCCTCAAGGAAGGCGTCGAACGCCTTGGGGGAGGCCATGCCGCTGTGCCGGGCCGCCAGGTTTCCCGCCGGCGTGACCACCGCGTAGCTCGGCAGGGCCACGGTCCCAACCGTCTGTTGCTGGTAGCGCCGGAGCGTGGGGCCCTTGTCCGCATCGTCGGTGTAGAGGCGCAGAAGGACAAAATCGGTGCGTAGGTGCTCGGCCACCGCGGGTGCCGGAAAGACATTGGCCTCCATCTCGCGGCAGTTGGTGCAGGTGTGCCCGCTGAAGTCCACAAAGACGGGCGTTCCGCGCTCCTTGGCCTCGGCCCTCGCCGCGTCGATATCGTTTTGGTGCCAGTCCAGGGCGCCCACGGCCGTCGTTTCTGCTCCGCTACGCGCCGGGAGGCGGCCCACGTCGGTGGCGTGGCGCGGGGGAAAGTAGGCGTCGAGGCTGCCCAGCCGGGCGCCGAGGAGCCCCGGCGTCATGTAGAGCGCGAGGCCCAGGAAGAGCGCGGCGGCCAGGACGCGGCCCACCCCCACGCGCCGTGGCCCCTCCGCTGGCGGGTCGTGCGAGAGCCGCAGTGCGCCCAGCAGATACGCGCCGGCCAGCGCAAGGAGCACGATGGTAAAAGCAATCACAAGGGGACGCGAGAGCCACACGGCGCCGCCCCATACCAGGTCCGCGTTGGAGAAAAACTTCAGCGCGGCGGCCAGCTCCACGAAGCCGAGGGTGACCTTGAGCGCGTTCATCCAGCCGCCCGACGAGGGGAGCCGTTCCAGGGCCTCCGGAAAGAGTGCGAAGCCGACGAACGGCAGGGCCAGTACCCCACTAAACACGAGCATTCCCAGTACGGGATACAGCCACGTTCCCTGCGCGGCCGCGGCGAGCAGGCCGCCGACGAACGGGGCCGTGCACGAGAACGACACGACCGTGAGGGTGAGCCCCATGAAGACCGCCCCCGCATACCCGCTCTGCCTTTCCGACTGGCGGTTCAGGTAGTTCGTAAGGCCAGTCGGCAGCCTCAGCTCAAACAGCCCCAGGAGCGAAAGCCCAAAGGCGACAAGGACCGCGCCGATGGCGAGGTTGGTCCACGGGCTGGCGGCGATGGCCTGCGCCCCGGCCGCCCCCAGCAGCGCCGCCGCCAGCGCCCCGAGGCCGGTAAAGGCCCCGACGATCGTGAGGCCGTAGACGCCCGCCTGCCGCATCGACTGCCCCCGCCCCGATCCCTTCGCGAAGTACGAGACGGTGAGCGGCACCATAGGGAAGATGCACGGCATGAAAAAGGCGCCCACGCCCGCCCCCACGGCCAGCAGCAGGAACCCCCAGAGCCCCCCACGTCCGCCCACGGCCCCACCCGAGGCCACGCCGCCGGCACTGGAGGCGGCCGCCTGAGCGTTGTCCGACGCCGTGGGGCCCGGTTCCACGAGGTCGCCGTAGTTCACGACGGCATAGGCGCCCCGTGGGGCCCCCGACTCGACCTCAATGGTCATAGAGACCGGCTTCGTCGTCGGGGGCATGCACATCTCGTCGCTACACACCATGTAGCGCACCGACCCGCCCACCACGTAGGTGCCCGGCTCTACCTCCTTCCCGACCCGAAGTCCGGCGCGCACCTCGGCCGACTCTTCGTAGAAGAACGCGTCGGCCTCGAAATTGGGATCATACTTCTGAGTGGGATCGGACTGGCGCAGCGTGCCGGTCGTGTCGATGCCCGCCGGCAGTGAATCGAGCGACACCGAGAGCGGCTGCCCGGCCGGGGAGTCCAGCGCGTACATGTACCAGCCTGCCTCCACCTCTGCACGCAGGCGGGCGGCGAAGTGCTCCCCGGCCCGCAGGGTCCGAGGCGCGGCCTCGGCACTCCAGGTGGCGTCGCCCCCACCCCCCATCTGCCCGCCACCGGGCGTTGAACCGCCCTGTCCCGCCGCCGTCTCCGGCCTCAGAAGTATTGGCCCCAGAAGCAGTAGCAGACCCCCCAGCGTCGCCGCAGCTGCTAGGGAGATGCGCCGTCGAAAGAAAGAGCGCGAATCTCTCATCGTAGAACGTCGGGTCGATTCGGATGCAGTGCAGCGCTGAGCGTGTGCACATTCTCGTCAGCGCGAGGCCGTCGGTTCAGCCGTCAGTTCGTCGAGCACAATCTCCAGCCGGCCCTTCAGGAGGAGTCCGGTGCGCCGGTAGCGAATGCGCCCCTGCCGGTCGATGACGAAGGTGCGCGGCACCGCCTGCGACCGCCCGTACTTCTCCCACGCAACCGTCTGGCTGGCGAGCTGCGGATAGTTTACGTCGTACTTGCGGGCGAAGGCGCGTACGGCCTCAAAGCCCCGCTCGTCGATCGACAGCCCGACGAACGTCACGCCCTCATCCGCAAATTCCTTCTGCAGTTCCACAAACCCTGGCACTTCGGTATGACACGGGTCGCACCACGTGGCCCAGATGTTCAGGACGACCACCTCGCCCCGGTGCTCGGAGAGCCGAAAGACCTCGCCGTTCATCTGCTCCAGGGCAAAGTCCGGGGCCATCGGGCCGGTCTCCTCCACCGTCACGTCCGGCTGCATGTCCTGCCACAGGAGCGCCCCGACGACCAGCACGGCGCCCCAGGGCCAGTGCCGGCGGAGAAAACGCCCGGCGCGGGTGAGGCTCTCTAGGATCACGGCGCGCACGGGGCGCGTCTCCAGCGGCTGATCTTCAGAGGGGGGCTCGGGCGAGTCGGTTGGGGGCGTCATGCTTTGCTGGACCGTTGGGGGACAGTTCGCGGGAACGGGGCGGGCCGGATCACGGAGACTGCTGGCGGCCTTGGAGGCGTTCACCCAGGCTGTAGGGCCCCGCGCCGTGCGTGGCGAAGAAGAGCAGCCCGCCCATGATGGCCACGTTTTTGAAGAGCGGCCCCAGGGTGGGGCGCCCAATTTGAATCGTGATCGTGATGGGAATCACGACCAGAATAAGGAGCAGGGCCGCCCAGCGCGTCCGGTAGCCAAGCAGGAGCCCGAGGCCGCCAATCAGCAGGGCCGCCCCGGCCAGAAGCACGAGGGGGCGTGCCGGGGCGACCGCCGTTGCCAGAAATCCGTACTGGGCGTCCAAGAGTCGCTCTACGATGTGCCCCGTGTTGAGGAGGTGGCCCGTGCCGGCCACCAGGAAGATGAGACTCAACATCCCCCGAAAGAGAGCGGTAGCGCCGGGCCGGGGCCAAGCACGCGTGTGCACGGACGAGTTGCGTGCGGAAGAGCCGGTCGGAGTGGTCATGGAACGAGAGACCGCATGGGTGTGTGGGGAATGACGGACAGGGGGAAGCCCTCAAAGGTCCACCGACAGGTACCCGGCGGCCTCGCGCTTCAGGGCGTGGGCAAGGCCATTCGGCACCACCTCCACCGCCGAAGTTAGGCGGTCGGGATCAATGCCGCGGTTTTCCAGGGACATGCCGCAGGCCAGCACGGACGCCCGGCCGGGAGCCTGCTCCTCGATCCGGCTCGCGAGGGACGTGCCGCGTCGCAGATTGCCCGCGGCCTTTCCACATACCACAATCTCGACCGGCGTGGTGGCGAGCGACTCGGAGGCCTCCAGGTCCCGGACGGTTTGGACGGCGGCGCGGACATGCTGGGGCCGGCGCACCAGCATGACGATGCCGGGCGGGTCGTCCCCTCCGGTCACCGCATCGGGCACGGCGGACGCCTCTGCCGAGTGACCGGCCGCGGGAGCCCCAGTCGCGAGGGAAAGCCCCGGAATCAACAGACCAAGCGAGAAGAGGACAGAAAGGGAGAAAGAGCGCATAAGACTGTAGAGGCACATGCGACTGTCGTCGGGAGTATCGAGAAAATTGAGAGATCGGGGTCAGGTGCTCGTCTTCAGGCGCTTCAGGAGGGGCTGTAGTTGACGTCGCAGCTCGGCTTCCGGCAAGAACCCAGGGCGGGCGTACCGAATGGTGCCCTCCGGGCCGACGACGAAGGACATCGGCAGGGCCCGGACGCCGCCGTACGTGCGCGTGAGACGTTCGCTGCCCACCACGAGCGGATAGTTGATGCCCATCTCCTCCGCGTAGGGCCGCACGGCCGCGAAGCCCGTATCGTCAAGGGAGACGCCGACGAAGGTCACGTCCTCCGGCCCGAACTCCTTCTGAAGCTGGATGAAGCCGGGGATCTCCTTGCGGCACGGGGGGCACCACGTGGCCCAGAAGTTTACGACCACGATCTCACCGCGATGGTCGGAGAGCCGAAAGGTCTCGCCGTTCATCCGCTCCAGCGAAAAATCCGGAGCGGCCTCGCCCTGCAGCGGGTGCTGTGCAGGCGTGCGTCGGGCCGGTGGGCGCTCTGCAGGCTGCGAGTCCCCATCGGCCGTCGGGGACTGCGGGATGGGCTCCGTGATCGTCACGTAGAGGAGCCCGACGCCGAGGAGTGTAAAGGTGAGCGCACCGATGCCGTACAGACGGGCCTTCCACGTGGGGGAAAGCATACGCTTCTCCGCTTGGTGAAGGAGGATGCGTGGAGGACGGCCACAGACGGGCCGAGGCACACGACGGGCGCCGGCCCACAGATCAGCCAACGATCGGTTGCTGACAGTGAGGGCCCGCGGGCTCGCGACAGGCCGGCGGCCCCGACCCCAAAAAGGGGAGGCAGTGACGTCTGCAGGGTCGGAGCGCGAACAGCCGGCCGGACGAGCCAGCGGAGAAGAGATTACAACCGCAGCACGACGCTGCGCAGGGTGCCCATGGACTCCTGGGCGGGAGGCGAATCAGAGAGGTGGCCCTGGGGGGAGTGGGCGGACGCAGAGCCCAACCAGGGCGCATGGGGAAGCGTCCAGGCCACGGACGCGTCCCGCGGCACGGAGGTCTCCCGCGGCTGGATCACGTCGTCGAGCGGACGGACCGGGCGAACCGTTGCCCCGGTAGCGCCCCAGGACCGGGTCGAGCCCGGCCCGCATCGTGGCCCTGGGGGCGTTGTCTCCCGGACTGAAGGGACAGTCTTGGCGACCTCAGACGCTTCTGAAGTAGAAGCGTCGGAGGGGGTGTTCGCAAGGGACTGATGGGGCGCCGCAGGCGCGCCGCTGGAGTACTGCGGGGGCGCATTGCCGTAGCACGGCGCAGCGTCCCCCATAAAGGAGCCCCCAAGTGCGATGAGCACCGCTAAGGGGGCCACGAGAAGCCGGCCCAACGACACGCCACTATTTAAAAACGAGCGGGCACTCATTTTAGGCAGAAGGAATTACCGCCAAGTTGTAGGGGACGTACATTACTCCTGAAAGCAGGTTTTCGGGTCACTTTTTATTCAAACTGTGCTTTTTTGCTTGTGCGGAGGCGCCCAGTTGGCTAGGTCCCCCACGAGAATTGTTGCTTCCAGGCAGGCGCCGATGAAAGCTCGCTGGACCATCGCCAACGGAGACGCTCTTGGGCCGCCTGGTTGCCCTCATTCCCTCTTCCTGGTGCAGATGTCTCACCACGCGTCCCGTGCCGCGTAGCTTCCCGCCGTAGGACGCAGGCCCTTCCTGCAGGGCCCAATTGAAAAACAGTTTCCGAGCTTCTCCTTCCTCGGCTCACAAAACCAGAGCAGTTGCGATTGTCTTCCGGCCCCTTCGACGAGCGACTTCTCCATTCTCACGGCGGGGTTTGAGCTGTGCTCCGCCCGGCAGCCTCCTGTCGTCAGACGGGCTGAATTCCGATGATGCGTTTTCCGCAATGGTGGAAGATGGTGCTCAATCAGAAGCTGTTTCCGGTAGATATTCAGCCGAGACGCAGGGACGACCGTACTCCCCAAACTGACGTTGGTCCGGGTCCTACAGGACGGGATAGCTGAGCATCTTGGCGCTGAGGCCCGAGGTGGTCCCTGGCTCGTCGGTCCCCCTTCGCGCCTTCGGGGCGCGGCTTTAGCGGAAGGGAGAAGAATCCTTTGTCGGAAGCGGGCCAGAAGAGAGTCCCCAGACAGGCACGGAGAGAGGCGACCTGGCGGGGGGCGGAGACTCGCGGGGGGCGGAGACGAGGCCCCGGACCTACGGCGCAATTGGGGTTTCGTCGGCCTCCGGCTCGTCGGCCGACCGGTCCTGCACGGCGTCCGGAGAGGCACCGTCGCCGCCGACCGAGGCCGGGTCGCCCCTGGTGATGATGTCGACGGGCACCGGGAGTTCGGTGTCGGCAAGCCCCCCGGCCGGTTGCGGGCGTGCGTCCGTCTCGTCGGCGGCCGGAACGGGCGTGAGGCACCCGAGGCGCCAGGCCCACACGACGGCAATCACCGCGGTGCCGCCGGCCAGGAGGTAGCCCCACACCGCCGGCAGGACCCCCATCAGTACGGCCGCACTCCCGAACCAGGCCCCAACCCCGTAGAGGGTGAGCACGGCGCCCTGCTCGGTGCCGCGGTCGACCAGGCGGTGGTGCACGTGGCGACGATCGGGCGCGAAGATGGTGCGGGCCGAGGCGAAGCGCCGGACGATGGCCGTTCCGGTGTCCAGAATCGGCACGCCCAGAAGAACGGGCAGGATGAGGAGGGCGACGGCCGGGTCGGTGTGGAGGGGGCCCTGGAGCGTATACCCGGCCAACAGGTAGCCCAGGAGGAGGCTGCCGGAGTCCCCCATGAAGATGGTGGCGGGCTTGTAGTTGTGTGGCAGGAAGCCGACCAGCGCCCCCGCCATCACGATGCCGACGGCCGCCAGGGCGATCTCGCCCTTTACCCCGAAGAGGGCCGCGCACGCAAGAAAGGCAATGCCGATAATTCCCGTCGCGAGGCCGTCGAGGCCGTCGATGAGGTTGACCGCGTTGATGATGCCGACGATCCAGAGCACCGACAGCGGGATGATGTAAAGCGCCTCGCTGAAGGGAAGGGCCCCCGCGACGACGTCGGGGGAGAGTGCGCCAGCGTGTCCTCCGGAGAGGGGAAGAATCGTGCCCGAATGGAGAAGCAGGTAGGCGGCGACCAGCTGAAACGAAAATTTGGCCTTCGCGTCGAGGGCGTGCCGGTCGTCCCAGTACCCCGTGGCGAGCATGATCGCCGCCCCGCCCCAGAACGAAAGAGACTGAACGGCGCCGGGGAACGGGCCCCAAAAGCCCCAGAGCACTCCCAGCCCCACCGCCAGCCCCGCAGCGATCGCAACCCCGCCTCCCGTGGGGGTGACGCGTTTGTGGACCTTGCGGGCCTGCGTCGGACGGTCCAAGAGGCCGAGGCGCGGGGCCTGCTCGCAGACGAGACCGGTAAGGAGCACCGTCACCAGAAACCCGGCGACCACGCTTCCGACAAGCCCGAGGAACAGAGGTGTGCCCATGAATCGCTACGTGAGTGCGGAGGGGGGATGCGGGCGGCCAGGAGCAACGAAGATGTGTGCGTCGGGGCCCTTCAATTCCCCAGTTGCCTGCCGAACTGATGCGCATCTGAATCTGCACTGCTAAGAATAGGGCGGCATGCGCGCGGACCGATAAGCATATAGAGAGGCAGCGCGCCTATCTTTGGAGCACGCCGGTTGTACAAGGTCCGCCCCACGCATGGTAGATTTGGATTATGCCTCTGGCGGAGAGGCGGAACCGCGAAGGGACGAGCCAGAAGCGAGGGGAGGGGGACGAGGCAATTGCGGCGAACGAGGCCCCAAACGGCGCCCTCCCGGTCGTCCCCGGGCGTGTGGGCCCCGACGAGGCGCCGTCCTGCTAGGAAAAGGATTTCGAAATGAAAGCGCATCGGGCAATAGGGAACGAATCAGATGCTCCGAATACGCAGCATCAGTTAATCCTTTGGAGCTAGTTAGGCAGAGAGAGGTGCCTTCCTAGAGGGGCCGTTTCGCCGATAGGGGCGGCTGTGGCGGCAGAGACGCGGCCCTGGACGATCCCTGTCTTCTGTGCTTTTCCGCCCTGCCGCGTTGAAGCCGGGCGTTTTTTTCGCTCAAGAGAGCATCAGGAATAGATATTGTGATCCATAAGATTGAAGTCTGAAGACCTAAAGGATCACAGAATACGATGCTCGCCCGCCTTTCTGCTTCGGTGTGTGCCGCCCTGCTCGGGATCGGCGTCCTGGTGCCCGCTGCGGCCCTGGGGCAGTCGTTCACCTACGCCGAAGAGTGCATCACGAACGTCGACAACGCGACGGTGCACGTCCCGTCGACGGCAGACCCGGCCCTTCCGGACGGCACGCCCGTGGCGGCGGGGGACACAATCGCGGTGTATACGGCCGACGGGACGTGTGCGGGCTACGGGGTGTGGACGGACGGAGAGGGGGCGACGCTCGCCGCCGCGGGGTCGGATTCGATCGATGTCTCGCCGGACGGGTACGCGCCGGGCGCGTCCCTGCAGTTTGAGGTTTTTGACGTCTCGGCGGGCGCTGCGGTCGACGTTGGCTCGGGCGCCGCGTTTGCGTCGTGCGACAGCGTCGGGGTGCCGGTCTGCGCCGAGGGGGTTTACGAGCCGGGGACGTTCCATCAGGTGACAGGCTTCCAGGCCGACCCGTCCGAGACGGTGACCCGCACGATCACGATGGCGGAGGGCTGGCGCTTTGTCTCGGTGCCCGTAGAGTCGGGCGCGACGTTCGGGTCCCTTTTCCAGGGGTGCTCGGGGGGGTTCGCGTACACGCCAGGAAACGGATACACGCCACTGTCGGACGGGGACGCTGTGCCGGTAGGGATGGGGATTGCCGTGCAGTGCCAGGCGGACACCACGAGCGTGACGGGAACGGTGCCCCCGACGACGGTTCAGGTGGAGGCCGGATGGAATCTGATCGGCAGTGTCGAGGACACGGTGTCGGTCGGTGCAGTGACCGCCTCCCCGTCCGGCATCGTGACGTCGGACTTCTTCCGGCTACCGCCGGGCGAGGGGTATACGTCCACGGCGGCACTGCGTCCCGGCGAGGCGTACTGGGTCAAGGCGACCGAGGCTGGGACGCTCGACCTGTCCGGGGCCGCGGGGACGCTGGTGGCCGGATCGGAGACGTCCAAGAACGACCCGGCGGGCGTGGTGCGCCTCTCGATTGCAGACGCGGAGGGGCAGCAGTATACGCTCCGGCTGGAGGAAGGCCTGACCGACCGGCAGCGCAGCCGCTCGGAGCTGCCCCCCGTTCCGCCGGGCGATGTGTTCGACGTGCGGTTCGCAAGTGGACACGCGGCGGCGGCGTTCGCGTCGGGGAAGGCGTCGGCACCGGGGCATGCCGTGCAGCTTCAGGGCGCGACGTTTCCCGTAGAAGTCCGGCTGAAGACCGGCGGAAGCGACCGACGGGTTGAAATCGCCGCCGGGGGGGAGCGCCACGCGTTGTCGGCGGCCCAGCCGGCCGCGCAGATCCAGCAGTCCACGGACCGGATCGGGGTCACCGCCGCCCCGACCCCGGACGAATTTCGGCTCGGAAAGGCCAGCCCCAACCCGATCCGCCGGGGCGCCGAGCTGGAGTACACGCTTCCGGAGGAGTCGGAGGTCTCGATCGCCGTCTACGACGTGCTGGGACGGCGCGTTGCTCGCCTCGTGGACGAGAAGCGCCGGACCGGGGTCCATCGGGCCCGGATCGACGCCGGCACCCTCCCGAGCGGGAAGTACTTCGTGCGCATGCGGGCCGGGACGTTCCGGCAGACGCGCCAACTGACGGTCGTGCGGTGAGTCGGCCCCGGCAGGGACGGTCGTGCGGCAAGTCGGCCCCGGCAGGGACGGTCGTGCGGCAAGAGAGAGGGGGCTCGTCCACTCCCACACGGGCCCCTGCGCAGCAGGCCCTCCCTGCGGAGGCGCTACCCCCACGGAGGCGCTACTGCTCGCGGAGGTCCACGACGACCGACTGGGTGTCCTGGGGGGCGACGGTGACAGGCCGGCTCGTTTCCCCGAGTGCCGGGTGGCGGGCGGTGATGGTGTAGGGGCCGGCCGGAAGGGTCGTGTCGTACCAGACATCCGAATTTTCAGCGCGGCGCTGGTCGTTGATGTAGATGGAGCCCCAGGGGCGGACCAGTACGCGGAGGTGTCCGGTCCGCCGCTTCAGCGTTGCCGTCACCGTTGCGGTGTCGGTGGCGCTGACGTCGACCCGCCGGGTCACGGTCTTGTGCCCGGGACGGGAGAAGGTGACCGCGTACGTCCCCGTCGTGACCTCGGTGAGGGTCGCCGGCGTCGCCCCGACCTCCTCGCCATCGAGCGCAACCGTCGCCCGGTCGGGCGTCGCCCGCAGCACGAGGGTGCCGGTGACCGGCGCGATGTCGCCGCCCGCGGGGGCAGTCGACGGGTCTGATCGGCTACTGGCTGGGGGCCCATCGGAGGCCGAGCCCGGCGTCTCGTCGCCGGGGCCGGGTGGGCTGGGCGAGGGGGAGGAAGGGGACGGCTCGCCGGACGACAGGCCGGCGGGGGCGCTCCCCTGCGAGCGGGCGGCGGCCTGGCCCTGCGCGGCGACCGCTGACTCGTCCCGAGAAAAGCGGGGGCTGAGCGCGGCGGACTGGCCTGCGGACAGCGTGATCACGGTGTCGCGGCTTCCGTAGTCGGCCCGGTCGATGGTGACCAGGTAGGTCCCGGGCGGGAGCGGGTGGTTGTCGATCGGGGTGACGCCGGCCGTGTCGGCGCCCACGATCACCACGGCGCCGGGGGGCTGGGAATCGACCGACAGGGTGGAGGTGGGCTCGTCGTCGGCCGTCGGGGGCGCGCCCGGGTCGGGCGTGAGGCGCGTGGGGGCGAAGTAGATCAGCAGCCCGATCGCGAGGGCGATTGTCCCCGCCGTGATCGAAAACGCGTAGCGGCGCAGCAGGCGCAGTGCCCCGCCCCTGCTCTCCTGTGGGGACTGGTACGGCTCCCAGGACGCAGAGCCGGCCCCCGAACGGGCAGCGTCATCTGGCTCCGGAAACGGGGCATCGTCGGCCATCCGTGTGCCGAATGCGACGTTCGTGGAGAAGAATGACCTGAGTCCTACCTCGGGCGCGAGGAAAGGTTCGTCGTGCAGGCTGGGGAGCGGCCACGAGCGCGGCCACGAGCCCGACGAGAAGACGGATCGAGTCGGTCCTGTCTGGCCGAGTGGAGGACCTCTTCTCAACGGACGCTTGGGCCACGCCCCTGGACATCGTGGCGCCAGCGTGGGAGAAATCTGGCTCCTCCATCAATCTGGGGCCTTCATTTTGCCGTCACCCCACCCGGGCGAAGCCGAGGCCGTGCTCCGCGTAGTCCTCCCGGTAGCGGCGGCGGAGCCGCTCGTGCTCGTCGGCCCGCAGGTGCGGGTCCTTCTCGATGAGGGCGAAGGCGGCCTCGCGGGCGACCTCCAGAATCTCATCGTCCTCGGTGAGGTCGGCAATCTTGAGGTCGGGCATGCCGCTCTGGCGGGTGCCAAAGAAGTCCCCGGCGCCCCGGATCTGGAGGTCCGTCTCGCTGATCTCGAAGCCGTCGTTCGTGCGGGCCATCGCCTCCAGGCGCTGCTTCGCCTCCTGACTCCGTTTGTAGCTGGCCATGAGGACGCAGTAGCTCTGCTGGTCGGACCGCCCCACCCGGCCGCGCAGTTGGTGCAGCTGGCTGAGCCCGAACCGCTCGGCGTGCTCCACGAGCATCACCGTCGCGTTCGGCACGTCGACCCCCACCTCGATCACGGTCGTGGCCACGAGGAGGTCGATGTCCCCCTCCGTGAACCGGCGCATCGTCGCGTCCTTGTCGTCGGCCGAGAGCTGGCCGTGGACGAGCCCGACCGTGTAGTCCGGGAATTTCTCCCGCAGCGCCTCCGCCCCGCTCTCCGCGTCCTTCAGGTCCATCTTCTCGCTCTCCTCCACGAGCGGGTACACCACGAACGCCTGCTCGCCCTGCTCCAGCCGGTCGCGCAGGAAGGCGTACACCTCCCCCCGGCGTTTCTCGGCCCGCAGGCGCGTCTCGACCGGCTTGCGGCCCGGCGGCATCTCGTCAATCTTCGACACGTCGAGGTCGCCGTAGAGCGTGAGGGCGAGGGAGCGGGGAATGGGGGTGGCCGTCATGAGGAGCATGTGGGGCCGCTCGCCCTTCTCGAACATCTCGGCCCGCTGGGCCACCCCGAAGCGGTGCTGCTCGTCGACCACCGCGAGGCCGAGACGGTCGAACGCGACCTCGTCCTGGATGAGGGCGTGCGTGCCGACGGCGACCGGGCTCTCGCCGGTGCGGACGGCCTGGAGGGCCGCCTCCCGCTCCGCCTTCGTCTGGCTCCCAATCAGCAGGCGGGGCTCCAGCCCCAGCGGGCGGAGGTAGTCCTGCAGGTTGGCGTGGTGCTGCTCGGCGAGGATCTCGGTGGGGGCCATGAAGGCGCTCTGGTAGCCGCTGTCGTAGGCGTGCATCATGGCGGCCACGGCGACGACCGTTTTGCCGCTGCCCACGTCCCCCTGCAGGAGGCGGTTCATCTGCGTGCCCGTCTGTACGTCGCCAATGATCTCGCGCAGGGCCCGGGTCTGGGCGCCCGTGAGCTCGAAGGGCAGCACCTCCCGTACAAACTCGCGGGTGTACGCGCCGGGGTCGTCGAAGGCGGGCCCCGCCACCTCCTCCTGTTGCTCGTGCATCTGGGCCAGCAGGAGCTGGATGAAGAAAAGCTCCTCGAACTTGAGCCGCCGCTGCGCCCGCGAGAGCTCCTGCTGGGTCTTCGGGAAGTGAATGGCCCGCAGCGCCACGCGGCCCTCCATGAGGGCGTACTCGTCCATGATCCAGTCGGGCATTGTCTCCGTGAGCTTCAGGCCGTGCTCCTTGAACAGGTCGTACAGGACGCGGCGGACGGTCCGGCTCGTGAGGCCGACGTTGCTCATGGCCTCCCCGCCCGGGTAGAGCGGCACGATGCGGCCCGTGTCGAGGAGGGGGCCCTCGTCGTTGAGGCGGTCGAAGTCCGGGTGGGTCATCGAGTGCCAGCGGCCGTACTTCTCCACCGTGCCGTGGAAGGCCACGCGGTCGCCCTCGTCGAACGCCTTGCGTACCCACCAGACCCCCTGAAACCACGTCCCCTTCATGCGCCCGCCCTGCTCCCCCTCCAGGATGATTTCGAGCCGCTTCTGGTTGTTGCTGGGCACCACGTTGACGGAGCGGACGGTCCCGACGACCGTGACCGAGTCGGGGCCCTCCCGCAGCCGCCGCACCGGGGTTACGGTCGTGCGGTCGAGGTAGCGGCGGGGGTAGAAGCGCAGCAGGTCGTGCACCGTGCGCACGCCGTGCTGCTCGGCCCACACGTCGGCGCGCTTCTCCCCCACGCCCTTTACGTAGCGGACGTCTTGCTGAAGGAAGTCCTCACTCATGCCTGTAGGGTATGGGCCAGGTGACGGGCCGACCGATCAGTGGGGATGTGCGAACGATGTGTCTGGTCCTTCTCACACGAACAGTGGGGTGGCGTTCCGGGCAATCGTGCGGAAGAGACGGAAGAAAACGATAACGATGAGATGATGATTTTCCCGCCGCGGCCCTGCATCTTGTGGCCGCGAACTGTCTTTCGCCTGCCCTCTCTACCGACATGTCTCCATCCCGCCGCGACTTCTTGAAGTACCTGGGCCTCACCGGGGCCGCCCTCAGCGCGCCCGGCGTGGCCGCCGCCTCGCCCCGCCTGGGCACCGACCGCCGGGCCGTGACGGTCACCGGCCGCGTGGCGGGCCCCGAGGGCGGCATCGAGGGGGTGCCCGTCACCGATGGCGTCGCCGTCACGCAGACCGGCCCCGACGGGCGCTACGAGCTGGCGGCCGCGCCCCGCCGGCCGTTTGTCTACCTCTCGGTGCCGAGCGGGTACCGCCTACCGACGCACGACACCGGCACGGCCCGCCTCTACCGATCCATCGACGCGTCCGGCGGCGGCACGGCGACGGCGTCGTTTCGGCTCACGCCCCTCGACCGCGACGACGAGCAGCACGCGTTCCTCTTCCTGGCCGATCCGCAGGCCCGGACGGCGGCGGAAATGCAGCAGTTCCGGGACGAGACGGTGCCGGACGTGCAGGAGGCCGTGCGGGCGCTCGGGGACCGTCCCGTCTTCGGGGTGGGCGGGGGCGACCTCGTGTTCGACGACCTGTCGCTCTTCTCCGGCTACGAGGCGGCGGTTCAGGAGATGGGCATCCCGTTCGTGCAGGCGGTGGGCAACCACGACCTCAACTTCGACGCGCCGGGCGACCCCGGCTCCACGGCCACCTTCCGCCGGCACTTCGGCCCCGAGTACTACTCGTTCGACCGCGGGGCCGTCCACTACGTCGTGCTCGACGACGTGTACTGGCCGGGGAGCGACGGCTTTGGGCGGGAGACCGGTGACTACCACGGCCACCTCGACGCCGCCCAGCTTGCGTGGCTGGAGCAGGACCTCGCGCTCGTGGAGGACGGCCGCCCCGTCGTCGTGTTCACGCACATCCCGCCCCTCAGTACCGCCTACGAGCGGCGCGGGGAGGCGAGCCCGTCGGTCCGCGGGCGGATTGGAAACCGGGCCGCGCTCTACGAACTGCTCGATCCGTTCGACGCCCACATCGTCAGCGGGCACGTCCACGAAAACGAACACCGCTTTGCCGACGGGCCGCACGAGCACGTGGTGGGCACGGTGTGCGGCGCCTGGTGGACCGGCCCGGTCTGCTACGACGGCACGCCCAAGGGCTACGCGGTCTACGAGGTGGACGGGGAATCCGTCGCGTGGCGCTACAAGGCCACCGGCCGCGCCGCCGACCACCAGGTGCGGGCGTACCCGGCGGGGGCCGACCCCGAGGCGCCGGGCGAGTGGGTGGCCAACGTCTGGGACGCCACCGAGGACTGGACGGTCGTCTGGTACGAGGACGGCATCCGCACCGGCGCCATGGCCCGCCGCGTGGGCCTCGATCCGATGAGCCGGCGCCGCCACGACGGGGACGACCGGCCGGAGAAGCACCCGTGGGTGGAGCCCCAGCCCACCGCCCATCTGTACTACGCGCCCGCCAACCCCGACGCGAATCGGGTGCGCGTGGAGGCCACCGATCCCTTCGGGCGCACCTACGCGGCCCGCCCCTCCTCACACAGGGGATGAACCCGCCGGCTTGTCGGAAGGCCTCTCGCTGTCGGCGTTGCGGCCGTCGGGCGGGGCGTGAGGAGGACGGTCAGGGCCGGTCCGTGACCGTGACCGTGTCCGTCACGGCGGGCCGGCTGCCCTGGGGGACCCGCACGGCAAGGCGGCCCGGCTCAAACGGCGGGGAGGCCACATGCGTCGTGTCGAGCGGCACGATCGCCATCGTGCACGCCCGGTCGTCCGCGGTCGGGGGGCGGACCAGCGGCGTCAGCGTGAGCCGGCCAGGCGTGCGGCCCTCGTCGATCCGGGCGAGCGAGTAGCAGCCGTTGGGGCCCACGGTGCCGGACAGGTGGATCCGGAGGGTGTCGGAGGGCGCAATCTGGGCGGGCACGTTGATCCGCGCAACCCGGGCCGTATCGGGGACGGGCGCGTCGGTCGTCGTGGGGGGCTGGGCGGTGGTGGCAGTGGAGCCGCAGCCCGCTCCACTGAGGAGCAGAAGCCCGACGAGCATTGCGGCCGGTGCGGGGCAGCGGAAGCGCATGGGGCGACGTGGGGGCATGGTGGCGGAGAAGGGCGAATCTGAACGTACAACGCGGCGGGGCGCGTCACCGCCGGACGAGGTGCACCGCATGACTCAAGGAGGCCCCAGCCCAGGCGGGCGCAGACGGCCGTCGGGTCGGGACCGAGAACAATCCGGGCCGAGTGGGAGCCCCGCAACGGGAGGAGTGCCGTTCCCCCCGGCGGGCAGCAGAGGGGAAAAGGGCAACGGGCCCACCCTCGGCCCCGGCTCACTGCACCTCCACCTCGTCGCTGATGTCCAGCAGGTCCTCGGGGACGGAGGCGGGGACGGTCCAGAGGTAGACCGTTTCCTGCCCAATCTTGCCCGGGCCGAGGTCGATGACCCGGTCCGGCTCCCAGTCGCCCATCCGAAAGTCGTGCGAGACGATCCGGTCCCCAGGCTCCAGTGTCCGGAGCAGCTTCGGGCGCAGCTTCACGTTGATCTCCGGCCACAGGTACAGGGTCACGACCGTCGCCTCGCCTAGGTCGGCCTCAAACAGGTCGCCCTGCCGAAACTCGACCAGGTCGGAGACCCCGGCCGCCTCCGCGTTCTCGCGGGCCTTGGCGACCAGCTCCGGATCGATCTCGACGCCGATGCCGCTGGCGCCGTGTCGTTGGGCGGCGGCAATCGGGATGCGCCCGTCGCCGCTACCGAGGTCGATCACCACGTCGTCGCTGGTCACCTGGGCCGCCTCGAGCATCCGGTTCACGACGCGCTGCGACGTGGAGACGTACGGGACGTCCTTCTCGACGGTGTCCGAGTCGGAGATGACGGCCGACTCGGTCAGCGGCTCCTCCTGCAGGATCGGCGGGAGCGGGTCCACGGTTTGACCGGTCCCCCGCAGGGGCAGAACAGCCCAGAGCACGAGGAGGGGCGCGACGAGAGAAATCGTTGTGGGACGCAAACGGGACATTGCTGAGGGGGCGAGAACGATCGGCAGAAGAGCGCGAGCGAGAAGCGGGGCTGGGGGCATCGGAGAGCCCCCGGATATTGCCCCTCCCAAACGAGGCGGACGGACAGACAGGTCCCGACCCTCGGACGCTCGGCGTGCGGGGCGGAACGGGCAGCCGATGGGGCGCGTCGCTGTTTGGGCCCTGTTGTCGGGGGCACGCCCCCAAACGGGGGCTCGACACCCCACCCCAGCGGGCGGATCACGGAAAAGTAATCGAATCCCACGAGACCGATCCGTATAATGCCGTTGGCTCGTTTTCCCTCCTCCACGCAGACACGGCCAAACACGAGTCGCGTCCGACAGTCGAGCCGTGCCCGCACAACTGGGCGCCGGGCCTGGGCGGTGCACGCGTTGCGCTCTTGTTCTCCTGGAGAACGGGAAGGCCCTGCCCGCTGTAACCCATCAAGGCCGGCAGAGACAGAGTGAAAACCGGCCGCGTTCTTCTGGACGGCGAAAGAAGAACGCCCCACGACCAGGCAGTGCCATCCGGGGAGCGACCCGCCCCGGATGGCAGTTTGATGACACCCCCAACACACAGCACACCATTCCATGGCGACGGACCTCCTTGAGGAGACAGACATCGAGACCCAGACGATCAACACCATCCGGTTCTTGTCGGCCGACGCGGTCGAGCGGGCCCAGAGCGGGCACCCAGGGACGCCGATGGGGCTGGCGCCGGTGGCCTACGTCCTGTGGACCCGCCACCTGCGGCACAATCCGCAGGACCCAGACTGGCCGGGGCGGGACCGGTTCGTGCTGTCGGCGGGCCACGCCTCGATGCTTCTGTACAGCCTGCTCCACCTGACCGGCTACGACCTGCCGATGGAGGAGCTGAAAGGCTTCCGGCAGTGGGGCAGCCGGACGCCCGGCCACCCGGAGGCGCACCTGACGCCAGGCGTGGAGACGACGACCGGCCCGCTCGGGCAGGGCTTTGCCAACGGGATCGGGATGGCGATCGCCGAGCAGCTCCTGGCCGACGAGTTCAACGAGGAGGGCTTTCCGCTTTTCGACCACCACACGTATGCCATCTGTTCGGACGGGGACCTGATGGAGGGCATCTCGCAGGAGGCCGCCTCCCTGGCGGGCCACCTCGGGCTGGGCAAGCTGGTGTACCTCTTCGACGACAACGACATCACGATCGACGGCTCCACGGACCTGGCCTTCACCGAGGACGTGGCCGCCCGGTTTGAGGCCTACGGCTGGCACGTGGCCCACGTGGAGGACGCAAACGACCTGGAGGCGGTCGACGGCGCGATCGAGGAGGCGAAGGCCGAGACCGAGCGGCCCTCGCTGATCCGGGTCCAGTCCCACATCGGCTACGGCAGCCCGAACAAGCAGGACACCGCCGCGGCCCACGGGGCGCCGCTCGGCGAGGAGGAGCTTCGCGGGGCAAAGGAGGCGCTCGGCTGGCCCACCGAGGAGACGTTTTACGTCCCCGACGCGGTCTACGACCACATGCGGGCGGCGAAGACGGAGGGGCAGGAGGCCCAGCGCGAATGGGAGGGCCTCCGGGCCGACTACGAAGAGGCCCACCCCGAACAGGCCGCCCGGCTGAAGCGCTGGATGAACCGGGAGCTGCCGGAGGGATGGGAGGAGGCCCTTCCTGCGTTCGAGCCGACGGCGGACACGGGGGAGGAGCGGGCCACCCGCAAGGCGAGCGGGCTCACCCTCGAGGCGCTGGCCCCGGAGGTGGGATACCTGATCGGCGGCTCGGCGGACCTCACCGGGTCGAACAAGACCGACGTGGAGGGGCGGGGCGACTTCCAGAAAGACAGCCGAAGCGGGCGGTACTTCCGGTTCGGGGTGCGGGAGCACGCGATGGCGGGACTCGCCAACGGGATGGCCCTGCACGGAGGCATCCAGCCCTACGCCGGCACGTTCCTCATCTTTAGCGACTACCTGCGTCCGTCCCTGCGGCTGAGTGCCCTGATGGAGCAGCCGGTCGTGTACGTGTTTACCCACGACTCGATTGGGCTTGGGGAGGACGGGCCGACGCACCAGCCGGTGGAGCACCTGATGGCGCTGCGGGCAATCCCCGGGGCGACCCTGATCCGGCCGGCCGACGCGAACGAGGCGGCCCGGGCGTGGGCGGCGGCGGTGACCCGGACCGGCGGGCCGACGGCGCTGGCCCTGACGCGGCAGACCCTGCCCATTTTCGACCGCACCGAGCTGACGACGGCGGAGGGGCTCCACCGCGGCGCCTACATTCTGCGGGAGGCGGCGGGGCAGCCGGACGCGGTGCTGATGGGGACCGGGAGCGAAGTCCAGCATGCCCTGCAGGCCGCCCGCGCCCTCGAGAAGGACGGCATCCAGGCGCAGGTGGTAAGCATGCCGAGCTGGGAGCTTTTCGAGGAGCAGTCCGAGACCTACCGGCGAAAGGTGCTGCCGCCGTCGGTCGAGGCGCGCGTCTCGATCGAGGCGGGCGTCACGCAGGGCTGGGAGCGCTACGTGGGCCCCGAGGGCACCGCGATCGGGGTGGACCGGTTCGGGGCGTCGGCGCCGGGGGAGCGGGTCATGGAGGCGTACGGCCTGACCGCCACGCGGGTCGCCGAGGAAGCCCGCTCGCTGGTGCGGGGGTAGGGCCCCGAGCCCCCCGCCCCGCACGCCGGACGGGCGCGATCGGCCCGTCCCTGCACCCTCAGCAAGACGCATTTTTTAGGTCAACCAACCCGACTCGCTATGAAGTTCTTTGTAGACACCGCCAACCTTGAAGACATCCGTGAAGCCAACGACATGGGCGTCCTCGACGGGGTGACCACGAACCCCTCCCTCGTGAAGGCGGAGGGCAACGTGGACTTCCACGAGCGCGTGCTGGAGATCTGCCAGACCGTGGGCGGAGATGTCTCCGCGGAGGTGACGGCGACGGAGTTCGACGGCATGATGGAGGAGGCCCACACCCTGGCCCAGATCCACGACAACGTCGTCGTCAAAATCCCGCTCATCAAAGACGGCATCAAGGCGCTCCGCGCCCTGGACGAGGAGGGAATCAAGACAAACTGCACGCTCTGCTTCTCGCCGACGCAGGCGCTCGTGGCGGCGAAGGCGGGGGCCGACTACATCAGCCCCTTTATCGGGCGCATCGACGACATCTCGTCCGACGGCATGGGCCTGATCGAGGAGATCGTGCAGATCTACGACAACTACGGGTTTGAGACGGAGATCCTTGCCGCGTCGATCCGACACCCCACCCACGTGAAGCGGGCGGCCCTGGCGGGGGCGGACGTGGCGACGATGCCGTTCGAGACGATGACGAAGCTGCTGGAGCATCCGCTCACGGACCGCGGGCTGGAGCGCTTCCTAGACGACTGGGAGGACTACAAGGAGGCCCGAGACGAGGCCCCCGCGACCACGACGGCGTAAGACGTCTCCCCTGCACGTCTCCGGCGGCCCGCCGACACGTTCACGATCGCGCTGCCGGGAGCGAGCGCCGGACCCACAGCCTACCAGAAGAACGCGTAGAGCGCGGCGGTGATGGCGAGGATGCCGAAGGCCGCGACGTTGTAGATGGGGTCCCGTTCGCGCTCGATGCCCCCGACGTCGATCGCCTTCGGATGGTCCTCCCCCTCGTTCTCCAGCAGGGAGATCGCGACGATCAGGGCGACGGAGAGGAAAAACACGATCAGCATCCGGTTCAGAAACGCGACCCCCGGCGCCCAGAATTTGAAGGCCGCCGAGAGCGGAATGCTCAGGACCGCCGACACCAGGGCCGCGTTCGGGGTGGCCTTGCTCCAGAACAGCCCCAGCACGAAGATGGCGAGGACGCCCGGGCTCACAAACCCGGTGTACTCCTGAATGTACTGGAAGACCTGGTCGAGGTCGGCCAACTGCGGGGCCAGGGCGGCGGCCACCACAATGCAAATCAGTGCGACCGCCCGCCCAATCCGTACCAGGCGCCGCTCGGACACCGCCTCCTGGCTGGTGTAGTTGCGGTAGAGGTCCATCGTGAAAATTGTGGAGGCGCTGTTCATCATCGACGCCAGCGAGGAGATGATCGCCGCCACCAGCGCCGCGAAGGCCAGCCCGCGAAAGCCCGACCCCACGTACTCCCCCAGCAGCCAGGGATAGGCCTCGTCGCCCCGCTGGATGGGGGCGTCCAGCGCAAACGCCACGATGCCCGGCACCACCACGATGAGGGGAAGGAGCAGCTTCAGGTAGCCGGCGAAGGCCAGGCCCCGCTGGGCCTCCTTCAGGCTCTTGGCGGCCAGGGCCCGCTGGATGATGTACTGGTTGCAGCCCCAGTAGAACAGGTTGGCCACCCACAGGCCCCCAAACAGCACGCTCAGGCCGGGAAGGAGCTGGTAGGCGTCTTTCAGGGCCCCCTCGTCGTTGCGGTACATCAGCTCCCCCTCGAACAGGATCATGTTGAACCGGCCCGAGGCGTCGCTCATCAGCTGCGTAAAGCCCCCGACGACCCCGGCCTCGCTGCCGCCGTAGGCGTCGAGCGCGACCCAGGTCGTGAGAAGCCCCCCGCCGACCAGCACCACCACCTGAACCACGTCGGTCCAGGCCACGGCCTTGAGGCCCCCGTACAGGCTGTAGGCGGTGGCGACCGCGGCCAGCCCGAGGACCGACGCCCAGAGCGGGAGGCCCATGATGACGTTGATCGACAGGCCGCCCATGTAGAGCACCGACGTCAGGTTCACGAACACGTACACCAGCAGCCAAAAAATAGCGAGCAGCATCCGCACCCGCCCGTCGTAGCGCTCCTCCAGGAACTGGGGCATCGTGTAGATCTCCTTCTCCAGGTAGATGGGCAGGAAGAACCAGGCGATCACCAGCAGCGTCACCGCCGCCATCCACTCGTAGGAGGCGATGGCCAGGCCCACCCGGAAGCCCGAGCCGCTCATGCCGATGAACTGCTCGGCGGAGATGTTGGCCGCGATGAGCGAGGACCCGATGGCCCAGAACGGAAGCGCCTTGCTGGCCAGGAAGTAGTCGGCGCTGTCTTTCTCCGTTCCCTCTTCCTCCCGGGACACCCAGAGGCCGAGCCCGACGATAACAAGCAGGTAGACGCCGAAGATGATGTAGTCCAGCGTCGTAAACGCGACGGCGGCGGGGTCCATGTATCAGTGCGCAGTGGTGAAACGGACGGAGAGCAGGGCACGCGCGCTTCCGATTTGGAGCGAGCGCTCCTAAAAAAGCGCTCCCGAGGCGCAGGCGCAAGGCGACGGGCGGCCGTTGCGGAGGGCAGAACAGCAGTGCGGCCCCCAGGGCCGGGGCCGCAGCGCGCAACAACGAGTCGGAGCTTGTCGGCGAGGGCGTCGCACCGCCGGTGTGGATGCCTCGTGTGGGGCCCCATGCCCTTGCCCCCGAGGGGAAAGCCTGCGGAAATGAAAATAGACGGAAGGCGGGTGCCTGGACGAGCCGGCGGCGAGAGGCAGTGGAGCCGGACGGCCCGCCGCCTACCTCATTTCCTCCGGAACCGACAGGTCGTCGAGCCCCTCCACGTCGTCCCCCACGGCCTCGGCGGCGGTCGTGCCGGTGTAGACGAGGAAGTTGAGGCCGCGGTCGAGCAGGCTCTGGGCGAGGAGCATGCTGGCGAGGGGCGCCTCCGGAATCTGGAGCGGCCCGGACAGGCCCACGCCCGCGCTCATGAACACGAGGCCCCGGGACGGCACGAACGGGACCTGCTGGATCACGATGTACAGCGCGAGCAGCGTGATCCAGGTGCCCGCCGAGACCCCCGGGATGACCACGGCCCACTGCGTCACCTGCAGGCCGTTGTTGAGGACGAAACGAACAAAGTGGCCGGCGGCGAAGAGCCCCAGCAGCGACGAGGGGAGGGACAGGATGGAGCGCCGGAAGGCCACGACGGCGCTCACGAGGATGATCAGCACGGCCACGCCGGCCCCGAGCGTGTAGGCCTCCGACGGCAGGTACTGGCGGAGCAGCTCAATCTGGCCGGTGAGGAAGAAGACGGCCAGCAGCCCGAAGGCCACGCTGGTGGACGCGACCGAGGAGATGACCACGTTGTCCTTCACGGTGCGGAGCACGGTTCCCGTGCCCAGGTTGGTCTCGCGGCGGGCCCACAGGTAGAAGTAGGCCTCCCCGGAGTAGCCGAGCACGTCGTTGTTCAGGACCCGTTTTCGGAAGAGGACGGGCAGGAGGTCGCGGTACTGGGCGCCCCAGGCCGTCCCGTAGAGGACCGCCTCGGTGAGGGGCAGGGTGCCGTACATGAGCAGCAGCAGGACGTAAAACCAGGGCGTAACGGGGAGGGCGCGTGCCACCTCCCCCCACCCGATGGCCGTAAGCTCGTAGGCCAGGTACGCCACGATGCCCCCCACGAACAGCCAGCGGAGGCCGGTCCGAACCCACGCCCCTACGGGGCTTTCGGTGAACCGAGTCCAGCGGGCACGGAGGGTGGAAAGGGTCTCGTAGAACCGCTGGAGCATGAGGGCCCGAAGAGCCGAGCGAAAGAAGAGGAGAGAACTACCGAGGTCAAAGGGGGGCGCGCTGCTTCAACGTCTCGTGCAGCGCAGCGGCGCGCCGTCGCGTTTCCGAAGAGAGGGCGGCGGTCTCGACGGAATGGGAGCGGGGCGGACGCACCTGATCGGCCTGACCGGTGAGGGCGGATGGGTCCACAGAAATGAGATCGGCCAAACGAGAAAGGGTGGTGCGCGGTTCGTCAACGAGGCGGTCGTACGCGAGAAGGACCGTATTTTCGTCGGCGTGGGCCAGCACGTGCTGGTAGGCCGCGATCCAGTACCGGACCCAGAAGGCAAGGGTCGTCGGCTCGGGGGCGTCGTCGACCCAGCCGTCGAAGTTTACGGGGCGAAGGCCGTGCCCAAACTCATGGTGCCCGATGGCTTCCATGTATTCCCGCACGAAGTCATCGTCGTCGTGCAGCTGGAGGAAGCGTTCGTGCTGCTGCAGCATCGAGGCCGCCTGCTGGAGCGGGGCACGGAACGGGACCACGAACGTGCCGGCCTCAAGCGGCCGGGGGAGGGCTCCGAGACGGGCAATGTTGAGGTTGTTCTTCGAGAGGTAGCGCAAATCGGCCGAGGGGGCGTCCCGCCGTACGGCCACGACCTTGCGCATGTGGGACTCGTAAAACGTGTCGAACGCGGGGTCGTGGTCGTCGGCCGACCAGGGCTGGATGCAGTGGCCCCGATACGCGTCCGGCCAGAAGTGCTTCCAGATCATTTCCTCGAAGGCTTCGGGGCTCTTGCCCGACACCTGAAGCCCGTCGCCGTGTGCCCGTTCGGCCGTCTGGGTCCCGCCGTCGAACTGGTCGGAGAACCGGTCCCAGAACAGCGGGCACAGCAGAAACGGCATGTCCTGATACGTGTGACTCGCGAACCGGCCCGTGTTCCACAGGAGGCGCAGCACAATGGTCGTGCCCGAGCGGGGGAGCGCCGTGATAAAAACCGGATCGTCGACCGAAATCGAGCTGAGGGTGTCCCGGTACAGAATGTTCTCTACGTCGGACAGGGCGTGCTGGGCCGTGCCGGCGCGGAAGGCCGTGCGGTGGAGAAGCCGGTCGAGCCATCCGTAGCGGTCCTCGAAAGTCATGATGCACGGGTGCGTTGAACGAGGACGTATGCGAGCAGGCCGACCGCCGTCGTCACGGCGAGAAAATCAATGCGCTGCAAGGTGGCAAAAGTCTCACCAAATGAGCCGATGCCCGCACGGCCAAGAAGCCAGACGCCCCCCAGAGGAAGCCCCAGTGCGAGGGCGCTCCCTCCCACCAGGCGGCCCAGAAGCCCGAAAAGCTTCCGGGCGCGATTCTGCAGGGCCGTTTCCTTCGCCGCGTCATCCAGGGAGTCGTCCCGAAGCACCCGAAGACAGGTGGTGCTGTGCCGCCCCACCTGGCGGGCGTGCCCGGGGAGGCGGAGGCGTTCGATGATGAGGGCAAAGCCGACCACGACGCCGGCGGCGAGAACAATGTTCATTCGACCGAAGGATCTGCGTCCGAGGAGGAGGCCGCTGGGGCCGCGTGCTCCGGCTCCTCGTCGGTCGTGCTCTGGAGGAGACGCTTCAGGGGAAACCAGATGAAGCCGAAGAGAGAGGCGAGCAGGGCCGCAATCGCTGCGAGAAGGGCCCCGATGCCCGAAATCACGCTTCCGGGCCCCCCGTACGCGTGGGCGCTGTCCGGGAGCGCCAGGCAAAGGAGCGTGAAGGCGACGAAGGCGACGAGGAGTCGAGGGGCGGATCGTGTGGTCATGGTGGTGTCGGTTGAGCTATTGTGGTGTGGGTGTGCGAACGAAGTCTTTCGAGGCGCAGGGCCACTCGTTGATCTCATCGGGAGACAGGTCGTACCGGGTGCCCTCCTGCACCGCAGGGACCGTCGAGCCCTCGTGGGGAGGATGGATCCACTCCCAGACCGTACGGCCGTCTGGGGCGACCTCCATGACTCGTCCCGCATGGTGCTCAGTCAGAAGCAGGTTGCCATTATCGAGCAACTGCCACTTCCCCCCCTTTTTGGTGTGGAAGGATTCAGACTGAGGCGTCGGGAAGATTTTTCTCGTGGAGTCAGTGTGAGGTTGAATTCCGATGATGCGGGTTCCCCCCTGCACAGTCCCCCGCTCGGTGAAGTCCCGGTTATTATCAAACACCCCGATCCAGCCGTCGCCGATGAAGTCGGGGTCGTGCTGCATGATAAAAGGCTCAGACGCGTGCCACTTCACCGTTTCCGTCTCGGGGTCGAGGACGAACACGAGATGGACGTTGCGCAGAGAGACCAGGAGGTCCCCAGCCTCGAACAGCGGGTACGCGTCGGCCATGGAGGGAGGCAGGGGCTCCACGTCATTCAAGTGCGTTGGGTCTGTGCTGGGCAGGTCAGACTCGGGGCTTTCCTGCTGTCCTGATATGTATGCCTTACTGACGTAGCGGGCCAAATCACTGCCGTACAGTATGTCGAGGACACCGATGGTCTGGAGCACTTGGCCCTCCGGTGAGATGCGAGTAAGCCGATCGAAGTAGGCGGCCTCCAGTCCGGGATACCCGTCTGGATAGGCACTGCTCGTGCGACGAAGAGACTGTGTAAGGTCAGAAACCCAAAACGACCCATCCGCGGCCCGGTCGATGGAGTGGTGGGTGCCAATGGGCAAACGCCACTCTACGTTGCCGCAGGCATCCACACGTGCCGTTCCCCCGTGCTCCACGTTGAACAGCACGTCGCCGTTGGGAAGCAGGTGGGATCCGTGAAGGTAGTGCTTTCGGCTCAGGTCAAGAGAATCGGCGAAGAGGGCCGTCTCGTCAATCCGCCATTCGTGGAGCACGTCGCCGGTCCGGTTGATGAGCCGAACGCGAGGCGACCATCCCTCCGGGCCCTTCCACGTGGAGGTAAGCAGCGTGACGCCGTCCTGCATCGCATCGGGCCGTTCGAGCCGGACGCCGCTGCGGTTGTGTACCCTGGGCTTTAGGAAGGTCGGGGGCTCGACCGTCGATCGGGCCTGCATCCATGCCTGTTTCAGAACATCATTGGGAGGCACCCGGGCCGCCCGCACCGCGAAGCCAATCAAAAAGGCCAGCAGTGCCACCGAGGCAACAAACCAAACTTTCAAAAATTTGCTCGGCATCGGGTGAGACGGGAAGAGGGAGCGAATTTTATGGAAAACTGGTACGCCGCTGCGACAAAAATATGTAAAGCAGGGCCACGAAGGCAACTGTTGTTACAGGGACGTTGTGTCCGTTCGCGGAGAAGACGAGGGGACGGCGGCCGCTCGAACCGGGTCACGTGGCGTTGAGAACCTGTTTGGCGGATGGATATTCAGCCGAGACACAGCGGGCAACGTGCATGAACGGAGCCCAAACGAGCCCTGTAGCGGGGGCCGAGCAGAAGCGAGGTCATGCCTCTGATGCGCTACCGGGCGATGATGCGCCACCGGGCGAGTGCAGAAGCCGTTCTGCGCTGGGAACGCAGTGACCGAGTAGTGCCTGGGCTGCACGCGATCCGCGACATCGCAGGCCATAGACAGCCCGCCAAACAGGTTCTGAGCCCTTTACGGACGGGGCCAGTGCTACGCCACCTCCGACAGCACCGCGTGGACGTTCCGGGCCACCTCCTGCCAGTTGGCCGTGCGCCGGGTGCGCGTGCGGCCCTGGCGCCCCAGGGTCGCGAGCCGCTCCGGGGCGTGCAGCAGAGAAGCGAGGGCGGAGGCCAGGGCGGTTGGGGCGGCCGGGGGCACGAGCAGGCCGGTCTCCCGATCCACGATCGCGTCCGGGATGCCCCCAGAGCGTGCCCCGACGGCGGGGGTGCCGCAGGCGTTGGCCTCCAGAAAAACGAGCCCGAATCCCTCCACGTCGGGCGGGGCCTCGCGGGCCGGCATGACGAAGAGGTCGGCCGCGGAGTAGTAGGCGGGCAACGCGTCGTCGGCCACGTGCCCGACGAAGTGGACCCGGTCGGACACGCCCCGGCGAACGGCCAGCCGCTCCAGCCGACTGCGGGCGGGGCCGGTGCCGGCGACCACGTACCGCACCTCCGGCACGGAGGCGGCGATGCGGGGAAGGGCCCGGAGAACCGTGTCGACGCCCTTCCGCGGGACCAATCGCCCGACCGTGAGCAGCATCGGGCGGGCCCCGATGCCGAGGCGGTCGCGGAGCGCCCTGCCCCCTCGGGGACGAAAGCGCTCCGGGTCCGTGCCGTTCGGCACCACGCGGAGACGGGCGGGCGGGACGCCCTGGTCTTCGAGGAGGCCCGCCGTATACCGACTCACCGGGAGGAGGGCGTCGGGCTGCGCCAGCGACCACCGCCGAAACCGGTCGTAGGCGGCCCCAAGCCCGGGGCGGCCCGACAGCGGGTTGAAGAGCAATTCGCGCCCGTGGGCGGCACAGACGATGCGGCGTGGGTAGCCGGTGAGCCATCGGGCGAGTGCGGACGCCCCCACGGTTTGCCATTGGGCATGAACGGCCACGTCGGCCCGCAAACGAACGGCCCGCCGGGCGACAGTGGGAAGGGCGGTAACCGGCAGCCAGTCGGGGCGCCCGCGAACGCGGTTGACGGCGGGAGGCGCGGCCCGGTCGACCCTCGCGGCAGAGGGGCGACGGGGGGCGATCACCTCAAGGGCCTCCACCCGCTCGGCCAGCCGGGTCGCGACCTCCCAGGAGTACGTCTGAATGCCGCCTACGTCCGGCGGGAAGTCCTGGGTGACAAACAGGAGGCGCATACGAAGGGCACGAACGCAAGGAGGCAGGGCGCGTCTCGCTCAGGGGGGGCGACCTACGAGGACGCGACGGTGGCCGGCGCGCGGTCGAGGCCGTAGTCGATGAGCCGGTGCCACGGCAGGCCCAGCAGAATGAGAAGAATGGTCGAGGCCTGAAAAAAGATGTTCATGCTGAACAAGATGCCGAAGTGCATGCCCACCACGAGCATAACCACGAGGTATCGGTACTTGCCCCACCACATGAGGAAGCTAACGGCCTCGGTGAGCAGGCCCACGAGCAGAATGAGCGTGCCGAAGTGGTAGTCGTAGAAAACCAGATCCTGGAGCATGGAGGCGTCAAAGCTCCCGAACCTGGAGAGGGTGTCGACCTTCCGTTCGCCGATCCACATCAGGAGGTGACGCCCGTCGGGCCACGTGATGCCGGTGCCGATGAGCTTGCACACGGCGGCGGAGGTGTAGCCGAGGCCGATGAAGAAGTAGAGGAAGCCGAACGTGAAGCGACGGCGCTGGCGTTCGCCCTGGAAGACAACGAGGGCCAGCCCCAGCCCGAGAACACCCATGCCGATGAGGTTGGACCCGTGTGAGATCTCGCCCAGGGAGTACCGGGCCACGTACTGCAGGTGAAAGGCCAGGAGGGCCCACAGGTAGGCCGGGCGCCAGAGCCGGAAAAACCCGACCAGCCCGAGCACGCCGACCAAAACGGCATTGATGAGGGCCACGTTGTGGTCGAACATGAACGACACGTCGATGTAGTTCGCCAGTCCCAAGGGGAGCAGGACCGAGCTGATATTTTGCTGGATGTAGACGCCCCAGGTCCAGCAGAAGTAAACGGCGTACCCCATGATGAACAGCTCCAGCCCCCGAAAGAAGAGGCGACGCCCCTTCGTGTCCGGCGGTGTGTTCTCGAAGAGTTCGTAGCGGAGGGTGTGCGCGAAGCGGGCCAGTGTAGACATGGGGGCGGCAACGGACAAGGCGGAAGCACAGCGGACCGACCGACGAAGGCGTCAGGAGGGCGGGGAGGTAGACGCCACCGTGCGGGCCGTTGGGGAGGGGTTGAGCCGGGTCGTGTCGGGCTCGAAGAGGAGTACCGGTGTGGCGGTGACCCCCACAGAATCCGAGTCCAGTTTGCCGCGGACCCGAAAGATGAACAGCGGTGCCGAAAGGGACCGGCCCTTGGTGAAGAGACTCCGCAGCCCCTGCACACGTTCGTCGGACCACCGGTCGGTCTTCGACACGTAGTTGGCCACGTCGTTCTGGTTGATGCCCTTCGGCGCCAGTGGGTAGGACGCGCCGGGAAGGCTCTGAAGCGATACCGCGTCCCACGAGAGGGTATCGGGGTCGGTCTGGGATGGCATCTCGCGGACCATGGCCCGGGTCCAGGGATTGCCCGCCTGCGAGAACATCGGGTAGATGCTAAACGGCCAAAATTCACCGAGGTGAGTAGCTACGAGCAGGGCGTAGACCACCAACACCCCACCCACAATTTGGAGGGCGCGCTTGGGAAAACCCATGGGACAAAAGGTCGACTACTGAGAGAATACCTGTCGAAAGAGGAAAACTGCCGGCTTGGGGGACGGCTCCCGGTGCTCTTCGGAGCGGACCCATCGAGGAACGGTACGCCCGCAGAAAAGGGCCAGTGGAACGCAGCGTAAATTTCGGCACAACGGGACGTAGAAGTCAAGCCGTCCGGTCTGTAGGCGGGCACGGAAAGGAGGACGTGTAGGACGAGCGCGAGTGCGCAATTGGTCTCGGAATTTGGTGTAAACGTTTCGGTGAGGGAGCACGCCGCAACCGTGTGTGTTTCTGTGGGGCCTCTTTGGAACTGCGCGGCTGGACCGAGGCGGCACCCGGCACAGTTACTTCTGAAAGGCCGGACGCGGCGTCATGGACGGAGCGTGGCCGTGAACGGAACGGATCAGAACGCGCGAAGAATGGGGGAGAAGGTGCTCACTCCTTTTCAACCAAATGCTCTCCTATGCCCCACTCTATTCTTCCAACATACTCAGCGCTTTTTGGCGAGACGGTCCGTCGACTGGGACTGTGTGTCGGGGGGCTGGCTCTGGGGGTTGCCCTCTCTGCCCCTGAGGCCGGGCACGCACAGGAGGCGACTTCGAATGAGAGGGACCCGGTGATTGTCGACAACTTCGAAGACGACACGCCCGGGACGTTTCCCGACGGATGGGTGTTCGTGAAGTCGGATGAGGACATCCAGTCGTATGAGGAGAGTCGCAATCCGGGCGAGACCGTGGAGGTGCGGGAGGAGAACGAGAACCGCTACGTCCGGCTCATCACAGACGGAGAGGCGCTGCGGTACACAAAGCGCAACGGCGTCGACTTTGAGTGGAACCTGAAGGACCACCCCCGCCTCACGTGGCGCTGGCGGGCGCAGCAGCTGCCGGAGGGCGCCAGCGAAAAAGGCCAGAACGACACCGGGGGTGCGGTGTACGTGACGTTCGGGTCAGACTGGCTGGGGCGGCCGAAGAGCATCAAGTACACCTACAGCTCCTCCCTGCCCGTGGGCACGACCGTCTCCTTCGGCCCGCTGAAAGTCATCGTCGTCGACTCGGCCCGTGAGCCGCGCACGGGGGAGTGGGAGACGGTGCAGCGGCGCATCCGGGACGACTACCGGCAGGTGTTTGGCGAGGATCCCCCCGATCGCCCGGTGTCGATCACGCTGTGGAGCGACTCGGACACCACCGGCGACGAGGCAAAGGTCGACGTCGACGACATCGAATTGCTTCCGCCCCGGTGAGGCTCCGCGTGGCCGGTCGCGAGACATGAACCAATCGACGGGGCCCGCGTCTTGAAGGGCGTGTCCCGTCGAGTCAGCTTGCCCTTTCTGTTTTCATGCCCACCCCCCGCGAAGGCTACGTCCTTCACAGCTACGGCCCCGATCGGTACGTGAAGCACGTCGTGGCGTCGGTCCACACGCTTCGTCGACACGACCCCGACCGGCCCGTGGCCCTCTTCTGTCCGGAGCATCATCGGGCATTGCTGGAGCGTCGGGGGCTGGATGCGCACTTCGACGTGCTCGAGGACCTGCCCCGAGAGCACCGGTCGATCGTCGGGTTCAAGCACCACCTCCACCGCTTCAAGGCCTTCGAGCGGTCGCTCTTCGTGGACGCGGACATCGTGTGGTGCCGCAACCCGGATCCCCTCTGGCGGCAGTTTTCGGCCTTCCCGTTTACCGCTACCGGCCTGCAGAACGCCGATCACTTTTTTGGGGGGCCGAAGGGGCTCGGGGTCGTCGTCGACGTGCTGCTGGGGCGCCGCCGCCGCACGCTGCGTCGGCTTGGCCTCACCCGGTTGCCGCGCGTGCAGGCGGGCATGATCTACGCCCAGGACGACGCCTGCACCCGAGAGGTCGACGCGGCGGCCGCGTCCTTTCTCGATCGGGTGGGCAAGACGCACTTCCGGAGCCGGCTCGACGAGGGGCGCAGTGAGGAAACCTGCGAGTGGAGCATCGCCCTGGCCATGAGCAAGCTCGACCTGCACGTATTCCCGTGGCTGCAGGGGCGCAACAGCCCGCAGCTCGACTACATCGACAGCCTGACCGACCACGACCCGGACTTCAAGGAGGTGTCGTATCGCCTCTACACCAACCGGTTCGTATACAGCCTCCGCGGCATTTCGAACGCGTCGCTGCGCAACGCCCTACTGAGGGCGGCGGAGTCGTTGCCGAGGGCCGGCGAATACATGGAGCTGACGCCCTACGCCCTCCACTTCGGATGGCTTCACCAGAAAGAGACGTTTCGAGACTTCACCGAGCGCACCTGGGCCCGACTCGCCGAGGAGCGCACCCGGCCCCGACAGGTAACGCCACCAACCCCGGACTCGGCGTCCGCGGAGTGAGACGGGGCCCAGGACTTGCACGCAACGAGGAGGTCTGGATCTATGGCAGGCGCGTACGAGACTGACTTCCGGGCCCACCCGGAGGCCTACCGGTACGAGTCCAGCGAGCAGGGCGTGTTCAAGGTCCAGCCGTACAAGGACGAGCTGCTTCCCGACTGGGGCTTTAAGGACGAGGCCGCCGCGGAGGCCGCGGTGGAGGCCGTCCGGGAGGCGTACGAACGGTACCGGGCCGCGGACGACTTCGTGGGCATGGACATGGCGCGCAAGTACCTGCAGATGGGCTTCACCCGGGCCATGCGGTACGCAAAGTATCCGGGCGGACAGAAGTACGACGACGACGGCACCCAGCGAGAGCCCGAAGAGTGGGCCGACCCGGAGAAGCGGGCGGCGGCCGTCGTCTTCCGTGACGCGTGGCAGGCCCTCACGGACGACCCCGCGTACCAGCGCCGGAAAGAACACCACCAGAACGAGGTGTACGACCCGGACGCGAGCCCGATGGTGGGCTGAGGGGGAGGGTTGGGGGTCGGAGGGGTGAGCGGACACGATGAAAGTGAGACAGTGATGGAGGACGATCCCGCGAATCATTTCTCGGTGTCTCTTGAGTGGCACTGGGTCGACCGTGAAGGGGTGCGACTGCATGTGCGGGCGGCGGGCCCCGAGGACGGCCCGCTCGTGGTGCTGCTCCACGGCTTTCCGGAGTTCTGGTACGGGTGGCGCCGTCAGATCCCGGCCCTCGCCGCGGCGGGCTACCGGGTCGTCGTGCCGGACCAGCGCGGCTACAACCGGAGCGACGCGCCGCGGGCCGTCGCCGCCTACGACCTGGACCGTCTCGTGGACGACGTGTGCGCGGTCATCGACGCCGCGGGCCGGGCTCGCGCCTCGGTCGTGGGGCACGACTGGGGCGCGATGGTGGGCTGGCACCTTGCCCACGCCCACCCGGAGCGCCTGCGGCGCCTCGCGGTCCTCAACGTGCCGCACCCCCGCGTTTTTCGGGACACGCTCCGCACGAGCCCCACGCAGCTGCTCCGGAGCACGTACGCGCTGTTCTTTCAGGTGCCCGGCCTGCCGGAGTGGCTGCTCGGGCGCAACGACGGCCAGGGCCTCGCCACGATGCTCCGGTGGAGCGGGCGCCCCGACACGTTTGCCGACGCGGACCTTGCGGCCTACCGCCGGGCGTGGCGCCGGCCGGGCCGGCTTCGGGGCATGCTCAACTGGTACCGGGCTGCGGGCCGGCGCGCCCTGCGGCGCATTCCGCCCTCGGATCCGATCGACGTGCCGACGCTCGTGGTGTGGGGCGCCCAGGACGTGGCCCTCGGCCGGCAGATGGCGGCCCCCAGCGCCGCGATGTGTGCCGACGGGCGCCTCCGGATAATCGACGACGCCACCCACTGGGTGCAGCACGACGCCCCGGCGACCGTCAACCGGCTGCTGCTCGGCCACCTAGAGGCGTAGGAGCGGAGGGCTGTGCGGACGTAACAGTGCCGGGGACCGGTACGTGGTCAGAACAGAGCCCAAAATTCTCACTCGGTCCGTCCTTTCCTCATGCCAACCGTCCAAGGAGCAGTAGGGCCGGTCGTCCGGCGGCTTCGGGCCGTGCCGTTCGAGGCAGTCTTCTGGACGGCGGCCCTGCTCGGTGCGGCCAGCATCGACCCGCAGGCCCCCGGCGGCATCAACCTGTGCCTGATCGAGCACCTGGGCCTCCCGTGTCCGGGCGACGGCCTGGGGACCGCCATCGCGCACCTCGCCCGTGGGCACTGGACGGCGTCGTGGAACGCGCACCCGCTGGCGGGCCCCGTCGTCGGCGTGCTCGCGGTGCACGTCGTGTCGCTGTGCCGGGCGGCGCCCGCCCCGGCCCGCTGAGCCTCCCATTCTCTTGCACCGACCGCTTCCCGTGCCATGTCCAACGTGCTCCGCTACCTCCCTGAACTCGAGGGCGACGAACAGGTCGAGGTCGCCCGCCTGCTCAACGACATGAGCGACGCGCAGGCCGAGCACTTCGCGCGCATCTACCGGTCGCGCCGCCGCGACCCGGCCCACATCCTGATTCTCGCGGCGGTGGGGTTTGTCGGCGCCGCGGGGCTACAGCGGCTCTACACGGAGAAGGTTGCCCTGGGGCTCGTCTACCTCTTCACGGGCGGGCTGTGCCTGATCGGGACGATCTACGACGTCATCAAGTACCAGGACCTCGCCGTCCGCTACAACCGGGACGTGGCGCTGGAGGTGGCCCAGACCGTGCGGCAGGTGTACGACACCACCGATGATTCGGGCGGGGCCCAGAAGTGAAGGCCCCGGAGCCGGCCTTCTTATGGGGGGCTGTGCGTTGAGGGGGGGGCACGCCCAGCTGCACGGAAGAGAAACCGTCTCGCCCCGAGTCTCCCCGACGTGCACTCCCCCCACCGACAACGCGCTAGTCCCGAATCTGCAGGCGCTGGCCGGGACGGATGCGCGTGCCGCTGAGGTCGTTCCAGGCCTGGAGCTCCCGGATGGACACCCCGAACCGTTGCGCAATCTCCCCGAGCGTGTCGCCCCGAGTCACGCGGTAGGACGTGGGGGCGGAGGCGGCCGTTTGGGGGCTGGAGGCGGGGGATGCGTCGGGCGGCCCGGACGTCGTGTCCGACGGGGCACGGGCCGTCTCGATCGCGTCGAGCGGGCGCGTGGGGGGCGACGTGTCGTACTGCACGCGTAGGGGGCGCCGCTGGTCGGTCGCACTGAGGGCGCTCGCGTACTCCTGGACGGGCACCACCAGCCGGTCGCCCGGGCGGATGATGGCGCCGTCGATGCCGTTGAGCCGCTTCAGGGTGGCGGTGGAGGTGCCGAAGCGCACGGCAATCTCGGAGAGCGTATCGCCCCGGCGCACCGCGTAGGTGGTGGCCGGCTGCTTCTTCTCGTCCGGCAGCGCGGCGTAGTTCCAGGCGAACCGCGGGTAGCTGCCCAGCGGAATGCGCACGTAGTACCGCTCCTTGGAGGGCGGCACGCGGCCCCGCCGCAGCTCAGGATTGAGCGACGCGATGGCACTGCGCGTGGTGTCGGCGAGGCGGGCCACGGTGCGGAGCGAGAGGCGGCTTCCGTGTACCGGGACGTAGTCGTAGGCGAGCGGCGAGGCCGGTTCGGGCGGGGCGAGGTCGAACGCCTCGGGGTTCTCCATCACGCGGGCCGCGGCGATGAACATGGGCACGTAGCCCTGCGTCTCGCGCGGCAGGTACTCGTGGGCGTCCCAGTACGACGGGGCCTCGGCGTCGGCCCGGCGGAGCGCGGAGCGCACACAGCCGGCCCCACAGTTGAAGCCGGCCAGGGCGAGGTGCCAGTCGCCAAACTCGTCGTACAGGTCGCCCAGGTGCCGGGCGGCCGCCCGGGTGGCCTTTTCCGGGTCGCGCCGCTCGTCGACCCACGCGTTCACGGTGAGGCCGTACCGCCGGCCGGTGCCGGGCATGAACTGCCACATGCCCACGGCGCCGGCCCAGCTCCGGGCGTCGGGGTTGAGGCCGCTCTCGATCATGGCGAGGTACTTCAGCTCCTGCGGCACGCCCTCCTCCGCCAGAATGTGCTCGATCATGGGCCCGTATACCTGCACACGCCGCCGCCAGTGGTTGACGTGCTCGCTGGGCTCCTCCTCGAGGGCGGTCGTGCTCTGCTTCACCAACCGGTTCGAGGTCATCGGAATCTCGGTCCCCTCCACCTCGGCCTCCGGACGGACGGGGGCGCCCTCCAGGAGCGGATTTTCGACGTCCTCCAGCTCCGCGAACAAGCGGGCCCGGACGGAGAAAATCTGCCCCCGGGCCAGGAGCGTCGAGTCCGGGTCGCTGGGGTAGCCGTGGAAGCGCCGGTACTCGGCCGTGAGCCCCCCGTAGACCGACCGGACGGTGTTTTGCTCGAGGGCCTCCGGTCGGGTGCGGAGCAGGGTGGCCAGTTCCGCCATGGCCTGGTTCAGGAGGTGGGCCCGGCGCGTGCTGTCGTCCGCGGCCAGGAGCTCCGACTCCAGGGCGTACAGGCGCGCCACCTCCGGGGCGAGGGCGGTGGTGTCCGTGTCCGCCACCAGGATCGTATCCGCGGGCACCCGCTTCGGCTCGGGCGTCGGGGCGAGCGAGGAGAGCGAGCCGCCGCAGCCGGCGAGCACGAGCAGGGCGAGGCCGGCGCAGCCGCCGCGGAAGAGGGCACGAGAGAGAACGGTCGGCATGGGGGGCAGAGGGAACGAGGGAACAGCGGGAGGGGCCGAGGGCAGGATGATGGATACGGAATCCGCGGCCCATCGTCAATGCGATGCGTCGGTGCCGACGGTGAATATTCTCTACGAGGGCGGTCCGCCGGCCGCAGAGGCCCCCGCGTCCGATGCTCGCGTACGGGCAATCGAGCCCGCCTCCACAAAAATGTACCGGATGCTGGGGTGGGCCTCCCGAATGGCGCGCTCCAGCCGATCGACGGCGGCCTCCACGGTGTTGGCATCGAGGTCGTCCCGGAAGCGCAGGTCCATGTTCAGGAGGAGGGCGCGAGGGCCCATGTGCATCGTGAGCAGGCGCTCGACCGACGCGATGTCCGCGTCGTCGTGGGCCAGCCGGCGGATGTCGTCCCGAATCTCGGGGGCCGCCGCCTCGCCGATCAGGAGCTTTTTGCTCTCCCAGATGAGAAAGGCGGCCACGCCACACAGGATGAGCCCGATGATGATGGAGGCAATCCCGTCGATCACGGGCATGTGGAGCAGGCTCGCAAGGTGAATGCCAACGAGCGCGACGACGAGGCCGGCCAGGGCGGCGGTGTCCTCGAACACGACCGTGAAGGTCGTTGGGTCCTTGCTCGTCACGATGGCTTTGAAGAAGGGCGTGTCGCCGCGCTGCTTCTTGAACTCCTGAAGGGCGGTGCGCAGGGCGAGGGCCTCGAACACGATGGCGGCGCCGAGGACGACCGTGTTGAGCGTGAGGCCGCCGACCGTGATGCCGAGGACGGAGGTGGTGCTGGCGCCGCCGTGGCCGGGATCGAGCGTGTGGAGGATGCCTTCGTAGAGAGAAATGCCGCCGCCGAGCCCGAAGATGAGCACCGCGACGACGAGGGTGTAAAAGTAAAGCGACTTGCCGTAGCCGTAGGGGTGGTCCTCGTCTGGGGGCCGCTTGCTGCGACGAATGCCGAGCAGGAGCAGGCCGCCATTGCCGGTGTCCACGAGCGAGTGGATGCCCTCCGCCAGCATCGCGGAGCTGCCGCTGACGGCCGCCCCGAGAAACTTGGTGACGGCGATGGCGAAGTTGCCGAGAATCGCGGCGTAAATTGCCTTCTTCGACGAGGCCATGTTGGTTTGGGCGCGGGGGGGAAGAGCGTGGAGTGGAAGGCGTGGGGGAGAGGGCGCGGCAGCGTGGGGGGACAGAGGCCCGCGTGCTCCCGCGCTCCCAGGCCCCCACGCCCTCAATCCAGTGCGTAGGGAGCAGTTCGTCCCGTGAAGGCTGAAAGAATTGGCATCGGTGGTACGAAGGGGGAGAAGAGGCGTTCGCCGGATGTCCGAGACCAGGTGTCGCCGGGAGGTCGCCCGGGCGCCCCTGCCGGACACGACCACGAGCGGGCGGCCGCGTCGGCTCGGAGATGGCCCATCTCCACGCGCTGGTCGTGGAGGGGGGGGCGACGCCAAGAGCAGGCGATTTTCAAGTGCAGGCGGGCACGCCATGATGCAGGACGTGTTAGGGGGCTACGAGCACCACGAACATTTCCGAAACGTCGTGTCGTAGGAGTGCGGGACGCCGTAGAAGATTGAGCCCCTGCCTCCGTGTTCTTCATAGCCGCCCCCGCTCGATGGACGTCACCCACGCCGATCCCACGCACGTCCTCCAGTCCGTCTTCGGGTACGAGACGTTCCGCCCGTACCAGGAGCCGGTGGTGCAGCGGCTCGTGGACGGCGGAGACGCGCTCGTGCTCATGCCGACGGGCGGCGGGAAGTCGCTCTGCTACCAGATTCCGGCGATGGTGCGGGACGGCCCCGGCGTGGTCGTCTCGCCGCTCATCTCGCTGATGCAGGATCAGGTCGACGCCCTGCAACAGGTCGGGGTGAAGGCGGCGGTGCTCAACTCCAGCTTGGGCCGCAAGGAGCGAGAGGCGGTGGAGCACCGGCTCACGGCGGGCGAGCTCGACCTCTGCTACGTGGCCCCCGAGCGGGCCACCCGCGACCGCTTCAAAACCCTGCTGTCGCGGGCCCGGCCGTCCCTGCTCGCCATCGACGAGGCCCACTGCATCTCGCAGTGGGGGCACGACTTCCGCCCCGAGTACCTGGCGCTGGCCGACCTCCGGGGCGAATTCGCGCAGATTCCCTGCATCGCCGTCACCGCCACTGCCGACCCGCCCACGCAGCGGGTCGTCCTCGACCGCCTCGGCATGACGGACGAGGACCGGTTCGTGGCCGGCTTCGACCGCCCCAACATCCGCTACGTGGTGGAGCCGAAGGGAAACCGGCCCCGTCAACAACTACACGAGTTTATCGAGCGGGAGCACCCCGGCCAGAACGGCATCGTGTACTGCCTCAGCCGCAACGGCGTGGAGACGACCGCCGACTGGCTGACCGACCACGGCCACACCGCCGTGCCCTACCACGCCGGCCTCTCCGACCACAAGCGCAGCGAGCACCAGGACCGCTTTCTCCGCGAGGACGGCCTCATCGTGGTGGCCACCGTCGCGTTCGGGATGGGCATCGACAAGCCCGACGTGCGCTTCGTGGCCCACCTCGACGTCCCCAAGACGCTGGAGGCGTACTACCAGGAGACCGGCCGCGCCGGGCGCGACGGCCGCCCCGCCACCGCCTGGATGGCGTACCGCCGCGGGGACGTGGTCCGCATGCGGCAGCTCATCGACGACTCCGCCGAGAACGACGAGCACCGCTGGACCCAGCGCCACAAGCTGAACGCCCTGCTCGGCTACTGCGAGGCGCCGGACTGCCGCCGCAAGGTGCTCCTGAACTACTTCGGCGAGGACATGGGGGGCGACACGTGCGACAACTGCGACAACTGCCTGCGCCCGCCCGACACCTGGGAGGGCACCACGGCCGCCCAGAAGGCGCTCTCCTGCATCGCCCGCACCGGCCAGCGCTTCGGCAGCGGCCACGTGACCGACGTGCTGCTGGGTAAGGACACCGAGAAAATCCAGCGCCACGACCACGACACCGTCTCCACCTACGGCATCGGGGCCGACCGGTCGAAGGCCGAGTGGCGCTCCATCCTCCGGCAGCTGGTGGCGAAGGGCATGGCGGAGGTGGACGTGATGGGGTACGGCGCGCTCACGCTCACCGAAGACTGCCGCCCGGTGCTGAAGGGCCGCGAGACGGTCGCCTTCCGCGACGGGGCCGCGGCGTCGGCCTCGCCCAACACCACGAAAACCGGGGCCGACGATCCCCTCCCGGCCGACGGCCCGGAACGGGCGCTGTTTGAGGCCCTCCGGGAGCGCCGCACGCAGATCGCCACGGACCAAGAAGTGCCGCCCTACGTCATCTTTAACGACAAAACGCTCCGTGCCATGGTGGAGCACCGGCCGCAGACCAAAAGCGACTTCCGCGCCCTCCACGGCGTGGGGGACGTGAAGCTGGAACGGTACGGCCGTCAGTTCCTCGACACGATCCGCGAGCACACGTGAACGCACGAAGCACGTACGCACGAAGCACGTGGACGCACAGAGGTAGCTCAGTGTCGTCTCCCCCCCAAAAAGGAGCCTGAGGGAGAGGGCGGTGTGACGAACGCGGGGCTCTGTGCGGCCATACGGATTCCAGAGCCGTTTCTCCCATTTGGACATCAAAGGCCCATGCACCGAACCGTGTCTGCCGGGCTCCGGCTTGTGCTGCTCGTTGGCGTGCTGTTGATCACCGGAGTGAGTTCGGGACAGGCGCAGGCCCCCCGCGGGGCGGGCGACGGGACGGCGGCCCTCGAAGGCTGGCCCCGCTCGCTGCTCACCCTCCTCGACGAGATGGGACAGGACGCGCCGTACCTGCTGCCCCGCATCGACTCGATGGCGCTCGACTACCGATACGCCGCGACCGACACCACGTCGCGGTGGTCGTTCGTCGTGAGTTGGCGCCCCGCCGAGCGGGTGCTCTACGAAGGCGAGGTCCTGCCCTGGCGCGAGCGGCCGGCGGGCATCCGCATGACGAACGTCGAGCTCCGGGCCAACGTGCGGGTGGGCGGCGAGAAGCGCGCCGAGATGATCATCGGCGTCGACAGCATGGCGCTCCGTCCCGTCCCCGACCGCTTTGCGTTCAACGTGACGGTGCGCCACGACCGCGTCTTCCTCGACACGTCGCCCACCGAGGCGCGCCGCATTCTGTCAGAGGGGGCGACGCTGGAGGGGCTCGTCGTCGAACGCATGGGCTTCGCGTCGGACGCCGAGCAGCGCCGGTCCAGCACAGGAGACCGAGAGGCCCGCGAACGGCCGCCGGAGCCGTCCCGATCGCCGAGCCTCTACAGGCCTCGGTCGCGCATCTCCCTCGGCTGGCGGGTGGCGCCGCGCCCGTACTACGTCGGGGGGCAGGACGAGGACGACGCCCGCACCCGACGCCCCCGAGGGGAAACGGTGGGCCGCTCGGCGGCGGACACGGAGCGGTCGGAGAGGACGGGCCGAGACGAACAACCAGAGGGGGAACGGGGCGCCAGGGATGATTCCGGGGAGGAGGGCGAGGACGACGAGGCAGACACGGAGGGCCGCTCCCGCGTTGAGGAGATGCTCTCGGACGAGGACGACGAGGAAGACGACGACGAGGAGGAGACCGACCTTGGCATTCCCGCGCTCGGGGCGGCGGCCGCCGTAGGCATTGTCGCGTTTGCGGGGGGCACGGCCGGCCTGTACGGGCGGGGCGACACCCCCATCGGATTGGCCTCCGGCTACACGCATCCACGGGGCGGCGTCCAGCTTCAGGCAGCCGTCAACAGTGCCGTCCTGGAGGACGGCCCCGATCAGGAACTCAGCGTCCGCGCCCTTGGCTTCTACGACGTGTTCGACTCGCGCGTCCAGCCGGCCTTCGGGCTCGGGGTGCACATCGACCCGCAAGCGGGGCGCGACTGGGATCCGGTCGTCTCGGCCGGGGTCGTGGGCAACCTCGGACGGGTCGTGCTCTACGGCGGGCTCGATGTGGTGCAGGGGGCGCCCGAGATTGGCATTGCGTACAACTTCCGGTACGGCGGCGGGGACGAATGAGCGCCCGTGGCGGGACAGAGGGGATGCCCCTGTCTATGACGCCCCTGTCTACTAGGAGGGAGCCGGGTCAAAGACCGGGGGGCGACCCCCGTGCGTCCTGTCCACGCGGAGCGGCGCCGAACAGGAATCCCCCAGCGTGATCAATAACAGTAATAGAAAGCGGTCCCCTGGTACGAGGGCGCCGACGTCGGTCCGTGGCCGAAGACCGTCTCGGCCTGCCCCGGGCAGGTCAGCGTCCGCATTTCATCGAGCTGGGGGATGTCTCTAGTGGCGAGGGCTCGGTCGAACGCCTGATTGAAGCCACCTGGTTGGGAAGCAGCGACCGAAAGCCCCCAGATCCGGACAACCACGGCAGGGGGCCGCTTTCGTCCGTCCCTTGGTGCGAGGGTGTGGTCGAGGGAGCACCGCCCCCATTTCTACGACCGTCAGATCACCACCCGCTCCGGACGAGAATTTCTCGTATGTGGAGCCGGTTCGAAGAGGAGACCCAGGCTCCGTGAGATTCTGTGGCGGCGTGAGGCCAGACGCACACGGATCGAGGAATTCACAAAGCCACGTTCCCGCACGACCTTCCCGCATCGGCGCTGAAGAAGGGTTTTCGCAGTGAAACAATAACAGTAATAAGCAGCGGTCATTTGATACTTTGGCGCCAGAAACCTACCGTACAAGACACGCTTAGTGAGCACGTGCTCTCCGGGGTCGTGCTGTCGTGGCACGGCGGTAGGAACGCGCCGATGGGCGCTCCTGCGTCACGGGGAAAGTCCGGTGGAAGGCCGGCGCTGCCGCGCAACGGTTCCAGCCCGAATGCCCGCTCGGAGAGCGATCACGTCCCTTGCCGGCCGCCCGGTCGGAGAGGGAAGCCCTGCGCGTCTCAAGGGCATGTGGTCCGCGGCGTACGAGTTGATTGACGGCATTGGCCGGACCGTTCCGGGCAGTTCGCTCCTGCTGCCGGGGGCAGTCCTGTATTGCATCGCCTCTCTCAGCGCGCCCTGACCTCCGCGACGCGCGCCAACCGTCCGAGGTCCTTTTTCTACTAATCGAGCGCTCAGCTATGTCCCAAAATCCTTCTTCTCCAGACTCCGCAGCGGCCGATGTGACCGCCCCGGCCGAATCGACCAACGGGCACGCCTCCAACGGCCACCGCGTCAACACCCGGTCGGGACGAAACGGGTCGCGCCAGTACCAGCTGTCCAACAGCGACCTTATCACGGACGACCGGACGAACGACGACATCTTCGAGACCGAGATCTCCGAAGAGGTCTACGGACAAAACTACCAGTACGGCACTGACGACCGGGTGCCGGACACCTGGTACCGCAACGCGCGGGCCATGGCCCAGGTCGAAGACGACACCGACGTGTGGACCCAGCGCTTCTATCAGCTTCTGAGCGGGAAAGGCCTGGGCACCGGCCCCTTCCCCTTCACCCCCGGCGGCCGCATCTTCGCCAACGCGGGCACCGGCCTCGGCAAGGCCACGCTCATCAACTGTTTCGTATCGGGGTTCCAGGGCCACGACCAGGACTCGATGGACGAGATCCAGGCGGAGCTGACCCGCCAGGCCAAGATTCTGGCCTCGGAGGGGGGCTACGGGTTCTGCGCCCACATCATGCGGCCCCGCGGGGCGCGCATCGGGGGCGTCGGATCGATGACGCCCGGCGCGGTGCAGATGCTCGACGTCTGGAATAAGCAGGCCGCCACCATCGTCGCCGGCTCCGGCATGAAGTCCGACCGCGACGACGTGAAGGACAAGATCCGGAAGGGCGCCCAGATGGTGACCATGGGCATCTGGCACCCCGACATCATCGAGTTCATCGAGGCGAAGCAGGAGCCCGGGCGCCTCCACAAGTTCAACATGTCGGTCCTCATCACCGACGCGTTCATGGAGGCGGTCAAGAACGACGACACGTGGGCGCTCCGCTTCCCGGACTACGAGAACGAGAAGGAGTTCTACAAGCAGCACTGGGACGGCAACCTGAAGGCCTACCAGGAGAAGGGCGGCACGGTGAAGACGTGGAAGGACCCGGCCACCGGAGAGCCCGCCGTCTACGAGGCGCGGGAGATCTGGAATCGGATCATGGATTCCACCTACAACCGCAACGAGCCCGGTGTCATCTTCGTCGACACCATCAACAAGGAGAACAACCTGGGCTACGTCGAGCACATCAACGCCACCAACCCGTGTGGCGAGCAGGTCCTCCCCGTCGGCGGCGTGTGCTTGCTGGGCAACCTCAACGTGACGCAGCTCGTGGACCGGGAGGCGGGCACGATCGACTACGACCTGGTCGACGACCTCGTCCCGCGTGCGGTGCGCTTCCTCGACAACGTCAACGACCTCAGCTACGTCCCGCTGGAGGAGCAGCAGCGCAACCTGCAGGAGAAGCGCCGCATCGGCCTCGGCCACTACGGCGACGGCTCGGCCCTCATGATGATGAAGACCCGCTACGGCTCCGAGGAGGGCGCCCGCGTGATGCGCGAGTTCCAGGAGCACCTCGCCAACCGGGCCTACCAGGCCAGCGCGCGCCTCGCCGAGGAGAAGGGCGCGTTCCCGCTCTTCGACAAGGACGAGTACCTGTCGAGTCCCTTCGTCCAGCGCCTCTCGGACAAGACGAAGGAGATGATTGGCGACCTGGGGCTCCGCAACAGCCACCTGCTTAGCATCCAGCCGACGGGCAACACCTCCACGTTGGGCAACGCGCCGTCGAGCGGCATCGAGCCGGTGTTCATGCACAGCTACATCCGGACGTCCGAGCAGCCGGCGCTGCCCGACGGCATCACCCGCCCGCCGATGTCCCCGAACGCCTACGAGGTGGGGCAGGACATCGACGCCGACGGCACGGCCTGGACCGCCGAGGAGCAGGGCGACGAGACGGTGCTCCGCTGCCAGGAAGAGGGCCACACCCACTGGCAGATTCACCCGACCCGCGACATCTGCAAGGACCAGGAGGTGAAGGACTACGCGGTGCGCCACATGGAGACGGACGGCACCTGGGACCCGGACGCCGACTGGGCCGTCACGACCCGCGACCTGGACGTGGACGACCACCTCACCCAGATGAAGGCCCTGGCGCCGTTCGTGGACTCCTCGATGTCCAAGACGGTGAACGTTCCCAACGACTACCCCTTCGAGGACTTCAAGGAGCTCTACAAGAAGGCCCACGACACGGGCGTCATCAAGGGCGTGACCACGTACCGGGCCGGCACCATGAGTGCCGTGCTTTCCGGCGACGACGGGGACGACGACCGGACCGTGCCCCGCACCGAGGCGCCCGACCGCCCGGAGACCCTGCCGTGCGCCATCCACCGCGTGCGGTACCAGGGCGACCACTGGACCATCCTGGTCGGCTTTCTGGAGGACCACCCCTACGAGGTCTTCGCGTTCAAGTCGGAAGGGGAGGCCCCGCTCTTCGGCGACGACAGCGAGCGTGTCGACGAGGGCTACATCCGGAAGAACGAGAGCCGCCACTACTCGCTTCTGGGCCCGGACGGCACGGTCGTGATCGGCGACATCACCAGTCACATGCCGTCCGACGACGTGCGCGTAGAGACGCGGCTCGTGTCCACGGCGCTGCGCCACGGCTCCAAGATTGACTTCCTCGTGGAGCAGCTTGAGAAGGCGGAGGGCTCGATTGCGTCCTTCGGCCAGTCGATGGCGAAGGCCCTGCGCGCCCACGCCACCGACCACGAGGTCACCTGCGACAAGTGCGGGTCCGCAAACGTGCGCCACGTCGAGGGCTGCATGGAGTGCGCGGACTGCGGGCACTCGCGGTGCAGCTAGGCCGCGCGCCGGTGCGGCAGTGGGGGCGCGGGTCGGAACGAGGCCGGTCCGAAGTGCGCTCCTCACACGTGATCGGGACGTACGAGAATGATTTTCGCGGCGCCCTCCCGATGTGGAGGGCGTCGCGTCGTTTTTTGTGCAGAAGGGAGTTGAAGAGTGATGCCAGCGTCAGGTCGTCCGTGGGTCGTCTGCAAATTTGGGGGCACGAGCGTGTCGAGCCGGGCCCGGTGGGACACGATCGTCGAGGTGGTACATGCGCACCGCGCGGAGGGGCGCGTCCCCTTTCTCGTCTGTTCGGCCCTGCAGGGCCTCTCGGATCAGCTGGAGGCGCTGTGCGCGCAGCTCGCGTCCGCTGAGCCCGGCGCCCCGGAATCGACGCTCGACACCATCCGGGAGCGGCACCGGGCACTGGGGCAGGACCTCGGCGTGGAGGCCGAGGCGGTGCTGTCGGGCGAGCTTGCGCGCCTGGAGCGGTGGGTCGACGAGATTCAGGAGACCGACGGGCCGTCGCCGCGGCAGCGGGCCGCCGTCCTGGCCACGGGCGAGCTGCTGTCGACCCGCCTCGGCGCGGCCTACCTGTCGGCCCAGGGGCTGCCGGCGGAGTGGCTTGACGCGCGCGAGTTCCTGCGGGCCACCGACGACCCGCACCTGCCGCCGCGGCGCCAGTACCTGGCCGCAAACTGCACGTCGCACGCCGACCCGGGGCTGCAGGCCCGTCTTGCCGACGCCCCGGAGGCCGTCTACCTCACGCAGGGCTTCATCGCGAGCAATGCCCTCGACGAGACCGTCCTGCTCGGGCGGGGCGGCTCGGACACGTCGGCGGCCCACTTCGCGGCCAAGCTGGAGGCCGAGCGGACCGAGGTATGGACCGACGTGCCGGGCCTGTTCACGGCGAATCCGGGCGAGGTGCCGTCGGGGCGGCTGCTGCGCCGCCTGGACTACGACGAGGCCCAGGAGCTGGCCACGATGGGCGCGCGGGTGCTTCACCCCCGTTGCCTCGACCCGGCGCGGCGCCACCAGATCCCCCTCCACGTCCGCAGCACCGAGGCCCCCTCCCTCGACGGCACGATCGTGAGCGGCGAGGGGCCCGATGTGGGGCCCCAGGTGAAGGCCATCTCGGCCAAAACCAACATCACGGCCGTCAGCATGGACACGCTGGGCATGTGGCAGGAGGTGGGCTTTCTGGCCGACGTCTTTCAGGTGTTCAAGCACCACGGCCTGTCGGTCGACCTGATGGCCACCTCGGAGTCGAACGTGACGGTGACGCTCGACCCGGTGGCCAATGCCCTCGACCCGGACATCCTCGACCGGCTGCTGCACGACCTGAACCGGTACTGCGACGCCGAGCTGATCGACCCGTGTGCCATCGTCAGCCTCGTGGGGCGCCACATCCGCTCTCTGCTGAGCGAGCTGGGCCCGGCGTTCGAGGTGTTCGACGAGCAGAAGGTCCACCTCGTCACCCAGGCCGCGAGCGACCTCAACATGAGCTTCGTGGTGGACGAGGACCAGGCCTCACGCCTCGTCCGCGAGCTGCACGCGCAGTTCTTCGGCCACCGAGCCCCGGACGCCGTCTTTGGGCCGCGGTGGCAGGAGCTGGTCGAGGACGGCACGCCCGAAGAGACGCCGGACGTGTGGTGGCGGGAGCGCCGCGAGGCCCTGCTGCGCCTGGCGGACGACGAGTCGCCGCGCTACGTCTACGACCCGGAGGTGGTGACGGCCCGCAGCGACGAGGTGCAGGGGCTCGGGCCGATCGACCAATCGTTTTACGCGGTGAAGGCCAACCCGCACCCCGAGGTGCTCCGCCTGCTGGAGCGGCGGGGCCTCGGCTTCGAGTGCGTGTCCCCCGGCGAGCTGGATCGCGTCTTCGAGGCGTGCCCGGGCCTCGACCCGGCGCGCGTCCTGTTCCAGCCCAACTTTGCAGCCCCCGCCGAGTACGCCGACGCCTTCGAGCGCGGCGTGCACGTGACGGTCGACAACGTGCAGCCCCTGGCCCAGCACCCGGACGTGTTTGCGGGCGAGGAGCTGTTTGTGCGGGTGGACCCGGGACAGGGCGAGGGCCATCACCGCAAGGTGCGCACGGCAGGGGCCCAGTCGAAGTTCGGGGTCGTCCCCGACGACTTGGGGCGACTGCGCGCGGCCGTCGACCAGGCGGGGGCGACCGTCGTTGGGCTGCACGCGCACGTCGGGAGCGGCATTACGGACGAGAACACGTGGGCCGGCCTCGTGGACCTGCTGGCCAGCCTCGCCGCCGAGTTCCCGGCCGTCCGTGCGCTGAACGTGGGGGGCGGGCTGGGCGTGCCGAATGCTTCGGGCGGCCGCCCGCTCGACCTCGACGCGCTCGACGCTGCCTTGGGGGAGGCCGCCGCCCGGCACCCGCAGTACGACCTCTGGATGGAGCCGGGGCGCTACCTGGTGGCGGAAGCCGGCGTGCTGCTGGCCCGCGTCACGCAGACGAAAACGAAGGACGCGGCGGCGTACGTGGGGCTCGACACGGGCATGAATAGCCTCCTGCGCCCGGCCCTCTACGGCGCCCACCACGAGATCGTCAACCTCAGCCGCCTCGACGAACCGCCCGCCATGACGGCGGACGTGGTGGGGCCGGTGTGCGAGACCGGCGACGTGCTGGGCCACGACCGCCGCCTGCCGCCCACGGAGCCGGGCGACACGCTGCTCGTGGCGACGACGGGCGCCTACGGGGCGAGCATGAGCAACCGGTACAACCTGCGCGAGCCCGCCTCGGAGGTCATGCTGGCCCCCGAACCGGCGTGAATCGTCAGAGTGTGGAGCGTAGTCCCACGGGCGGCCTCTCGTGAAAGGGGAGACATTGCGACTGCGGTGTCCCTTTGCTCCTGGCCCCGTCCATGTTCTACGCTCGCAGTCTGTCCGCCCTCATTGTTGGCCTGTCAGCGCGATCTCAAAATCCCAGCGCAGGTCGCCCTGAGGCCGCCCGAAGAGCCTCCTCGAAGGGGTGCGGCTTTTTTGAAGAGATCTTTCGGCGTCGCTCAAGATGACGTGCCGGTGATTGGATCTTGAGAGCGCTCTTGCCCGCACAAACGGCTGACGTAGCACTAGAGAGCGTTCGGAAAGTCGGGGGCCCGGGCCGACTGCTCCAGCTCCTCGTCCGCGAAGAAGTGAACGCGGCTCGTCTCATCCACGACCCACACCTCATCGGCCCCGGCGTCTCGATAGAGGGCAATTTTCTCCTCCATCTCGTCCCAGTCATTCGAGGCGCTCATCACCTCAACGCAGATCTCCGGGGCGAGCGTCGGCGGCTCCCCGGTTTCCTCCATGTTTTCGAATCGGGGCTCCGATGCCCAGATCACGTCGGCCTGCTTTGTCCCACCGGCCGTCGCAATGGGCCATTCCGAAAACGCCTCTCCAGTGTCAAGAAGCGTGTCGAGCGTCTCCTGAATACGCTTTTGCTGGCGGGCGTGGTGTGTGGTGTGTGGACTCAAGACGATCTGGCCTCGTTGATTGGTCTCGACCTTGTAGGGGAGGTCGCGGAGGATCGGATCGGCGACAATCTCCTGCCATTGCTCCTGGTGTTCCTCCGCACGGGTTTTGGTTGTGGGCATGGCGTCTGGGACCAGTCTTGAGGACAGCAACGGGGATAAGAACAAACGGTGAAGGTGGAGGATCCCCCTTTGTTCGAAGGGCCGCCGGTCCCGCGCACGGTTCGTCGGCCCCCTTTCTTCCATCGCTGCTGCTTCGCATATTGAAAACCAAACCGGCTGCGGCCCATGGCGCCGCGGCACGTCCCCTTCCACGCACCAACATCCCAGTCCAATGAGCACCATCCGCACCGACGGCATCGACTACGACATCATCGGCGACGACATGCAGCTCGTGGAGGTGGAGCTCGACCCCCAGGAGGGCGTGCGCGCCGAGGCCGGCACCATGATCTCCATGGACGACGGCGTCCGCATGCAGACCGACACCGGGGGCGGCCTCTTCAAGGGCTTCAAGCGGATGGTGTCCGGGGAGAGCTTCTTCATCACCACGTTCGTCCACGAGGGGCAGGGCAAAAGTCACGTTGCGTTTGCGGCCCCGTATCCCGGCAAGATCATTCCCGTCCAGCTCAACGACTTTGGCGGCGAGTTCCTGTGCCAGAAAGACGCGTTCCTCTGCGCCAACGCCAACGTCGAGATCGAAGTGGCCTTCACCAAGCGCATGGGCGCGGGCCTCTTCGGCGGCGAGGGGTTCATCCTGCAGCGCCTCACGGGGCAAGGCTGGACCTTTATCCACGCCGGGGGCACCGTCGTCGAGCGCACGCTCGAGGCCGGCGAGACGTTGCGGATCGACACCGGCTGTCTCGCGGCGTTTTCCAGCAGCGTCGACTACGACATCGAGTTCATCGGCGGCTTCAAGAACGCGCTCTTTGGCGGCGAGGGCCTCTTCCTGACCACGCTCACCGGGCCCGGCACCGTGTATCTGCAGAGCCTTCCGTTCTCTCGCCTTGCCGACCGCATCGTGGCCGGCGAGCTTGCCAATCGGGGAGAGAGTGAGGGCCCGGGCGGGACGGGCATCCTCGGCGACCTCATTTCCGGCAGCTAGCCCCCTGTTTCCATGCAGGCCTCGGGGCCCCGAGCGGCCTCGCCTCCCCCCGGTCGAAGGGGCCCTCCTGCGAGGGAACGTCGACATGCCAGGTTCTGAGGCGTGCGGGGACTGGAAGAAAGAGCATGTTTGAAATATGTGTGCTGGTTTGTATTGTGGTGGGGCATCGACGCCATGCCCCGCTCAGCAGACCCCACCGCGCCCATGTCGCTTTTGTGCAGTGCCGATGACCCGCCCCCCTCCTCTGTCCAGTCCGACGTCGTCGTGACGGCCGCGCGTCCGGCCCGTCACACGCCGCGCCTACGCCAGCCCTTTTTCCTGACCCGGGTCGAGGCCGGCTTCCCGTCGCCCGCCTCCGACTACGTGGAAACCGAGCTGGACCTGGCCGAGCACCTGATTGAGCACGAGGCCGCGACCTACTACCTCCGGGTGTCGGGGACGTCCATGACACGGGCGGGCATTCACGACGGGGACATCCTGGTGGTCGACCGGGCCGTGGAGCCCGCGGACGGAGACGTCGTGGTGGCCGCGCTCGACGCCGAGCTGACCGTCAAGCGGCTCCGGACGCGCGACGGACGGGCCGTCCTCGTCCCCGAGAGCCAGCACCACGACCCCATTCCGGTCCGGGACGGGCAGGAGCTCGTGGTGTGGGGCGTCGTGCAACACGTGGTCCATGAAGTGTCGTGACGGCCCGCCCCACGCGTCCTCGCGTCGTCCCGTCCAGTTTGCTGCCTCCTGCCCGTGGATTCCGTCATCGCCCTCATCGACTGCCAGGCCTTCTACGTTAGCTGCGAGCGCGTCTTCGACCCCGCGCTCCGCGGCCGCCCCACCGTCGTGCTGTCCAACAACGACGGCTGCGCCATCGCCCGCTCCGCGGCGGTAAAGGCGGCGGGCGTGCCGATGGGCGCGCCGGTGTTCAAGTGGCGGGACGAGCTGGAGGCGATGGACGCGGCGGTCCTGTCGAGCAACTACGCGCTCTACGCCGACCTGAGCCGTCGCGTGGCCGCGGTGCTCGAGACGATGAGCATCGACCTGGAGCGGTACTCCATCGACGAGTGCTTCGTGACGCTGCCCGCGCTCGACCGCGACGCCCTCCGGGCGCTGGGCGAGCGCATCCGCCGTCGCGTGCGGGACTGGGTCGGGATCCCGGTGCGCGTGGCGATCGGGCCCACCAAGTCGCTCGCCAAAATCGCGGACGAGAAGGCCAAGGCCGACAAGCGGGCGGGCGACGGGACGGGGGTGTACGTGTGCCCGCCGGAGCCGGACCTCGACGTGCTGCTCTCCCGCACCGACGTGGGGGACGTGTGGGGCATTGGGCCGAGCTACGAAGAGACGCTGCGCGAGCACGGGGTCACCACGGCGGCGGAATTCCGGGCGCTGCCGGACCCGTGGCTCCGGTCGACGATGACGGTGGTGGGGCTGCGCCTCGCCCGCGAGCTGCGGGGACAGCGGTGTCTCGACCTGGACCTCGTGGGGCCCGACCGCCAATCGCTCGTCCGGTCCCGCTCGTTCGGCGCGCCCGTGGAGGCGAAGGCGGAGCTGCGGCAGGCCCTCGCCAAGCACGCGCAGCGGGCCGCCGAGAAGCTGCGGGAGGAGGACCTCGTGGCCCGAGGGATCAGTGCGTTTATCACCACCAAGACGCACGGCCCGCCGCCCCACTACGCGGACGAGGCCCAGGCCACGCTCGACGAGCACACCGCGGCGGCCTCGCCCTTCGTCCGGTCGTCCCGTCGCCTTTTGGACGTCCTCTACCGGGCGGGCCCGGCCTACCGGAAGGCCGGCGTCATGCTGTACGCGATCCGGCCCCGGCGGCCCCATCAGGGCAGCCTGTTCGGCCGCCCCCTCCAGGACGACGAGGCCCTCATGCAGGCCGTAGATCGGATCAACGGCACCATGGGGCGGGGCACCATCGGGGTCGCGGCGGCGGGCCTGCCGGGCGACCGCGACTGGACCATGACGCGCGACCACACCTCCCCCCGCTACACGACCCGGTGGGACGAGCTGCCGGTGGCGAGGGCGTGAGCATGTGGGGGCTCCTGCAGGCCGCTCCATGCACCCGACTCGCAGTGCGGAGAGTGAAGGAGGAGAAAACGAGACGGGTCGAGGAACGAGCGTACGGTGAGGGCCCGTTGCCGCCCACCGATCATGCTAGACTGAACTTCCCGCCGAGCCAACGACACCCGTGGTCAACAGCTACTACACCCTTCGCGCCCTCGCCCGCGAATGGCACGCCGACCTGGAGGGCACGACGGTTCGGGACGTCTACTCGCAGACGAAGAATGAGCTGACCGTCGCGCTGAGTGGAGCAGAGCAGGACTGGATGGTGCGCGGCTCGGTGCAGCGGCCGTTTCTGTACCTGTTTCGCCGCCCCGGCTACCACAAGGCCCGGCGCAACGTCGCCACCCTCTTCGAGGACGTCATCGGCCGGTCCGTGGCGGGGGTGTCCATCGCCGACCGGGACCGGCTCGTGTCCATCGAGTTGGGCGGCGGGGGCCGGATTCTGTGGCAGCTCTTCGGGGCGCGCGCCAACGCCTTCCACGTGGCGCCCGACGGCACGGTCGTTGCCGCCTTCCAGCGCCACGACGCGCTCACCGGAACGGCGGCGCCGGAGCCGTACGCCGCGCCGATGCCGGACACGTTCGAGGGGTTCGAGGACCGATGGAAGCCCAACCGCAACAAGACGCGCCAGGCGGTCCAGTCGGCCGTGTCGCTCTTTGGGGGCGACCTGGCGCGGGAGACGCTGCACCGGGCCGGCGTGACGACCGACGCGCCCGCAGACTGCACGGCGGCCGAGCGGCGGGCCCTCTTCGAGGCGTCGATGGCCCTCCGCGAGGCGCTACAGGACCCGGCCCCCGTACTCTACGGCGCGGGGCAGTTCCCGGACGCGTTCTCGCTGATCCCGCTGCGTCACCGCGAAGACGAGCCTGCCGAGCGGTTCGACACGGTGGACGCCGCGGCGGCCGACTTCGTGCGGCGCACGCTGGCGGAGCAGCACTTCCACCGCCTCTACGACCCGTTGGAGGAGGCCCTCGAATCGGCGGCCGAGCACGAACGCCGCAGCGCCGAGCGCATGGTGGAGGAGCTTCAAAGCGAGAGCCGGGCGGGGCGCTACGAGCGATGGGGCCACCTCCTCATGGCCCAGCAGGACCAGGTGCCCGACGGGGCGGAGGAGGTCGAGTTGCCCGACCTGTTCGAGGAGGGGGCGCCCGTCACCATCCCGGTGGACCCCGCCAAGTCGCCCGTCGAGAACGCCGAGCACTACTACGACCGGGCCCGGAGCACGCGGCGGTCGCGGGAGGAGGCGGAGGGCCGACTGGACGACACGATCGAGCGGGCCGAACGGGCCGAGGCGCTCCTCCAGGCCCTCCGCCAGATCGACACGCTCGACGGCATCAAGGCCTTCCGGGACGAGCGGGAGGCCGAGCTGCTGCCGTTCGTGGAGCGGGACGACGCGGATGTGGACGACTTCCCGTTCCGCCGGTTCGACCTCGGGGAGGGCTTCGAGGTGTGGGTCGGCAAAAACGCGCGCCAGAACCACGACCTCACGTTTCACGCCAGCCAGCCCTACGACCTGTGGCTGCATGCGCGCGGGGTGCCGGGCGCCCACACCGTGCTCCACCGCCCGAACCGCGACGCCGAGCCCGGCAAACGCCGCCGCTACGTCGCCGCGGCCATCGCCGCCCACTACAGCAAATCGAAAGGCAGCGACGTGGCCCCCGTCATGATGACCGAGCGCAAGTACGTCACCAGCCCGACCGGCGCGGACCCCGGCGTGGTGCGCGTCGACCGCGAGGACGTGCTCATGGTGGAGCCGGGCCTGCCGGAGTGAGGCGTGATGTGTGATACGTGATGTGTGATGCGTGAGGGGGGAGCAGCACGAACATCACGTTTCACGCCTCACGTATCAGAAGCCCGGGGAGATGCGAAAGCCCAGCTCCCAGGTCGTGTCGCGGCGCTGGAACGGGCGCGCGTAGTAGGCCTCCAGCAGGAAACTGCCCAGGATGTTGAAGCGGGCGGAGACGCCGGTGCTGACGACGGGAATGGTCGTGTCGGCGCTGTCGGTGGCGAACGTGAAGAGGTCCGGCCCCGCGTCGTTCGTCCAGGTCACGCCCGCGTCGACGAACGGCGCCAGCGTGGTGGGCAGGTACCGGAACGGGATGAGGCTAAGGCGCTCCGGGCCCAGCAGCGGAATTCGAATCTCGGCCCGCGTCGTGAGGGCCCGCGTGCCGAAGAGGCGGTCGATCTCGGCGCACGGCGACGTGGTGGGGGCGTCGCCGACCCGGGTGCAGCCGCCGTTCTCCCGGATGCCGTTCGCGATGCTCTGCACGCTGTAGCCGCGCACGAAGCCCTGGCCGTAGGGGTAGCCGATGTATTCGTTCCCGATGCCAAACGCGTCGCTGAACGAGGCGCCGTAATTCCCCACGTGGAGCGCCTGGAAGGCAACCGTGAATGGCTCGGCGTAGAAATACCGGCGCACGTCGGCGCGGGCCGTGACGAAGTTTTGTGAGCCCACCGTCGGCGTGACGCCGATCCGCCACCGCCCGCCCTGGAGGGGGCCCGTGAGGCCGTTCGTGGTAAAGTCGCGCACGTACGCCGCGTTCGCCGTCGCGAGGTACTTCGGGTCCCGGCCGCCGAATTGGTCGTCCAGGGTTGCCTCCGTCCCGTCGGGGACGAGGCCCGCGGTGCGCACGTTCGTCCCGAAGCCGTAGCGCGTGCCCCCGAGCGAGAACTCGAACCGTCGGGTGGGGCTCAGGGGGTAGGAGGCGTTGCCACTGGCGGAGGTGATGTAGGCGCGCTGCACCACACTTCCGAGGCCGACGACCCGTCCGGCGTCGTTCCGAAATGGAACCGTGTTGGCGGAGAAGATGAGCGGCGTGTGGCTGAGGGAGCCGCCCCAGTTGAGTTGGCCGCGCTGGTTCATGTACGACACCCCACCACCGATGTCGCGGAAGGAGCCCTGGGCCTGTACGGCCACCCCGAGGGTCCGGTGCCCCAGCATGTCGCCAAACCGGAGCCCGATGCCCCCGGCCAGGCCGCCCCCGAACGGGCCGCCGACGGAGACGCCAATGCCGCTGGCCCGGGAAATGGACTCCAGCGACAGCGTCGGGGCGTAGGGGGCGGCGTCGTAGTGGGTGGAGTCGGGCGGAAGGCCGGTGGTGGCGTCGCGGAGGTTCGCGGCGATGAGGCCGTCCTGCGCGGCGGCGGGGGAGGGGAGGAGACCGGCGACGCGCGAGGTATCGGCGGATTGCGTGCCCGCCTCGTCTGTCGTCGTGTCGGCCGCGGCCGGAACGCGAGCAGCGGAGGCCCCCCCTGCCGTGGACGCAGCCCTCAGGGGCGTGCCCTGCGCCTCAGGGGCGGGCCGACGCACCCCGGTGTAATTGCCGTCCGCGAAGACGGACAGCATCATGTCGCCGCTCTGGGCGGCGACCGACAGCGCCGGGGACAGCGCCGTGATGCCGCTCACGCCCGTCTTGAGTCGGGTCACGCGGAAGCGCTCGCCGCTCGACAGGTCCATGCGGTACACGTCCTTGAACCCGTCCTGGTCGCTGATGAAGTAGAGGCTCTGTCCGTCCGGGGCGAACTGCGGGTTGTGGTGCAGGGCATCCCCGAACGGCGCCCGGACCGTCACCTCCCCGCTCGACACGTCCACCAGCCCGAGGTCCATGTTCGAGGACGGGCTCAGCGTCTCCAAATTCGTCTCCGCCCGGTCGGTCGCAAAGGCGATCGTCTCCCCGTCGGGCGCCCACGTGGGCTGGAGGTCCGCGTAGCGGTCGTTGGTGAGCTGCCGCACCGACTCCGTCTCCAGGTCCAGCACGTAGAGGTCGCTAATGCCCCCGTCGGTGCCCGCGAAGGCGAGCCGTGCGCCGTCGGGGGACCACGCCGGGTTCTTCATCGACGTGACGCCGTCCACCGAAAAGCTGCGCTCAATTTCCTCGTCCACGACGTTCCAGACCGTGATCTGATTGTCGCCGTCCTCGGAGCTGACGAAGGCGAGGCGCCGCCCGTCGGGCGACCACGTACCGGAGGAGCTGATGAAGCGCAGGGCATTGAAGTGGCCAGTCGTGCCGGCCCGGTCCAGCTCCGCGATGACCTCCCCGGTCTCGGCGTCCGCCACGTACAGGTTGAAGGAAAACAGCTCCCGCTCCGAAATGAACGCGACGTAGCGCCCGTCCGGGCTCAGCGACGGGGCGATGTTGATGCGTCCGCCGTTCGTTTCCGGGGCGAGCACCGTCTGCCCGGCCGCGTCGGGCGGCGTGCGGCCCTCCATGAGCGGCCCGTACGCATCGCGGGTGGCCCGGGCCCACTCGTTGGTGAGCGAGTCCGCCGACACGCCGAAGAGCTCCACGTAGGCGGAGTCGAGCCCCACCTGTCCGCCACGTTTGAAGAGGTCCGTGACGGCCTGGTCGCCGTACTTGCCACCGATGTACGCGAGGTACGCCTGGCCGTAGCGGTAGGGAAAGTACTCGCGGGGATTGGCGAGCCCCTCAAACGAGGGCATGTCGTCCCGGCGCACCGCGTCGCGCATCCACATGGCCGTGTGCGAATCCTGCCGCCCCACCGACAGGTACTCGGCCATTCCTTCGATGAGCCACGTCGGGAGGTTGCCAAGCTGAATGCCCAGGCTGTCCGCGTTGAGGCCGAGGTCGAACTGAAAGGAGTGCACCAACTCGTGGCCCAGCACGTGGTCCGTCTCCCCGTACGACGACGCGAACGGCATGACCACGCGCTCTCGCAGCGGCTCGGTGAGCCCGCCGGTGCCCGGACTGATCGGCCGCGGGGTCACGTTGGTCTGCTGAAAGTCCGCGTCGTTGGCGTAGAAGATAATCGGCTTCTTCTCGTCGAAGCGGTGCAGAAAGACCTCCGTGTGGCGGTCGTACCAGCGCTCGGCCATCCGGGCGGCGTCGCGCACGGCCTGCTCCTCCTCCGGGTAGAAGTGGAAGACGAAGTGCTCCGTCTCCAGCGTCCGAAAGTCGAACTGGTCGTACTGCACTTTATTCTGCCCGAAGTACTGCGCCCGGGCGTCCGGCACGCCGAGGAGCGCAAGGCCTGCGAGGACGAACGCAAACAGGGAGGCAGCGGGGGCAACAGATCGCATGTCGGGTAGGGGCCTGCGACAGAGCAATCGCGTGGGGGGCCTTCGTCGTCAAGGAAAAACCAACGTGCGCGGCGGGGGCAGTATTATTGTGGGAGCATATTATTGTGGGAGCATAGGATTGCGGGCCGTGGGTGTGCATGGACGAAGCATCGTTACGGCACGGCCCATCTCATGCCTCCGGCGCCGAGGAGGTCGTCGAACACAACGACATCAGCGGCCGCAACGGCGCGCCGCTCATCGACCCAACCGCCCGCACCTGAAGGGCGACGAGCAGACGCACGTCGTTGCGGTCGACGCCGCCAACGTCACCATCGAGGGATTCCGCATTTCCGGGTTGGGCACGGACCTGGGCGACGACCACGCCGGCGTGATGGTGCGGGCGCCCCGAGCGACAATCCGCGACAATCGCCTGTCCGACGTGCTGCACGGGGTCGACGTGAAGGGAAAAGACCGGGCGGTCGTCGTGGAGAATGTGATTGAGGGGCCCCCGTGTGGGGTGCGTGCGCATTGAGCGGCGCCCGGCCACGGCGTAGGCGCGGGGCCCCAGGCGGGGAGTGGGGGAACGCCCCACCCGATTGTTCAAGAGCGTAGGGTTGCGGGAAGAGATGCTGAATCGTACCATAGTTGTGAGAAACACGGCACGTGTGCCTGTTGGGGCCGCGTCGGCCGCTTCCGTTCGCCGTTCTCCCGAATTGTGTGTCTGCTCTTCATGCCGACCGACGAGTCCGACGCCTCGACCGACGGTGCTGCGGCGGGGGACGACTCGGGCAAGGCCCGAGACCTTTCCCTCGACGAGTTCCAGCCCTACGGGACCCTTGCGGTCACGGGGGCCTACTTCATTCTTCTGCTCGTGCTGTACGCGCTGCTGTACTTCGTCGAGTTTGCCACGCACGCCCCCCACATCATTGAGTAAGCCCTGATCGACCATGCACGTTCATCGTTTTGAGAAGCTCTGGATCGGGCTCTCCCTGCTCCTCATCGCCGCCTTCATCGGGATTGTGCTCTTCGGGTTCACGGTGATGAACCTGAAGGTGCCCGGCGTCGAAACGGGCGAGACCGTCGACCCGGCGACCGTCCTGTCGGAGGGGCCGTTTGCAAAGCCCGGGGTGCGGAAGATCAGTGACGACCACTACGAGGTCTACATGCTGGCCCAGCAGTTTATCTTTCGCCCCGGAAGCACCCGGCCTCTAACCCTGCCGGCCAAGACCAAGATAACCTTCCACATGACGAGCCCGGACGTCATGCACGGGTTCGAGGTGCCGGGAAGCGGCCTGAACTCGACGGTCATCCCGGGGCAGGTCGCGACCTTCACCACCCGGTTCCCGGAGGCCAAAAGCTACGGCATCATCTGCCACCAGTACTGTGGCTCGGCCCACCACAACATGCAGGGCGAAATCAAGGCCGTCCCCCCATCCGAGTTTGACGAGAGCAACTTAATATCACAATGACGTTTGTCAACCACTACCCGAAAGCGGCGCGCATCGTCAAGGCCAACTTGATCGTCGCGTTCGTGGCCCTCGCCATTGGGGGCTTCTTCGGCCTCATTCAGGCGCTGCACCGCACGGACGTCTTTCGGGGCTTTGTCTCCTCGGTGCAGTACTACGATGTGCTCACCGGCCACGGCGTCCTGCTGGCGCTCGTGTTCACCACGTTCTTTATCACGGGGCTGTACCAGTGGGGCGTCACGCGCACCATGGAGCGCGAGCCGGAGAGCTCAGCGTTCTCGTGGAGCTGGTTCGTAATGATGGTGGTGGGGACGACCATGACGGCCACGGCCATCCTGGGCGGGCTCGTGCCGGGCAGCGGCCTAAGTGCAGCGGTCCTCTACACGTTCTACCCGCCGCTGCAGGCGCACCCGCTTTTCTACATCGGGGCGGCGCTGCTGGTCGTGGGCTCGTGGCTGGCCGGGGCGGACTGGTTCTGGACGTACCGGAAGTGGCGGGCCGAGAACCCCGACGCCCGGATCCCACTGCAGACCTACATGGTGATCTTCACGTGGCTCATGTGGTACCTCTGCTCGCTGGGGCTGGCGCTGGAGGTGGTCGTGCTCCTCATTCCGTGGTCGCTCGGCATCGTCGAGAAGATTGATCCGCTGCTGCCCCGCACGCTCTTCTGGTACTTCGGGCACGCGGTGGTGTACTTCTGGCTGCTGCCGGCCTACTTCGTGTGGTACTCCATTCTGCCGAAGCTCTCGGGCGGACGTCTCTTCAGCGATCCGCTCGCCCGCGTCGTCTTCATCTTCTTCCTGCTCTTGTCCACGCCCATCGGCTACCACCACCAGTACGCGGACCCGGGCATCAGCCTGGTCTACAAGATGTGGGCGCTCATCATGACACTCGTCATTCTGCTGCCGAGCCTCATGACGGCCTTCACGGTGATCTCGTCGATGGAGCACGGGGCGCGGCAGCGCGGCGGCAGCGGCTACTTCGCCTGGATGGGGGCGCTGCCGTGGGGCCAGCCCGCCTTCGTGGGCTGTGCGCTGGCCGGCATCATGTTCGCCGCGGGGGGCTTCAGCGGCATGATTAACGCCTCGCTCAACATCGACATGCTGGTCCACAACACCGCGTGGATCCCCGGCCACTTCCACCTCACGGTGGGCACGGCGGTGGCCCTCACCTTCATGGCCATCACCTACTGGCTGCTGCCGCAGCTGACGGGGAAGGCGCTCAAGTTCAAAAACCTGGCCCTGGCCCAGCCCTACACCTGGTTCATCGGGATGACACTGATGTCCAACGCGCTCCACCGGCAGGGCCTGGCGGGCGTGCCGCGCCGCGTGGCGGAGCCCCAGTACGCGGGCATCGACTACGAGGTGCCGTTCGGCACGATGGCGGAGATGGACTGGCAGGTGGCCATCGGGGGCACCATTCTCTTCGTGTCGATGGTGCTCTTCCTCGTGGTAATCGGGGGCACGTGGTGGAGCGGCGCCCCCGCCACCAACGTGGACGACGTGATCCCGCCTCCCCTCTCGGGGCCGGAGCACTCGCCGAAGATCCTGGACAACCTGAAATTGTGGATGGGGGTGGCCGTGGCGCTGGTGCTCATCGCCTACACGCTGCCGCTGGCCGAGATGGTCATGGACGGGCTCTTCTCGCCGGGGGCGTTCCCGGCGCCGATGTAGACGCGCATGGGCGCCAGAACGGAGGCGCCCGGCGCTCCTGTGCTGGGACGGAGAGGCCTATGTAAACACGCAGAAATACGTTTATTCGAGAGTCATTCTGAGCGACCGACGACCGGAGGGAAAGGCGAGTCGACGAATCTTACTGGGTCCAGCGCGAACGCTGATTGGGAAATATACCGGCCCGAAGGTCGCTTCTGCTGATCTTCGAAGAGATTGATTTCATCAGTCGCTTCGCTCGGGTCTCGACCCCGCTTCGCTGCGCCCGGAATGACTTGTTGGGAAGGGTCTTTTGCGTGTCTACTTAGATTGCACCCGTCCGGTGGCTGTCTCGACGATTCCTGGACTTCTGTTCGATGGACGATTCCCCTTCTTCCGAGACGGACGATGCCCCGTCCCCGTCTGTGCCCGACGAGGTCAACCCCTGGGTGGTCCGCTTCTTTCTCATTCTCGCGTTCGGGCTCGCGTTCGGGATTGAGGGCATGACTCTGGTGCGTAGCTACCTGCTGAGTGGGGAGGAGGGGGCGGGGCCGGTGGCCGAGGAACAGGAGTCCCCGGCCGACACGCTGGGGACCCGGTCGCCCGACGCCCCCCTCCGGATCGGCGACGACCTGCTGCCGGCCACCGACGTGACGGAGCGCGTGGTGGCAATGCAGGTGCGGGCCCAGTCGTCCGGGCCCTGGACCTTCCGGCTCGCCGTCGCGGTGGACAACCGCACGGAGACGCCCTACCGCCTTACCCTGCGGGCCCTGAAGACGGACGACGGCACGGTGCTCGACGAGGGGCGGACGGCGACGTGGCCCCCCGGCGACTCGACGCGGTTCCGGGCCGCCTGGCCGATGGGGGCCGACGCCCGCCCGCAGTCACTCACCGCCGAGGCGCAGCTGCAACACGCCCCGGGTTCCACCCGCACCGTGCGCCGGCGCATTTCGTTCGGGCACGTGCCGGTGCAGATGGAGCGCTAGTCGGTGGGAGCGATCCGTCTTCCACCGCGAAATGCCCCGGGCCCGGAATTGGTCTTTTCCCCTGAGGCTCGGTGGCTCCCGGGGCGGGGCGGCCGATCTGATTCTGACGAGGCGAGGCGGGCACCCCTCCCCCGAGTAGGGATCTTCCCCTATGTTCTCCTGTTGTGACATGGCTACTCTTTTGGCCCCACGCACTGTCGTCACCACCAGACGAGGCCCTTCATGGAGCTTGAGTCGGGACGCCCGCGCCACGAACAGATCAGCGACTGGCTGCGCGAGCAGATTGAGCAGGACACGTACGAGGTCGACGAGAAACTCCCCTCCGAAAAGCAACTGGGGGACCGGTTTGACGTGAGCCGGGTGACGGTGCGGCGGGCCCTGCAGACGCTTGAGAATGAGGACTACATCTACCGCCGGCAGGGGCTCGGCTCGTTCGTCAAGGAGCGCCGGGCCGCGCAGGGCCTCGTGCGCCTCACGGACTTTGCGCAGGACATGGCACAGGCGGGCCTCGAAGCGTCCTCTCAGGTTGAGCATCACGCCCCGGAGTCCCCCCCGCCCGCGGTTGCCGTCCACCTGGATACGGACGACCAGACCGTGATGCGACTCGACCGCCTCCGCCTCGGGGACGGGCGGCCCGTTGCGTTTGACCGGACGTGGCTCCCCATGTTCTACGCGCAGCTCCTGGAGGGCCACGACCTGGAGGAGGAGACGATCTACCATATTCTCGAAGCGGAGTACGACATTCCCGTCCTGCGCGGCCACTACCGCATCACGGCCGCCAACGCGGACGCCCCCAGTGCGGACCTGCTCGGCGTGGACGCCGGGGAGGCCCTGCTCCTCATTGAGCGCCTGTCGCTGACGGAGGGCGACAAGCGCGTCTACTTCCAGCGGCGGTACTACCGAAGCGACCGGGTGGCCTACGAGCTCGAACTGGCCCGCGACACCACCCGGCACGATGCGGTAGAGCACGGCATGCCCCTCCGTGAGTTTGAGCCCGTCTTCGACGATGATGTGGACGCGCACCAGGAGTAGGCACTACGTCGGGGCGCTGCGTCGGGGCGCCATGTCGCGGGACGGGGAGGGGACACACATCCGCCGGCGGCCGAGGCCACGGCGACTACATCCGCCCCTTCAGCATGCCGTTCCAGTACATGCGGGGCAGGCCGTAGGCCTTCAGGGCATACATGCTGTACCGCTCTTCCGTCTGGTCGAACGGAAAGCTCTCCTCCGGCTCCTTGTCATAATCGAACTCGGCGAGCACCAGCTTGCCGTAGCCGGTCACCAACGGACAGGACGTGTAGCCGTTGTAGGTGCCATTGACGGGAGAGGCATCGTTAATCGTGGACATCAAATGATCCACCAGCACGGGGGCTTGCTTCCGAATGGCCGCCCCGGTCTTCGAGGTCGGCAGATTCGAGTTGTCGCCGAGCGCAAACACAGTGTCGTACCGCGTGTGCTGGAGTGTGCCCGGATCCACGTCCACCCACCCCTCCTCGTCGGAGAGGGGGCTGTCGGCAATGAAGTCGGGCGCGGACATCGGGGGCACCACGTGGATCAGGTCGTAGTCGATCGTCTCCTCCTCGCCGGACTCCAGGTGCTGAAACGTCGCCTGCTTTTTCGACGGCTCCAATGCCGTCAGTTCGGTCATGAGGTTGAGGTCGATGTCCTTCCGCTCAACCACGTCGTAGAGCGTCTCCTCGTAGGGCGGGGAGGAGAAGAGACTCCCTTTCGCCTTCATGAACGCGATGCGGCTGCCCTCGCGCACATCCTGGCGGCGGAAGGCATCGTCGGAGAGGTACATGATCTTCTGCGGGGCCCCGCCGCACTTGACGCCCATTGTGGGCTCGGTAAACAGGGCGGTGCCGCCCTTCGGAAAATTCTGAATCGCGTCCCAGGTGGTCTCGCAGGTGTCGTACGAGTAGTTGCTCACCACCCCCGTGCCGGGCTGGCCCACGGACTCGGCAAGCCCCGGAATGCCGTCCCAGTCGATCTGGATGCCGGCGGCCATGACGAGGTGGTCGTAGCCGTAGGTATCGCCGCCCTGAGTGGTGACGGTACTGCCCTCGGGGTCGACCTCCGCGGCGGCGTCCTGGATCCATGTTGCCCCGCTCGGCATCACCTCCCTCATGGGACGGGCGGATTCTTCTTTGTCGAAGACCCCGCCCCCGATGAGGGTCCAAAGGGGTTGGTAGTAGTGGGTGTCGGCGGGCTCAAGGACGGCCACCTCGGGGGCGTCGTCCCGAGAGAGGAGCTGCGAGGCAACGGTAAGGCCGCCGGTGCCGCCGCCGACGATGAGAACCTGATGGGTGTCTGTCATGGGTCTGAAGGGGGTGTGTGCACGAAATCAAACGGAAGAAGTCCACTGAACGGAGGACCCCCGCGGGCATCTGGGGCTCAGGGCCTGACTCACGAGCGGAGGTTCCGGCCGAACTTCTTGGCAAAGGTGGTGATGAAGCCGACGGCCCGCTGCACGTCGGGGTCGCGAAGGGCGCCGAGCAGGCCGAAGACCCCCTGGGATGGGGTGTCCCCGCGCTGGGCCTCCTTTTGGGTGTCGACGAGCGCCGAGCCGAGGCTGCCGACGGCCTCGAGGGCCTCGGGGTCGAGCACACCGGAGTGGAGGAGGGCCTCGAACTCGTCGGTCTGGAACAGCGTCCCGAGCCGGCTCAGGGCGCCAAAGGCCTGACGGAGGGTGCGCTCTGGGTCGTAGCCCTGTGCGGCGGCCCGGGCGTATTCGGCATCGAGGATGTCGACGACCGTGGCGATGGCGTCGGGGGCGTTCTCGGCGAGGGCCGCCAACTCGTCGATCTGGTCGGACCGGTCCAGAAGGTGCTCAAGCGCCGCGGCGGTCTCCGGCTCCGTCAGTTTCTCGAGCAGCCGGAGGCCCTCCCGGGCCCGCTCGTCAACGACCACGCCCCGGTCGGCGGCCCGCGTGAGCGCCTCATCGATCGTGTCTACCGTGACGGTGGCGGCCGCGGGGACCTGCTCGGCCAGGTCGGCGAGATTGTCGAGGTGGTCGAGCCGGTCGATAAGGGCCGACAGCACCTCGACGGTCTCCGGCTCCGTCAGCTTCTCGGCAAGCCGCAGCGCCTCGCCGGCCCGTTCGTCGAGCACCACGCCGCGGTCCGCCGCCCGGGTTAACTCGTCGTCGACCACGTCGGCGGTGGTTTGAAGAAGAGGGGGCACCTCGCCCTCGATGCGGTCGAGCCGGTCGAGGGCCGCCTCGATCGTATCGAGCTTGTCGAGGAGACGGTGAAGCGTCTGACGAGTGTCGTGGTCTTGTAAGCGCTTTTCTAGAGAGGGGGCGCCGTCTGTGTGTACGTCGTCCATGGGCCCTTCGAGTTGGCTGTCAACGAGAGAGGCGAACGGTCACCGATGCTCTCAGTCTGGTATTTACTTGTATTTACAACCCGCGATGGTGTTTCAGGACCGTTGCAAGATAAGTCCCAGAAGGCGCACAGGCTGCCTAAAACTCATCCTCGACGCTTGTATCCGGGACGAAGACTGCGTGGACGCCTTGCAGGTTTCCGTCGTCGAACCCGTACGCCCGGTCCTCGGGATGGTCCTTCTTTACGAACGCGGGGCGCTCGTCTTTGGGGGCGTGGCACGCCAGGCAGGACGGCTGCACCGTAATTCGGTGGGCGTAGCGCCAGCCCTCGTGGCCGCTGTGGGGGGTTCGGGTCCACCGCCCGGTGAACACGGGGGATGTGACAAACTCCTCGTGGAGGCGGTGCGCCGCCGCGTCGGGCCCCTGGGCGGGATTTCGATACTTCGTGGCGAGCTGCTGCACCGCCCATTCGCGGTCCGCGCCACGTTGAGGGGTGCGCGTTCCTACGGGGGCGCGCATCTCATTCGCGCATCCCATTCAGCGACGCGATGGAGTGCTCCACGTCCCGCCGGACAGAGTCGGGCGGCGTCTGGGAGCTAGCGGGGGCCGAATCGGACCCGCCGCATCCGACGATGAGAAGGGGGATGCTGAGGATCAAAAGCCGAAGAACCGAGAGCGAACGCATCGGTTAAAATGATCTGATTGTGAAGATCAGTAGGACGACCACCATCGAGGATCCTTCCGGGACCGTCCGGCTTCAACGCACTGGTTCATACCTGTAAACACAAGCAAGAGGGCCGCCGCTTCTCCTTCCATGTCTGATCCGCAGTTTGACGTTGAGCGGGCCACGGCCGGTCTCGTCCTGGCCCTTTTCCTTGCCGCTTCCCTGCTGGTGGGGGCGATGTACTACTTCGTCCTGCGCGACATGGAGGCACGCGCCGGCGCATCCGATGCGTCCCAGGCCGTGCGCGTTGATCATCCCCCGGCAGGGCCCCCTGCGTCGGCTCCCATTCCTGCGTCTGAACACCGCGCATGAGCTACACGCCCTTGTTGACCATTCTGCTCGTTCTGGTGGTCGGCGCCGCGATCACCTTGACGGTGCTGTTTTACGCCCAGCGGAAGGGGCACTTTGACAATCTGAAATCGGAGGCCTACGTCATCTTCGACGACGATGAGCCGGTGGGGGAGCCGCAGGATCAGGTGTTCGACGCCCCAGACGAGCCGACCGGCACGCCTGATCCGGAGGCCTGACCCGTTTCTTCCCAACGTTCTTCCTGTGCGATGCCCGACGATTCGTCCACGCCCGCGCCCTCGGCGGGCACGTCCCAATCAGACGTCAAGTGGCGTCGCGTTGTCGACGCGTCGACGCGCTGGCCCGTCATCGCGTTCGTTGTGAGCGGGACCTTCTGGCTCGTCGCGGGCTCCCTGCTGGCCCTCATCGCCAGCTTCAAGTTCCAGTTTCCGGACTGGTGGACCCAGCAGGCGTGGCTCACCTTCGGCCGCGTGCGCCCCGCCCACCTCAACACGATGATCTACGGCTGGATTTCGATGGCGGGGGTGGGGGTGAGCGCGTGGCTCTGGGCCCGTCTGCTGAAGACCAAACTTCGGGGCCGCGGGCTTCTGCTTCTCAGTGCGGCGCTCTGGAACGTAGGGGTGCTGGTGGGCACCATCGGCATCCTGGCGGGCTACTCCCGCGCCATCGAATGGGTGGAGATGCCCTACGCGGCGTTTGCGTTCATCGTCCCGGCCATGGGGCTGTTGGTCGTGTCGTTTGTCCGCACCCTCTGGCACCGGCACGCACGCCACCTGTACATCTCCGTCTGGTACCTGGGCGCGGCCATCCTGTGGGGCCCGCTCCTCGTGATTGCCATTCTGCTTCCCATTTACAGCGGGGTGCCGGAGGCGACGGCCAACTGGTGGTACGCCCACAACATCCTGGGGCTCTGGATCACCCCGCCGGGCCTGGCGGCCGCCTACTACCTGATTCCGAAGGTCATCGGGCGGCCCGTGCACAGCTACCACCTGTCGTATCTGGGCTTCTGGACGCTGGCCCTCTTCTACAACTGGGCCGGGGTGCACCACCTGGTGGGAGGACCTGCGCCGCAGTGGGTGGCGACCGTGTCGATCGTGTTTAGCGCGATGATGATCATTCCGGTCATCGTGGTGGCGGTCAACCACCACCTCACCGTCGTGGGGCACTTCAAAAAGCTGAAGTACAGCCCGACGCTCCGGTTCGTGGTCTTCGGGGCCATGAGCTACACGGCCGTTAGCCTGCAGGGCTCGCTCCAGTCGTTTCGGTACTGGCAGGAGGTCACCCACTTCACGCACTACACCATTGCGCACTCGCACCTGGGGGTCTACGCGTTTGCGACGATGATCGCATTCGGGGCCATCTACTACATCATGCCGCGCGTGACGAACTGGGAGTGGGGGAGCAAGCGCCTCGTAAGCCTCCACTTCTGGACCACGGGCCTCGGCATTGGGGCGTACGTTACGGCCCTCACCATCGGCGGCGTCATTCAGGGCCTGCAGCTGCTCGATCCCGACGTGGCCTTCCTGACGATCGTGGAGGACACCAAGCCCTGGCTCGTCGTGCGGTCGGTGTCCGGCACGCTCATGACGGTGGGGCACCTTGTGTTTGCGTACCTGCTCGCCAAAATCGTCGTGCAGAGCGGCGAGCGCCCGGAGGGCCCCACGTACTTCCACCCGGTGCCGGCGGGCACCTTCGATCACGTCGGCGGGGACGGGGCCCGCTCCGTCCCGTCGGGCCCGGCGGAGGAGAGTGCACAGTAGGCCCGCCCCACGCTGCGTTTTGCACCACGAACTTCCCATCCACGATGACCCGGATTGCACTGATTTTTCTGGGGGCGTTTGCGGCAATCGCGATGAGCTTTACGGCCCTCACGCTGCTGCCGCGCCTGCAGCTCTCAACGGTCGAGCCCACACCGGGCACCACCGACTACACCTACTCCGAGCAGCTGGGGCGCGACGTCTACAAGCAGGAGGGCTGTATGTACTGCCACAGCCAGCAGGTGCGGCCGGAGGACTTCGGGTCCGACGTGGCCCGCGGATGGGGGCCGCGGGGGTCCCGCCCCGGCGACTACGTGTACGACGAGACCCATCAACTGGGCACGATGCGGACGGGGCCGGACCTCCACGACATCGCCAGCCGCCAGCCCAGTCGCGACTGGCACCTGGCTCACCTCTACCAGCCCCGCTCGGTGAGCCCGGGCTCGGTGATGCCGGCGTATCCGTACCTCTTCGAGGTGAAGAAGAAGTCGAGCGTCATGGCGTCGGAGACGACGGTGCCCATCAGTCCAGAGTACGCGCCGCCGGGCGACAGCGTGGTGGTGGCCACCGAAAGAGCCCTCGCCCTCTACGACTACCTCATGACCCTGGAGCTTGAACCCATGGATCGTGAGGCCTCCAACTGATCCGGCACCGCGACGCCGCGTCGAGCACTCCACTCTTCCCGTCTCCCCCACGCATCATGGCCGACGACCCTTCGTCCCCGCCCGAGCCGGACCCGGAGCAGCGCAGCGACCCCGACCGGTCGCCCGAGCCGATTGACATGCTGCGCCCCCTCTTCCGCGAGGAGCCCCTGCCGCCGGAAGGGGGAGAGCCCCCGAAGATGTGGCTCTGGATTTTGATCTTCGGCGTCCTGCTCTTCAGTACGTTCTACCTGGGGGCCTACATGGGCGACTTCAGCCCCGATCCGTGGCTCCAGTCCCCGGAGCCCGTGGCCCAGCGCACCGGGCCGCCCGAGCCGGAGCCGGTGAGCGGCGCGCAGGTGTACAGCGCCCGCTGCGCGAGCTGTCACCAGTCCAACGGGCAGGGCATCTCGGGGGCATTCCCGACGCTGATCGGGACGCGGTGGGTGGAAAACAAGGGCCAGGTGATCCGCATCCTGCTCCACGGCCTGCAGGGCGAAATTGAAGTCCAAGGGGCGACCTACAACGGCAACATGCCCGCCTGGGGCTCCACGCTCAGCGACAAGGAGATCGCCGCGGTCATCACGCACATCCGGCAGTCCTGGGACAACGACTACGGGGAGGTCACCCCCGACGAGGTGGCGTCCGTGCGGGCGGCGACCGAGGGACGGTCCGACACGTGGTCGCCCGACGAACTGAAGGCCTCCGAGAATCAGACCGTGCCCGGCGGCAATGACGACACCGCCGCCCGGGGCCCGTCGGGAGCGGTCGGCCCGGCCCTGTACGACCGTCTCGTCGCGCAGGCGTCGCCGAACCGGATGCCCGCCCCTGCCCGATAGCGCCTCCCCCTGCTTGCCGTCCGCCCCTCGCACGCCGATTGTCCCATGCAGCGCTGCGACCACTGCGACATGCCCATCTCCGGGACGGAGGACACCGCCGTCTCCGGCGTGGCCGGCCGCACGCACTACTGCTGCTACGGGTGTCGCATGCGGGCCGAGACGCTTGGCGACGAGGAGGCGACCCGTTCCGACGAGCAGCAGACCCTCCTCGTGCGGCTCTTCGCCGGCGTCCTCATGGCGGGGTTCGTCATGGTCTTCAGCCTGGCGATCAGCTCGGGGTACGGGTTCGGGGCCCTGCGGCGGCTGGAGCACGAGGTGGGAACGGCCCACTGGGTGCTGCTGCTGGCGGCCGTGCCGGCGCTTCTGCTGCTCGGGCCGCCGCTCCTCCGCTCCGCCTGGGACGACCTGAGAGGAGGAGGGCTCACCCTGAACGTGCTGTTTACGCTCGGCACCACGAGCGCAGTCGTCGTAAGCGGGGTGAGCTACGCCCGGGGCACCGGCCCCATCTACCTCGAAACGGCCGTCATGCTGCTGGCGCTCTATACGCTGGGCCGGTACCTCACGGCCCGCGCCAAGGACACCACCACGCGCGTGCTGCGCCGCCTCGTGCAGGTGCCCGACACCACGTACGTGCGCCTGGGCCCCGACCCTGGGGAGGTCGTTCCCGACGACCTGCGAGTGGACGACCGGATTCGGGTGCCGGCGGGGGACGTCATCCCGGTCGACGGAACGGTGGTGGGGGGGCGGAGCTACGTGGACGAGAGCAGCCTGACGGGCGAGTCGCAGCCGGTCGTCAAAGAGGCGGGCGATACGGTGTACGCCGGCACGACGGCCCAGGACGGGGCCCTCACGGTCGACGCAACGGCGGTGGCGGAGGACCGGCGCCTCGCCCGCGTGGCGCAAATGATGCACCGGGCCCTGGAGCAGCCCCCGCGCCTCGCCCGCCTCACCGATCGCATTCTCCGGTGGCTCATTCCCGGCGTCGTGGGGCTGGCGCTCGTCGCGTTTGCGGGCTGGTGGGGGGCGGTCGGGTTCTCAAAGGCGCTCTACGTGGCGCTCAGCGTCGTCCTCATTACCTGCCCCTGTGCCCTCGGGATCGCCATCCCCCTCTCGCTCACCGTGGCCCTGGAGCAGGCCGGGCGGAAGGGAGTGCTGGTGCGCTCGGGCCGCACGCTGCTGGACCTCGCCCGGGCCACGGCCGTGACGTTCGACAAGACGGGTACGCTGAGCACACTCACGGCGCCCTCGGTGCGGGTGCTGCGCCCGGAGACGGTTCCTGTGAAGGAAGCTCCGGCGCCGGCGGACGACGCGGTGCTCCGGCGGGCCGCCGCCGTGGAGCAGGGCACGAACCACGCCCTCGCGACGGCCGTCGTGGAGGCGGCGGGGGACCGGGACCTGTCGCTCCCGGCGGTCGCCGACGTGACGACCCACCCCGGGGCGGGCGTGGTGGGCCGGGTGCAGGTGAACGGGCGGATGCGTCGGGTGGGCGTGGGCAACGAGCGACTGCTCGATGCGCTGGGCGTGCCCGGCGCGCCGCGTCTCCACGAGGCGTTTGCCGACGAGGCGGACGCGGGGCGCACCCCGCTCTACGTGGTGGACGAGGCCGCCGTAGTGGGCCTCCTGAGCATCGAGGAGCGCGTGGCGCCGCACGCTGAGGCCGTAGTGGGGGCCGTCCGGGAGCGATCCGAGGCCGTATCGGTGCTTACGGGCGACCGGCCCGCGGCGGCGCGGCGGCTGGAGGACCGGCTCGGGGTGCGCGCGGAGGCGGGGCTTGCCCCGGACGAGAAGGTCGACCGGCTCGCGGCCCTTCGAGACACGCACGGGCCGGTCGTGATGGTGGGCGACGGGATCAACGACGCGGCCGCGCTGGCCGAGGCGGACGTGGGCATCGCGCTGTCGTCGGGGGCCTCGGTGTCCATGGAGGCCGCGGACGTGACCCTCTACAACCCCGACCTCCGGCTCGTCCCGTGGCTCCAGCACCTCGGCCGCCGCACCCACCGCGTCATCCAGCAGAATCTGTGGTGGACGTTCGGCTACAACGCCATCGGCCTCGGCCTCGCCGTTGCGGGCCTGTTGCATCCGATCGCCGCGGTCGTCATTATGACGCTGAGCAGTATTCTCGTGACGGGCAACGCCTTTCGGCTCCGACGAACAGCCTCCCCGGAGGCACTCCCGTAGAAGAGGGGCCACACCCGTGACCGGAACCATTTCCATCTCCCAAAAATACAATTACGCGAGCTTGTGCTTGTTAATACATGAAATAACATACCGGAAGGCCGACGCGCGGCGTGCCGGCCGCGCGAGTTTTCGGTAGAAATGGACCGGGGCCTCGGACACGGCGAGGGAAACCTAGAGTCGAGTGGGATGGGGGACGTGGCCCCTGAGTGGGGCGTGTGGGACGGACGCCCCTACGCTTCACGACACCCTACGCTTCACAACACGATGTGCGGAGGGGGGCTCCGCGCGTCGCCCCCTGTCCATTGTTTCATGCCCCCTCTTCTGCCCTTCCGAACCCAACCAATTCTCTCCCATGCTATTCCGACAGATCAACGACGCGAAGCTCGCGCAGTACGCGTACCTCATCGGGTGCCAAGAGACCGGCGAGGCGCTTTTGGTGGACCCGGAGCGCGACATCGACCGCTACCTCGACCTTGCCGAACGCGAGGGCCTCGAAATTACGGCCGTCACCGAAACCCACATCCACGCCGACTTCTTGTCCGGTGCCCGCGAGCTGGCCGAGCGGTTCGACACGACGCTTTACCTCTCGGACGAGGGGGACGAGAACTGGAAGTACGAGTGGGCACAGGGGCCGAAACAAAGCGGCGGGGACTACGACGTGACGTGGCTCTACGACGGCGACACGTTCACGGTTGGCAACATCGAGATTACGGCCCTTCACACGCCGGGCCACACGCCGGAGCACCTGTCCTTCCTCGTGATGGACCGCGGCGGTGGGGCGGACGAGCCGATGGGCCTTCTGACCGGCGACTTTGTGTTCGTCGGCGACCTCGGGCGGCCGGACCTTCTGGAGTCGGCGGCGCAGGTGGAGGGGGCGATGGAGCCGTCGGCGCGCACCCTGTACGCGTCGGTGCAGCGCGTGCTCGAGATGCCGGATCACCTGCAGGTGTGGCCGGCGCACGGGGCCGGATCGGCCTGCGGCAAGGCCCTCGGCGCGGTGCCGCAGTCCACGCTCGGGTACGAGAAGCAGTTCAACCCGATGATCGACGCGGCCCGCGAGGACGAAGATGCGTTCGTCGACGCGATCCTGGCCGACCAGCCGGAGCCGCAGATCTACTTCGCCCGCATGAAGCGGGACAACAAGGAGGGGATGCCGGTGCTCGGCTCGCTGCCCTCCCCGCGCGAGCTGACGGTGCGCGAACTCAAGGACGCCACCGCGGACGAGGCGCCCCTCATCATCGACACGCGGCTCGACCGGTCGGCCTACATGGCCCACCACATTCCCGGCAGCCTCTATGCGCCGATGAACGACACCTTCAACACGGTGGTCGGCTCGCTGGTGGAGGACGAGACCACCCCCATCGTGCTGATCGCAGACGACGGGGACGTGGAGGAGGCCGTTCGCGACCTGGTGCGCATCGGATACGACAACGTGACGGGCTTTGCAGAGATCGATACGCTCCAGCGCTACTTCCAGGCGGGCGGCCCGAGCGAGACGATCGACGAGATCACGTTTGCGGACTTCGACGCCGAGCTGCAGGACGAGGCGACGGCCGTGCTCGACGTGCGCTACCGCTCGGAGTTCGAGGAGGGACACGTGGAGGGGGCGTTGAACGCGTCCTACACCCGCATGCCGGAGTACGAGACGGAGCTGCCCACCGACAAGACGCTGCTCGTGCACTGCGGCAGCGGGGCGCGGGCGGCGGCCGCCTCCTCGTACCTGGCGCGGACGGGGCACTCGGTGAAGTACGTGAACGACCACTTCGCAAACTACGAGGCCGACGAATCCACGTCCGAGGAGCCGGTGGCGGCATAGGGCCTCCCCTGCCTCCGCGGCGGAAAGGCGTCCGGGGCTGTCCCGGGCGCCTTTTCGGGTTTGGCGGAAACTGGGGATTGCGGGTGGGGGGCACGGCCCACTCTGGGGGCCGTACCCGCCGTTTTCGTGCCTGAGCCCATGGTGCTCACGTTGGACTTGATTCGGAATGCCGGACCGCATGTCGTTCTTCTCCCGCCTTTTTCCACTTGCCCAGCAACTGACCGACTACGGACGCGACCAGCTGCGTGGGGATCTGTCTGCGGGCCTGACGGTGGGGGTCATGCTCATCCCCCAGGGCATGGCGTACGCCCTCATTGCCGGCCTGCCGCCGATCTACGGGCTGTACGCCTCGCTCGTCCCGCTGGCCGTGTACTCCCTGTTTGGAACCTCACGGCAACTGGCGGTGGGCCCCGTGGCCATGGTGTCGCTGCTGGTGGCGGCGGCCGTGGGGCCGCTGGCCAACGGAGACCCCGCACTCTACATCGGACTGACCCTGCTGCTGTCGCTCATGGTGGGGGTGCTCCAGTTCGGGCTCGGCGTGGCTCGCTTCGGCTTTCTGGTCAACTTTCTCTCGCACCCGGTCCTGAGCGGGTTTACCTCGGCCGCGGCGCTCATCATCGGGTTCAGTCAGCTGAAGCATCTGCTCGGCATCGACCTGCCACGGTCCAATTACATCCACGAGATTCTGTGGGCGGCGGCCGGGCGGGTTGGGCAGATCGATCCGTTGACGGTACTGCTGGGAGTGGGCAGCATTCTTCTTCTGGTGGGCCTCCGTCAGCTAAACCCTTCCATTCCCGGGGCACTGGTGGCCGTCATGACGACTACAGGGCTCGTATGGGCCTTCGGGCTGGACGAACACGGTGTCAGCATTGTGGGAAGTGTGCCGGGCGGGCTTCCGGCCCCGTCGCTGCCGCCGCTCGGGATGGAGAATGTCTGGGCCCTGACGCCGAGTGCCCTTGCAATTGGGCTCGTCGGGTTTATGGAGTCCATCGCGGTGGCCAAGGTGTATGCGGGGCGGCACCGGTACGACATCGACGCCAATCAAGAGCTGATTGGTCTCGGCCTGGCCAACATCGCCGGGGCCTTTTTTAGCGCGTACCCCACCACGGGCGGGTTTTCGCGAACGGCCGTGAACGACGAGGCCGGGGCCCGGACGACCCTCGCGGGGCTCGTCGCTGCGGGCGTCATCGCCCTCACCCTGCTTCTTCTCACTCCCCTCTTCTACTACCTGCCAAACGCCGTCCTGGCCGCCATCATCATGGTGGCGGTCTCGGGGCTCATCGAATGGAAAGAGGCCCTGCACCTCTGGGACGTGGATCGGAAGGACCTGGGCCTGATGGCCCTTACCTTCGTGGCGACCCTCGCCCTGGGAATTGAAGAGGGCATTCTTGCAGGGGTGATCGTCTCCCTCATCGTGGTGATCTACCAGAGTTCGACCCCGCATACAGCCATCATGGGGCGTCTCCCCGGCACCGACACGTACCGCAACCTCAAGCGCAACCCGGAGGCCCTGACGCAAAGCAATGTGGTGGTGGCACGGATGGACGCCAACCTGTATTTCGCGACTGCGTCCGCGTTTCAGGACCTCGTGCGGCGGATCGACACGCAGGACCCCTCCCTCCAGGCGGCCGTGGTGGACATGTACCCGGTCAACCGCATCGACTCCACCGGCGTGGGGGCCCTGAAGAAGGTGATCGAAACCTGCCGGCGGCACAATGTCGCCCTCTACCTGGCCGGCGTGAAGGGACCGGTGAAGGACATGCTCGATGAGGCGGGCGTGACGAGAATGCTGGGGGAGGACCGGTTTTTCTTCGAGGTGTCCGGCGCGGTGGATGCGGCTGAGGCGGACGTGGAGCCCACGGATTCGGGGGTCGAGAGCCCCCTGCCGGACACGCCTGCCTGAAGAGCCCCCAACCGTTTTCATTTGCAAGGCCGACCCTGCTCCGTCTTGTCCCTGCGGTGCGTCGCCGGAGGAGATGCTCTCCGAGCCGACCATTGACACCCGTGCCGACCGGCTCGAGGCGCTCGCCAGCCCGGTCCGGCTGCGGATGGTGGACCTCATCTACCGCGGCGCCGGCGAGATCTGCGTCTGCGAGTTTATGGACCGCTTCGACCTGAGCCGGTCGACGATCCCCCACCCCCTCGAAGTGCTGTAGGAGGCGGGGCTCATCCAGAGCCGACAGGAGGGAACGATGCGGGGGCGCCGACAACAATCAAATGCGAGAGGGGCCGCGTGCGACCCGGGCCGGGCCGAGAGGCATCCGCCTGGGGGACGCCGTTGCCCCCCCTCAGCCTTCCACGCTCTTCCATACTCCACTGGCAATGGTTGTCGAAACCAGCGTCTGGGTCGTTCTCTTCGGCGCCACCATTACGGCCGTCGCCACCGGCCTGGGCGCGGTGCCCTTCCTGTTCGTGCGGGACGTGGGCGACTGGTGGCTCGGCGTGTTCAACGCCGCCGCGGGCGGGCTCATGCTGGCGGCCAGTCACAGCCTCATCGCTGAGGGATCTGTGCTGAGCACGGGCCGCACCCTGGTCGGCATTCTGGTCGGTCTGGTCCTCATCCTGGGGGCCAACACCTTTATCAGCCGGGGCGACGACCGCGACGTGGCCGAGCTTGCGGGGGCCGACGCCCGGAAGGCGCTGCTCATCCTGGGGATCATGACGGCGCACTCGTTTGCCGAAGGGGTGGGGGTGGGCGTCTCCTACGGGGGCGGCGACGAGCTGGGGGCGTTCATTACCGCGGCCATCGCCGTTCACAACATTCCGGAGGGCCTGGCCATCAGCCTGGTGCTCGTGCCGCGCGGCACGCCCCTCTGGAAGGCGGCCGGGTGGAGCATCTTTACGAGCCTGCCGCAGCCCCTCATGGCGGTCCCCGCCTTTCTGTTCGTGCTCGTCTTCGAGCCGTTTTTGCCGGTTGGCTTCGGGCTGGCGGCCGGCGCGATGATCTGGATGGTCTTCGCGGAGCTCATCCCGGATGCGCTGGAGGATGTGCCCGGGCCTACCGCGGGGGCGGCCGCCACGCTGGCGTTCGCCGCCCTCTTCGCATTCCAGCATTTCGCGCTGCACGTGTAGGGCGGATCGCAGCCGTCCGCCGCCCCGCCACGATCGGGCAGACGCGCCAACGTAGGCTTCACACGGCCCGGCCGCCCATAAGAAACACATGTAAATACAAGTAGTTGCAGAAAGTGCACGACACCGAAGGGGCCCACAGGCCTCCGACGACGGCTGGTTCGCGGTATTCTCGCCACAAAACCCGACCCCCTGACCCTTATGTCCGCTCCCGACCCCAACACGACGACCGCTTCCGCCCCTAGCACGGACGTCGCCCCGGAGAGGGCGGAGGCCGACGTAACGACGGGGCTGAACGACCTTCTGGCCGACGCCACGGTGTTCTACCAGAAGGTGCGGCACTACCACTGGAATGTGACCGGTCCCCACTTCTTTACGCTCCACGAGGAGTTCGAGACGCTTTACACCTTCTGGAACGATGCCATCGACGCGATCGCCGAGCAGGTGCGCAGCCGGGGCGACCGGCCCGTCCACACCCTCGCCGACATTCTGGATCTGGCCTCTCTGGAGGAGGACCCGAGCACCCCGGCGGCCGAAGAGATGGTCGAGGTCGTAATCGCGGACCTCGCGGCCCTCGACGAGCAGGTGCAGCATCTCGCCGAGCGGGCCGAGGAGGCCGACGACGCCGGTGCGGTCTCCGTGCTCGAGGACCTCAGTGAGCAGATTGAAGAGGACCGCTGGATGCTGCGCGCCTGGCTCAACGACCTGTAGTCCCGCCGGGACGTGCAGACTTGGCCCCCGTTTCCGGACCGGGAGCGGGGGCTTTTTCTGTTTGTAGCCGCTTCTCGTCGCAGCGCCTCTCCCTCACGTCGATGAATCGCCAGGAGGGGGCATTGCCCCACTCCGCTTTCCCCTCTAGTGTCTCATGAACCGCGCCATTGACTGGTTTGCGCGTCACGGCGTGGCGGCCAACCTGCTTATGATGCTCCTCCTGGTCGGCGGGGGCGTGGCCGGGGGGCTCGTGGTGCAGGAGAACTTTCCCGAGTTCAGCCTCGACGCCGTGGAGGTGCGCGTGCGCTACCCCGGCGCTGCCCCCGAGGACGTGGAGGACGACATCATTCGGCGCGTGGAGGACCGCATCGAGGGCGTCGAGGGCATCGACCGGCTGCTGGGCACCGCGGCGGACAACATTGGGGTGGTGACCGCGGAGCTGAAGCGCGGCACCAACCTGGACCGCGCCCGCACCGACATCAAGTCGGAGGTCGATCGCGTCACGTCGTTTCCCGAAAACGCGGAGGAGCCGGTCGTGACGGAGGTGACCAACCGCGAGCAGGTGCTCCAGGTGGCCCTCCACGGAGAGGCGTCCCTGCGCGCCCTCAAAAACGCCGCCCAACGCGCCGAGGGGGATCTCACGCGCACCCCGCAGGTCTCGTACGCGGAGGTCAGTGGCGTGCCCGACGAGGAGATTTCTATCGAAGTGTCCCGCGATGCCCTGCGGGCGCACGGGCTCACGCTGGCGCAGGTGTCGCGGCTCGTCCGCGAGGGGAGCCTCGACCTCCCCGGGGGCAGCATCGAGACGGAGGACTCGGACATCACCATTCGGACCGAGGGACAGAACTACACGACGTCGGATTTCGAAGACATCGTCCTGCTAAGCCGGAGTGACGGCACCAACGTGCGGCTTGGGGAGGTGGCGACCGTCGTGGACGGGTTTGAGCAGAATTCGGACCTCCGCACGCGATTTGACGGCGATCCCGCCGTCCTGCTCAACGTCTTCCGGACGGGCGACGAGCAGGCGCTGGCCGTGGAGGAGGCGGTCACGACCTACCTCAGCGAGACGCTTCGGCCGTCCCTGCCGCGGGGCATCGAGGCCACCGTCTGGCGCAACAGTGCCGAGAGCCTGCGGACGCGCCTCACCATCATGGTCGAGAACGGCGTCCTGGGGCTGGTTCTCGTCCTGGTGGTGCTCACGCTCTTTCTGGCCCCCCGGAAGGCGTTCTGGACCGCCTCGGGCATCCTTCTCTCGTTCGTCGGCGCGCTGGTCTTTATGCAGCAGTTCGGCGTGTCGATCAACATGCTGTCGGTGTTCGGCTTCATCATCGCGATGGGCATTGCGGTGGACGACGCCATCGTGGTGGTGGAGAACGTCTACGCCGAGCAGGAGCGCGCGGGCGCCCCGCTGACGGCGGCCGTGGAGGGCACCCAGCGCGTGGCCACGCCCGTGGTGTTTGCCGTGCTCACGACGATCGCCGCGTTCGCGCCGCTCCTCTTCGTGGGCGGCACGATCGGGAAGTTTCTCGGCGACATCCCCACGGTCGTCATCTTCGTGCTGATCGTGTCGGTGGTGGAGGTGCTCTTCGTGCTGCCGGCCCACCTGTCCCACGGCACCGGCGACGACGGCCCGTCCACCGCCGTGGGCCAATGGCTTGACGGGGTCCGTGCCGGGGTCCACGACCGCCTCGTGGCGTTCGTCCACGGGCCGCTGACGGGGCTCCTCCGGTTCGCCACCCGCCGCTACGGGGTGACGCTGGCCGGCGGGCTCTCGCTCCTCGTCGTCACGTTTAGTCTCGTGGCGAACGGGTACGTCAAGAACGAATTCTTCCCCAGCATCCCCGGCAACGTGGTGACGGCCCAGCTGGAGATGCCGCCGGGCACCAATGCCGAGGAGACCGCCCGCCGGGCCGAGCGGCTCCGGGCGCAGGGCCTGGGCGTCCTCCGTGGCCTGGAAGAGCAGTCAGGCGAGCGCCTGCTGGAGAACACGTACACGACCGTGAGCCGCCAGCCGGTAGCGTCGGGCGGCCGCACGCAGGCCGGCTTTACGGCCCCGCGCCCGAACGTGGCGGAGGTGAGCATTGAGATGGTGGACGCGGAGGCGCGAAGCGTCCCCTCCCCGGTTCTCGAAGAGCAGTGGCGCGACACCGTCGGAACCCCTGCCGGGGTGCAGTCCCTTGCGTTTACCAGCACCGCGGGCGGCCCGGGCGGCGACCCGGTCTCTGTGCAGCTGTTTGCCCCCACGACCGACGCCATGACGCGTGCCGCGGACGTCGTGCAGGACACGCTCCGGCGGTACGCCGGCGTCCAGGACGTAACAGTTGACTGGGAGGAAAAGCGCGAGCTGTCCCTCCGCATGACGCCGGCGGCCCGTTCCCTCGGGCTCACGCTGAGCGACGTGGCCCGGCAGGTGCGGGCGGCCTTCTTCGGCACGGAATCGTTCCGCCTGCAGCGGGGCGAGGACGAGGTGCGGGTGTACGTGCGCCTGCCCGCCGACCAGCGGAGCGCCGTGGCGGACCTGCACGACTACCGCATCCGCGCGCCCGGCGGCGCCGAGGTGCCGCTGGAGGAGGTGGCGACGGTCTCACTCGGCTACAGCCCCACCCAGATCGACCGGCAGGACGGGCGCCGCGTCGTCACGGTGAGCGCCGACGTCAATCCCGCCGTCACCACGGGCGGGGCGGCCACGGCCCGCCTCGAACGGGCCACGCTCCCGGCCCTGCAGGCGCAGGTGCCGACCCTGTCCTATCAGTTCGGCGGCCAGCAGCGCGAGCAGCGGAAGGCACAGGGCGCGCTCCAGGCTGGCTTCTTGCTGGCCCTGTTCGCGATCTACGGCCTCCTGGCCATCCCCTTCCGCTCCTACGTGCAGCCGCTCATCATCATGAGCACGATCCCCTTCGCCTGGATCGGCGCGCTGCTCGGCCACTTTCTGCTCGGGTACAACCTGATCCTGCCCAGCATCTTCGGCATCATCGGACTCAGTGGCGTCATCGTGAACGACGCGCTCGTGATGCTCGACTTTGCGAACGAGGAGCGCGGCGAGGGCACCTCGTGGCGAGACGCCCTCGTCCGGGCCGGACAGGTGCGCTTCCGCCCCATTCTGCTGACCTCGCTCACCACCTTTTTCGGCCTCGCGCCCTTCATCCTGGAGCGGAGCGTGGAGGCGCAGTTCCTGGTGCCCATGGCCATTAGCCTGGGCGGTGGCATCCTGGTGGGCACGGCGGTGCTCATGCTGATCGTGCCGGCCCTGGCGATGCTGCAGCGCGACGTGGTGGCGGGCCTCCGGTCTCTGTTCTGAGGTGATGCACGCCCTTGCGTCTGAACACCATACGTCTGAACACCACGGGGGCGCATTGCGGCGTCCCCGCGGCCGCCTGAACGGCCTCACGTTCTACTCCTTCCCCACGACCCTTCACAACATGACTTTTTACACCGCGACTTTTTGCAACATGAACGCTCTCGTGTGCCACCGCGCGCAGTCCCTTTTGCTCGTTGCAGCGGCCCTCGTGCTGCCGCTGGGCGCCCAGGCACAGCCCACCACGTCCCCGCCCGATGCGCCCTCGCGGGCCGCGGCGGAGGCGCCCCGCACGGCCTACCTCGTCCGCAGTGCCGACATGCTCCCGGTGGTGCTCATGAGCGCTCGCACCTCGCTCACCGGCGAGGCGGACGGCTTTGCGGCCGCGGCCGCTGACGTGGTGGTCGTGGGGCCCGCCGTGAAGGGCCTCGTGGCGGGCGGCCCGCACGCCAACGCCCTGAGCAAGAGCCTCGACGCCGGGGTTCGCGTGGTGGCGTGCGGCCTCGCGATGCAAAAGACAGGCGTGACCGAGGGCGATCTTCTCGATGGCATCGACACCGCCCCAAACGGCTTCCACGAGCTGTTTCGGCTGGAGGCGAAGGGCTACGTGACGCTGCAGTTGTAGGCCGCTTCGGCGCCGGACCCGCAACGCGGAGGCGCTCCTACACCGGCCACTCCTGCTGCGTCCAGGCCTGGTCCCAGAACATCCACTCGTAGCGGACGCTCGTGGTAAATGCCGTCTTGGCGCGTTCGCGTGCAGCGTCGTCGGCCGCGTCGGCAAACCGTTGCAGGCGTTCCAGCAGGTTGTCCATGTAGTCGTTGAACTCCGGGTCGCGGTACATGGCGAGCCACTCGGCGTAGGGGTGGTCGTCGGGGATGTCGCCCATCTCGCGCTCCAGGCGCTGGCCGAGCTCCACGTAGAGCCAGGGGCAGGGCGTGAGGGCGGCCGTGCCCGCCACGAGCGTCCCCCGCTGGGCCCGCTCGATCATGTGGTTCTGGTAGGCCCGGTTGTTTGGGGTCAGCTGGAGCTGGCGGATGTCGTCGGGGCCGTACCCGAGCGCCTCGCCGTAGCCCTCGTGGAGCTCCCCCTCGACGACGATCGCGAGGCGGGCCGCGTCGATGAACCAGAGCGTGTCGTCCGGGTCTGTGCACTGGGTGGAGAGGAGAGAGGCGGCGTCGGCGAACGCCTCCAGGTAGCGCGCGTCCTGCATCTGGTAGAACGTGAAGGTGTCCGCCTCCAGCGTGCCCTCGGCGAGGGCGTGGACGAACGGGTGGTCGAAGGCCGCCGTCCACGTCTCGTCGGCGTGGGCCAGGCAGGCCTCCGCAAAGGGGGGCACGGAGAAGGCGCGGGTGTCGAGGGGGGCAGTCAGGTCCATGGGGCTTCGCGTAGTCGATAAGGGAAACGGCACGCGCGAAGCCAGAGGTGGACGCGCCCAGGCGGGCGACGGGGGAGAACTGTGCTTTCCTGCGCCGGCATGACCCGGATCAGGTTCGGAGGGACTCTCTCAGCCCGGCCGCCGTGCGGCGCCGAACACCCCTAGCTTCATCCCAAACGATAGGTAGGAGCGGGGAAAGCGTCCACCGTCTGGGTGCCGATTGGTGCAGGCCGCGGGCAAATTTCCAAAACCTTTCTCCGTGTCTCCACGCCTGCGCCCCTAGGCCGGGTTCGGGGCGTCCGCCGCGGGCACCCGCACGGTGAAGCAGCTGCCGTCGCCCATTGCCGTCTCGACCGCGATGGTGCCGCCCATCTGCTCGATCGCCTGCTTCGTGACGGCCAGGCCGAGGCCCGTGCCCTCGTACGTCCGGCCCGTCCCCTCCGACGCCTGGCGAAAGGGCTCGAAGAGCTCCGGCACGTGGTCGGGGTCCATGCCCACACCGGTGTCCTCGACCTCCAGGACCACGTCGTCCCCCCTCCGGCCGGCCCGGACGCGGACCGTCCCGCCCTCCTCGGTGTATTTGAGGGCGTTGGAGATGAGGTTCTGGAGGGCAATGCGCAGGCCGCCCTCGTCGACACGAGCCCAGAGGGGCCCCTCCGCCGTCTCTCCCTGCAGGTCGATGCCTTCGGTGAGGGCCTGGGGCTCGAACAGGTCGGTGGCCTCCGCCACCTCGTCCGCCAGGTCCAACGGGCTGCAGTCAAGCTCCATCTCGCCGGCCTCCAGCCGCGAGAGGTTGAGCACCGTGTCGAGCGTCTCCAGCAGGCGGTGCCCGCTCTCTTCGATGAGGGCGGCAAACTGGTCGAGGGTGGTGGCGGCGTCGGGGGGAGAGTCCGAGTCCTCCAGCAGATTCGTGGCCTCGTCCCCGATAACCTCGGCGAACCCAATGATCGAGGTCAGTGGGGTGCGGATCTCGTGGCTCATGTTGGCGAGGAAAGCGCTCTTCATCCGGTTCAGGCGCTCGGCCTCCTCTTTGGCCGAGACGAGTTCGCCTTCGTACTCGATCCGGTCGAGCACGAGGGCGGCGTAGGTTGAGAGAATCTCGATCAGGCGGCGGTCGAAGTTCGCGATGGCCCCGGCCTCCAGGGCCGCGACCGAGATGGTGCCGTGCGTCCCGATCGGCACGACGGCCGTGGCCCGCACCGCCCCGTAGTCGGCGGAATCGTCGACGGCACTCAGGTCGTCGAACAGGGCGGTCTCCCCGTCCCGGAAGGCCGTGGCCACGACGCTCTCGCCCGTCACGTCGAAGGACGACGGGTTGGAAATGTGGTCGGCGACGTCGGGCGAGGCCTGGACCGGGACGAGGCACTCGTCCTCGCGGACGCGGACGATGACGACAGGGTACCCAAACACCTCGTTCACGAGGTCCACGATGGAGCGGCCCAC